>NZ_JBEOWK010000024.1:0-149444 GCF_040295985.1 Streptosporangium sp. NPDC002524 | reverse complement strand
AACGCCCGCCCCACCACCGACGCGCCTCACGGGCGGGCTCATCAGCCGCTACACCTGGCCGCACCTACTCTTCGCTTTAGGACTTACTCGTCTAGAGGTCCCGCTCCCCGGCGGCCCCGTCCCCGCGACCCCGTTCTCCGGGGATCCCGTTCCCGGCGATTCCGTTCCCCGGCGGCCCCGTCCCTTGGCGATCTCGGGCGGGGCGGGACCGCCCTGCCGTCAGCGCCTGCCCGCTGCCCGGCCCGGCCACCTTGGTGGCCGGGCCGGATGTGGTGGGGGTGGAAACCGGTGACGTCTGACTTGCCGGAGCATCGTCACGATAAGTATCCGAACGCTCACGAAATTCGATCGAAATCCTGCGAGAGGCCTCGTCGTACAGTGAAGATATGGCCATGCTGACTGTTGAGATCGATTCGGACACGGAGAGGATTCTCTCCGAGCTGACCTCCGAGGGCAGGTCCACCACCGATGTGATCCGTGAGGCGATCCACGTGGCGGGCCGGCTCCGCTGGTTGGAACAGGCGCGCGCCGACGCGGAAAGATTGGCCAACGACCCGGATGACCTGGCCGAGATCCGGGCGATCCGCCGTGAGTTCGGTGACGCCGATGCGGGGTGACGTCTACCGGCTGCGCGCTCTTCGCGACACGGTCGGTCACGAGCAACGAGGCGAACGATTCGCGGTGGTGTTGCAGTCTGATGCCTTCGCCACGTTCTCCACCCTGGTCGTCGCCCCCACCTCGACCAGCGCCGGCTCCGCCGTCTTCCGTCCCGAGATCGAACTGAACGGCAAGGCGACTCGCGTGCTCATCGACCAGATGAGAGCCGCCGACGTCTCCCGGCTCGGAGATTTCGCGGGCCGCCTCGACCCGGGAGAGATCCACGAGATCGGCAGGACGTTGCACGGCTTCCTCGGTCTGCTCTGCAGAGACAGCAGGGAGATATAAGGGGGACGTGGCAGATCACTCCCTTGTCGTGATCCCGCGAGCGATGACGGTACGAGCATCGTGTCGAGGAGGCGACCCGGGTTTTCTTCCGGCGTCCCGGATCTGAGACCTGTGCCCGGAGGTGGCCGCGATCGCCGCCGGCGAGGGGTGCCGGGGAACTCACGGCCGGGACGCGACCTCCTGGAGGATCTTCGCCACCCGTTCCACGTCGGCCTCCGTGGTGCGCCAGTTGCTGAACGCGGCGCGCAGGGCGGGCACCCCCTCGTGGACGGTCGGTGTGAGGAAGGCCTCGCCGGACGCGGTGATCGCGTCGACCACCTCGTCGATCCGGGCGGGGGAGGGGGATCCGGCGAGGGTGAAGCAGACCACGTTGAGCCGTACGGGGGCGAGCAGCCGGTAGGCGGGCATCGCGGCGATCCGCTCGCCGAGCCCGGTGGCGAGGGCGACGTCGCGCCGGACGATCTCCGCGTGCCCCTCGCGCCCGTACGCGGCCAGGGTGAACCAGGCGGGCAGCGCGCGCAGGCGCCGTGAGTTCTCCGGCGTGAGGTGCACGAAGTCGGGGTCGTCGCCCACCGGGCCGAGGTAGGCGGCGGAGTTCCGGAAGACGCGGGCCTGCAGGTCGCGGCGGCGGGTGAACTGGATGGCGCTGTCGTAGGGCACGTTCAGCCACTTGTGCAGGTCCACGCAGACCGAGTCGGCCTCGCCGAGGCCCGCGACGAGGTGGGCGTGCCCGGGGGAGAGCGCGGCGAAGGCGCCGAACGCGGCGTCCACGTGCAGCCAGAACGGGTGGTGCTCGCGCAGGGCCGCGATGGCGCGCAGGTCGTCGAAGTCGACGGTGTTCACCGTGCCGGAGTTGGCGACCACGATCGCCGGTGCGCCGTCCAGCCGGTCGAGCTCCTCGGCGAGCCCGGCCACGTCCACCGCCTCCCGCCCGGGCAGCAGGCCGGCCCGCCGGATCGCCGACCGCCCCAGGCCGAGCATGGACAGCGACTTGACGACGCTGGAGTGCGGGCTCCCGGACAGCACCGTCACCGGCCCGAGCGCGGCCACGCCCTCCTCGGCCGGCGACACGCCGCGCCGCTCGCCCAGCCACTCCCTGGCGATCGCCAGGCCCGCGAAATTGGACATGGTCGCGCCGCTGACGAACGTCCCCTCGTGCTCGGGCGGCAGGCCGAAGAGGTCGCGCAGCCAGGCGGCCGCCTCCCGTTCGAGGTCCGGGGCGAGCGAGTCCAGGCCCGAGGTGGGGTTCTGGTCGAGGGTGCCGGTCAGCCAGTCGCCCGCCAGCGCGGCGGGCGTCACGCCTCCCGTGACGAAGCCCAGATAGCGGGGGCCCGCGCCGGCCGCGAAGCCCGGCTCCCACCGCTTCGCGAACTCCTCCATCGCCCCTTCCAGGCCGATCCCCGCCTCCGGCAGGGGCATGGGCGTGGGCCGCACCGGCGCCCGTGCCACCGTCCGGTCGTCGAGTCCGCCGAGGAGGCGCACCGCGTATGCGCGGGTGGCCTCCAGCAGCTCGGGGACGCGGGCGTGGTCGGCCCCGAGCGTCCCGCGCACTCCCTCCGGTGCGCCGGTTCGCTCTGGTGCGCCGGTTCCTTCCGGTGCACCGGTCTCCTCCGAGGTGCCGGGCAGGTGGCCGCCGGTGGGCGATGATCCGGGAATGCGCGGGGTGCCCGCTTCGTCTCTGGCGTCCATTCTCCGACGCTACGACGCCGGTCGGCCGTCTGGCGAGCGGCCCCGGTCCCGAGGGCGGGCGGCGTCTCCCCAGGTCACCGAGGCGGCCCGCCGCCGTGGCCGCGCCTCGGCGGCGTGTCCGGCGAGAGCCTCGCGGAGAAGGCGGGGCCGGGGCCCGGCCTTCTCGTCGGGCCCCGCCCCGACCTGGCCCGACGGCACTCCGGCCGTCCCGCGCCGCGGCCGGGCCGAGAAGTCGTGGTGAGGGTGTGGAGAGGTCATAGGTCAGGGCGAGAGGTCGTGGTGAGGGTGTGGAGAGGTCGTGGTCAGGGCGAGAACGAGATGGACGGGCGGACCCGGCCTGCCTCGCAGAGGGCCCAGCGCATCCGGCTCGCGTACGCCTCAGGATGGTCTCCGGCCTCCTGGGCGACGAGGGCGGCGCAATCGGAGAGGTCGGCGTGGCAGGCACGGATCCGGCCTTCGATGATCATGCGCACCTGGTCGGGCGAGGGATGGTCCGAGGCCTGCAGCGTGGAGACGAAGAGAACCTGTGCCAGGTCGGACACGTTCATCGGAGTCGTCATCACGTGATCCTTTCCCGGGAGGCGCGGAGGTCCTGCGGAACTTCGATCGCGTCCCCGTCGGTGGTTCGGCCCGTGTTCACCTTCTATCGTCTCTCCGGGCACTGACATTTTCGCCCCGTAGCCACACCCCTGCCACCCCTATTTTTCGGCGAATAATGAGATGTGATGCGTGGCGGTGGTCGCTACCGTGGTAAGCGCCTCGGGGTTCGGAAACGAAACCGGCCGTCCAACGCGAGAAGAACATCGTAAGAAGAACGTCGTAAGAAGAACGTCGTAAGAAGCACAGCTTAAGAACATCGCGGAAGAACGTGCCGGAGCCGTCTCCGGAATACGAGGATCCGACAACTTGATACGCGCTTCCCCGGTGCGAAGGCAGCGGTTACTTCGCTCTTCCAAAGCGATGGTCCGGGTTCGACTCCCGGCTCCGGCCTCGGCCGGTGTGGTGTAACGGCAGCACGTCAGGGACCGTGGCCGATCTTGACCTCGGGGAAGACCAAAATTCCACAGCGACCTCCCCGGTGCGAAGGTGACGGTTACTTCGATATGGGATCGAGAAGTCCGGGTTCGATTCCCGGCGCGCCGCCGGCTCGTGCGGCGCGTGGTGTAAAGGCAGCACGCTTTCGTTCCGCCGCCGACTTCGATCTCGGGGAGGTCCGGCAAAGACGTCCACGCGCCTCCCGGTGCGCCGGTCGCGGTTACTTCCAGGTTCGACTCCTGGCGGCTCCACTCAGCGGGGCCGCCGCCCGCCAGGCCGGGCGACCGCGATCACCTCGATCTCGGGAGGCGCACGGCCTCACACGCGTGCCCGGTGCGCGGAGGAGGGTTACTTCCACTGTCAACGGGGCGGTCGCCGGTTCGAATCCGGTCGCGGTTCCGGCCGCGTAGCTCAGTCGGGAAGAGCACCTTGGTACCTTCCTCGCTTCGACCTCGGGCACGCCCACGTGAACAACGCGCGAAGCAGGAGCACTCCCGGCGCGCGCGGCTCCGGCGCGGTCACCATGACCGCCGCCCCCGCGTGCGTAGCCCACGGGTGACGTACGGAACTCGCAGAGAAAGGCCCGTCCATGTCCAAGTTCAACACCGCGACCAACCGGCCGGCCGTCTCCAGCCCGGTCAGGACCGAGCGGGTTCCCTCCGGGCGCACCCACGAGGGCGCCCCCGGATACGCCCGTGACGCCAAGGGGGAGCTCTTCCTCCTCGCGGTGTCGAACATGGTCGGCGAGAACACCTTCTACGAGAAGGCCGGTGACCGTGACGACCGGTTCCGCCGGCTCGTCCACCAGGTCGCGGTCGAGGACGGCGAGTGGATGGCCCGCTTCCTTCCCTGGCTGCGCGGTGAGGCGAACATGCGGACCGCCCCGCTCGTCGCCGCGCTGGAGTCGGTCAGGGCGCGGCTCGCCGCGGGCCTGCACGGCCTCAACCGGCAGCTGGTGGACGGCGTCCTGCAGCGCGCCGACGAGCCCGGCGAGGCCCTCGCCTACTGGATGTCCACGTACGGGCGGGCGATCCCCAAGCCGGTCAAGCGCGGCGTCGCCGACGCCGTCCGGCGCCTGTACACCGAGCGCGGCCTGCTCAAGTACGACACCGGCGCCAGGGGCTTCCGCTTCGCCGACGTCATCGACCTCGTCCACCCCGTCCCGGCGGCGGACAAGGCGTGGCAGGGGGAGCTGTTCGCGCACGCCCTGGACCGCAGGCACGACCGCGACAAGCCGATCCACGACGCGCTGGCGACGCTGCGCGCCCGCGCCGGGCTGGCGGTCCTGCCGGTCGAGTCGCGACGCGCGGTGCTGGCCGACCCCGGACGCCTGCGCGCCGCGGGCATGACCTGGGAGGCGCTCGCCGGGTGGCTCCAGGGCCCGATGGACCGCGAGGCGTGGGAGGCGATCGTCCCGTCGATGGGCTACATGGCGCTGATCCGCAACCTGCGGAACCTCGACGAGGCGGGTGTATCCGACGAGGTGGCCGGGCGGGTCGCCGCGAAGCTCGCCGACCCCGGTGAGGTGGCCGGGTCGCGGCAGCTGCCGTTCCGGTTCTACTCCGCATACCGCAACGCGCCGAGCGCGCGCTGGGGCCACGCGCTGGACAGGGCGCTCACGCTCGCCACGGGCAACGTGCCGTCGTTCGGCGGGCGCACCCTCGTCCTCGTGGACACGTCGGCGTCGATGACCTCCGGCGCGGTCTCGGCGCGCTCGACGGTCACGCCCGTCCGGGCGGCGGCGCTGTTCGGGGTGACGCTCGCCGCCCGCGGCGAGCGGGTGGACCTGTACGGCTTCGCCGACGGCGTGTTCCACCACAGGATGCGCCGGGGAGCGTCGGTCCTGAAGGAGATGGACCGGTTCTGCGGGCGCGTCGGCGAGGTCGGCCACGGCACGCAGATCGCCGCCTCGCTCCGGCGCGCGTACCGCGGGCACGACCGGGTCGTCATCCTGTCCGACATGCAAACCATGAGCGGCTACCACGGCGACGAGGTCACCCGCGCGGTGCCGGAGCGCGTCCCGATGTACGGCTTCAACCTGCAGGGTTACCGGCGGGCGGCGATGCCGGCCGGTTCGGGGGGCCGCCACGAGTTCGGCGGTTTCTCCGACGCGTCGTTCCGGCTGATCCCGCTGCTGGAGAGGGGCCGCGACGCGAGCTGGCCGTTCTGACCCCGGCCGTGCGGCGAGATGCCGATCGGGATTCCGGCTGGGCGGCGGGATGCCGGTCAGGATCTCGGCCGGGCGGCGGGACGTGGGTCGGGACCCTGGCTGGACGGCGGGATGTCGGTCGGGACCCTGGCCGGGTGGCGAGATGCCGGTCGGGACCCTGGCCGGGCGGCGGGATATCGATCAGGATCCCGGCCGGACGGCCGGATGTCGATCGGGACCCCGGCATCCGGCCGGTCGGCCGTTCATGGTGATCTTTACTGGTCTTCATCGCAACTGTGTTCACATCTGTCACGCGGGTGAGCGCCCGTTTCGCGAACAAGCCGCCGACATTCTGGAATGATCGCTGGATATCCTGTCGGACATCGAGACTGACGGACAGTGACTGATGCCCCCCATCGATCAAATCACCGCCTTCGCATCGGACCAGCCGGTTCTCACGGTCATCATCGGCGTGTTCGCCCTCGTCCTCCTGATCGTGGCGTATTTCGTGCTGCGCGCGGTCCAGCGCCTGGCGGTCCGCTTCTACCATCGTCACATCGCGCCCCGTCCGGCCGAGGACATCCTCACCATCGTCGCCGCCAGCATCGCGACGGGTGTCTCCGCCCAGGGCATGTGGCGTTTCTCCGGTGACGTGCTCGGCTTCGACGGCCCACTGCGGCTGCTGCTCTTCGCCTTCATCGAGGTCGCCGTCATCACCAGCGCCGTCCGGGCGCGCCGCAACATGCGGGAGAACTTCTCCGCGGGCATCGACGGCGTCGCCGTGTGGGCGCTCACCGGTCTGACGGCCGTGCTGTCGAGCATGGACGCCCGCAGCGCCGCCGAGGCCATCTTCCGGCTCGCCGCCCCCCTGGTGGCGGCGTGGCTGTGGGAGCGCGGCATGGCGATCGAACGCCACCGCATCACCGGGCGTTCCCGCATCAACTGGCGGATCACCCCCGAGCGCGCGCTGGTCCGCGTCGGGCTGGCCGAGGTGAGCGACCGTACGGCCAGCGAGGTGGACGCCCACCGCAGGCTGACCCGGGTCGCGCTGGCGGCCAAGCGGGCCCGCGCGCTCCGCGCCTCGGGGGCGTCCGAGAGGAAGATGCGCGTGGCCCTCTCCAAGCTGGACCGTGCCATGGACCGGGCGGTGGAGCACAGCGGCCTCGCGGTCGACTCCGCGCGCCAGGAGGCCCTGCTCTCCCAGATCGGCGCCCTCTACAACACCTCCGCCCTGATCGACCTGACCCCGCCCGTGCCGTGGGCCCCGGAGCCCGAGGCGCCCGCGCGTCCCGCGGTGGCGGTGGGCCCCGCGGCGCTGCGGCCCCCGGTCGACGATGACGACGACGAGCTCCACGTGCTGGACGTCCCGCCGCCGATCGTCGACACGGCGCAGCGCGCGGCCCTGATGCGGGCCGCGCGGGAATACTGGGACAAGCAGATCGAGCGGAAGTTCGTGCCCCGCGCGGCCGACATCGCCCACGAGACCGGCGTCTCGCTGGCCAGCGCCCGCGAGTACCGGGCCCTGTGGAAGCTGGAGCCCAAGGCTCACGCGCTGCTGGAGGCCGCCTTCCACGAGCACGGGATCGTCGACACCGGCACCTTCCCGGCGATCGAGACCGAGCACGTCCTGACCGTGAACGGCTCCTCACCCGGCCGCTGACCTCGCCGTGAAGGAACGGGCCGCGGAGGGAGTCGGTCGTCCACGGGACGCCGCCCGCGCTCGCCCGGTTCGCTTGGTTCGCCCACCGGTGATCCTCACGACCGCGCGGCAGGACGACGTTCCTGCCGCGCGGTAGCCGTGAAAGCCGGTCAGTGTGAAAGCCGGTCAGCGTGGAAGCCGATGGCCGTGAAAGCCGGTGGCCGGACCCCGTAAGGTCCGGCCGGAAAGCTTGTGGCCGGGCCCCGCCGGGGCCCGGCCACGCTCGGCGCTCGCCGCCTCTCGGATCCGGATCGGACCCGGGTCAGGTGCGGGTCAGACGTGGGGCGGAGTACGCGTCAGATGGAGATCCGGCCGGCACCGGCGCCGCCGGTCACGATCGACTTGACGCTGGAGGCGCCGTCGAGGGAGTAGGAGTAGGGGATGGAGCCAACGCTGCCACCGGCCTGGCCGGTGCCGGAGTTGACGAAGTGGTTGTTGCGGGCGACCAGGGTGCCCGGTCCCGAGTCACCCTCGCCCAGGTGGTACGGGTCGTCGGTGTTCTCGAAGTAGTTGCCCTCGACCAGGACGCCCGCGCCCTCGGTGGAGGCCACGCCGTAGCCGCCGACGTTGCCGTAGTAGTTGTTGTAGACGTGCACCGGGTTGCCGAAGCGCACGCGCGGGTGGCGCTGGGTGGTGCCGTCGAACCAGTTGTGGTGGTAGGTGACGCGCAGCTTCCCGCGGTCCTCACTGCCGTTGCCGTCGTCGTGGCCGAGCAGCATGGACTTGTCGTGGTTGGTGACCTTGTTCCAGGAGATGGTCACGTAGTCGCTGGCCCGCTTGACGTCCACCGCGCCGTCGTAGCCGTTGCTGAAGGTGTTGTGGTCGATCCAGACCCGGGTCGAGTACTGGACCTGGATGCCGTCGTCGTTCCAGTCACGGAAGGACAGGTTGCGGACGATGACGTTGGACGCCCGGGAGATGTTGAATCCGCAGCCCGCGATGGTGGCGCCCGAGTTGCCGATGATCGTCTTGTTGGAGCCGACCGTGAGCATCCCGGAGCAGGAGATCGTGCCCGACACCCGGATGACGGCGGCGCTGCTCGAAGAGAGCGCGCTGCTCAGCGCCGAGGAGCTGCTGACCGTGGTGGGCGGGGCGTTGCCGCCGCCGGTGGTGCCGCCGCCCTGGGTCGCCCAGCCGACGAGGCCGCCCGGGTTGCCGGGGGTCGGGGTGATCGTGGGCGTCGGGCCGGGGGTGGGGGTGACCGTCGGGTCGGGGTTGCCGCCGCCCGCGGGGACGAGCCGCCACTGCTTGGTCGCCACCGAGTCGCAGGAGTTCTGCTGGACGAGGGCGCCCGAGGAGGTGGAGTTGTCCTTGGTGTTGAGGCACTTGCCGCCGTTGGCGTTGACCACCCGGTAGTTGGAGCCGGACTCGGTCAGGTTCCAGGTCTGCGACGAGCCGCCCGAGCAGCTCTCCTGCTGGACCGCCTTGCCCGCCGAGGTGCTCGCGCCCTGGACCCCGGCGCACAGGCCGCTGTGGACGGCCTTGAGCTGGGTGCCGCTCCCGGTCACGGCCCAGGACTGCCCCGAGCCGCCGCAGCCGCTCTGGGTGAGCTGGACGCCGGTGGACGAGCTGCCGCCGGGAACGGTGAGGCACAGGCCGCTGCCGTTGTTCACCAGGTTGTAGTTTCCCGCCGCGGGCGCGGCGGCGGAGGCGGCGGAGACGCCGGCCACCGTTCCCGAAAGGGCGAGGGCGGCGACGGCGACGAGAACGCCGGCCGCCTTCCCGTTGATTCTGTACAGCACAGTCGAGCTCCTTGCTGGTCCGGCAGGCCGGTGCGCCTGCGGTTCGGAGTCCCCCCAGCGAGTACTCGCCGTTCACATATGCGATCCGCGTACATGTGAGCGAACAACCCACAAGCTAGGTAAGCGCTTTCCCGCTGTCAAGCGGGGCATGAAAGTTTCATGACGGGCGCTGTCACCCGAATGTCCCCGTCACGCCCGTGACCAGCGGAGGGCGCAGAAGGAGCCCGCTCCGGCGGGTGCCGGGGCGGTGCGGTGATTCCGGAACGGTCTAGTCGACCTCGGCGCTGCCGTTGACGCGGAGCTTGCGGCGGGCGCGGTCGTAGAAGCTCTTCGGGCCGAGCCGGACCACCCAGGCGGCGGCGCGGATCGCGGTGACGGCGAGCCCGTCCCCCGGCGTGAGGTGCGCGGCCACCGTGCCGTCCACCTCCACGGCCAGCCGGCCGCTCGTCGGCAGCAGGTCGAGCACGACCCGCTCGTCGGCCGAGAGCACGATGGCCCGGTTGAACGACGAGTGCGCCGCCGCGGGGACCACGAGGAACCCCTCGACCGTCGGCGACACGATGGGCCCGCCCGCGGAGAAGCTGTAGGCGGTCGACCCGGTGGGGGTGGCCACGATCACCGCGTCGGCCGCGTAGCGCACGAAGGGGTGTCCCTCCACGGTGATCGACACCGCCGACAGCCCGTCCCCCGGTATCCGCACCAGGGCGATGTCGTTGAACGCGGTCACCGCCGTGCCGTCGGGCAGGGCCGCCCGCACCGCCATGCGCGGCTCGACCGTGTAGGCGTGGCTGTCGATGGCCGACAGCGCGGGGGGCAGCTCGTCGACGTCGATCTCCGCGAGGAACCCCAGCTTGCCGAGGTTGACGCCGAGGACCGGGGTCTGCCGCCCCGAGATGAGGCGCATGGTGCGCAGCATCGTGCCGTCGCCGCCGAGGCTGACGAGCAGGTCGGCGCGGTCGACCAGGGTGGCGCTGTCGACCGACACCGCGCTGCAGTCGATGCGCCCGACCTCGTCGGGCAGCCCCAGCACCGTGACGTCGCGGGCGCGGGCCCACTCCACGATCGTGTCGATGGCCACCTTCGAATCGCGCTGCGGGTGCAGAACCAGCCCCACGGTCTTGACCATCCCCATGCCCCACACTGTACGGGGCCCGCCGCCGGGACCGTACGCCGCGATCCCCCGCCCAGGCGGGAACGAAGCCCGGAAGACGGGCCGGAGCGCGTGCCCGGCACCGGGGAGCGGGTCCCGAGGGCGGGAGATCGTCGTCCGGGAGCGGTGACGGGCGGGAGCGCGTGTCCCGTGCCGGGAGAACCGGACCCGGCGGAGGCGGGAGGCGGGTCAGTTCTGGCGGCGTTCCTTCATCCGCGCCTCGTGGATGTGGCGGCGCCCGCCCGCGAGCCGTTCCCTGACCCGCCTCTCCACGCCGGTGAAGACGTCGTGGTAGCCGTCCTCGTACTCCTCCACGATCTGGAAGGTCCAGTGGCCGGGGATGACGTCGAGGCCGATCAGCTCCCGGGTCACCAGGTCGGCCATCTCGGGGTGGCCCGCGGCGCGCAGCAGCTCCACCGCCTCGTCGAGCTGCAGATCGGCGTGACCGGTGAGCTGGTGGAAGGAGTAGAGGTGCCCGCGGGCCCTCTCGGTCGTCTCCAGCGCCTCGGAGAGCTTCCCCAGGGCCTCGGCGGTGGCGTCGTCGACGTCGCGGGGCGGGGCGTCCGGCGAGGTTCGTGAGGAGGCCGGATCCGGCCGTACGTCATGGGTCACTCGATCTCCTCCGCGCGGGGCACGATGAGCCGGGGGCGGCGTGCCCGAGCGTGGTCGCCGACCGGCCGCATGCCCTCTGAGCTGTGGGAACGTGTCACTACCCCGCCTGGGAGGGGCGAATCACCGGCTGTTTCCAGCGTCGTCCCAAGGGCCGGGCACGGCTGTGGACGGGGAGGTGTTCTTGAGTGAACACACAGTTAAATGCCAGGAAAGGTGACTACCCTCCCTGGGCATGGACTGGCAGCGCAAGGCCAACGACGCCCTTGTCAGGCTAACCGGATTCCAGCTTAACCGAGTAGGGAAAGTTGGTCCACCGGTGGCCGCGGGGGCGCCCGCGCCCGCGGAGGAGTCGTTCAGGCCGCCCGCGGACCCGAAGGTCGACCGGCTGCTGGTCGCCCCGATCTTCATCCTCTCGCCGGTGAGGTCCGGCTCCACGCTCCTGAGGGCCCTGCTCAACGCCCATTCCATGCTGCACGCCCCGCACGAGCTGCACGTGCGCAGGCTCCGGGTGGAGTTCGGCACCTCGCTGGCGGAGAAGGCGATGGGAGCCCTCGGGCACGAGCGGGCCGACCTGGAACACCTGCTGTGGGACCGCGTGCTCCACCGCGAGCTGGTCAGGAGCGGCAAGACGTTCGTCGTGGACAAGACACCGGCCAACGCCTTCGCGTACCGGCGCATCGCCGCGTGCTGGCCGGACGCCCGCTTCGTCTTCCTGCTGCGCCACCCGGCGTCCGTCGCGAGCTCGTGGTACGAGGCCGGAGCCGGCAAGAGGACGCCCGAGGAGGCGGCGCTCGACGCCCTGCGCTACATGAAGGCCGTGCAGCGGGCGCGGGGGGCGCTCAGCGGGTGCACCGTGCGCTACGAGGACCTGACCGCCGACCCCGGGGCCGAGGCGCGCCGCCTCTGCGACTTCCTCGGCGTCCCCTGGGAGCCGGAGATGCTGGCGTACGGCGACCAGGCCGTGCTGGAGAAGGGGCTCGGCGACTGGAAGGACAAGATCCGCTCGGGGAGCGTGCAGCCCGCGCGCGACCTGCCGGGGGAGAGGGAGATCCCGGAGTCGCTCAGGCCGATGTGCGAGAGCTGGGGATACCTGCCGCGCGCCGCGGAGCCCACATGACGTCGCCCGGGACCCCCGGTGCCTCCACGCCCATGAAGATCCGCTACATGCTCCTGCACGCGTACGGCATGGGCGGGACGATCCGCACGGTGGTCAACCAGGCGAACGCGATGGCCGCCGCCGGGCACGAGGTCGAGATCGTCAGCGTGGTGCGCCGGAGGGAGAGGCCCCAGTTCCCGATCGACGCGCGCGTCCGCCTGCTGGCGCTGTCGGACCAGCGCGACGGCAGGCCCTCGGACTCGGTGGGGCGCAGGGCCTGGCGGCGGATCCGCGGCAAGATCGTGCCCGCGGGGGAGTTCGCGGCCTCCTACTTCACCGAGCGCGTGGAGCGGGCCGTCATCGACTACGTCTCCGCGCTCCAGGACGGCATCCTGGTCACCACCCGCCCCGCGCTGAACCTCATCTCCGCCCGGCGTGCTCCCGCGAGCGTCGTCAGGATCGCCCAGGAGCACATGAACCTGGCCACCCACCCCGAGGCGGTCCGGGCGGCGATCGCCCGTCACTACGGGAACCTGGACGCGGTGGCCGTGCTCACCGGGACCGACAGGAGGGAGTACCAGGCGCTCCTGCCCGGCACCCCCGTCGTGCGCGTCCCCAACGCGGTCGGCGCCGTGCGGCGGCCACCCGGCCGGCGGGAGGACCGGCTCGTGGTCGCGGCCGGGCGGCTCGTCGGGCAGAAGGGCTTCGACCTGCTGATCCCCGCGTTCCGCAAGGTCGTCGACCGGCATCCCGACTGGCGGCTGCGCATCTACGGCACCGGCCCGAAGAAGGACGCGCTGCGCGGGCTCCTGAAGGAGCACGGGCTGGATGACAACGTCACCCTGATGGGACGGACCGACCGCCTCGACGAGGAGCTGGCCAGGGCCTCCTTCTACGTGCTCAGCTCGCGCTTCGAGGGCCTGCCGATGGTGATGATCGAGGCGATGACCCAGGCGCTGCCCGTCGTCGCCTTCGACTGCCCGACCGGCCCGGCCGACGTGCTCACCTCCGGGATCGACGGGTTGCTCGTCCCTCCCCGGGACGTCGACGCGCTGGCGGCGGCGATGGTCCGGCTCATCGAGGACCGGGGGCTGCGGGAGCGGATGGGGGCCGCCGCGGCCGTCACCGCGCGTGACTACACGCCCGAAGTGGTCATGCCGCTCTGGGAGAACCTGTTCGCCGAGCTCCTGGGCCGCGCACCGGAACCGCCCCGCTGACCGGTTCCACCGGTTTTCCTCTTTTACGGGACATGCGGCCCGGAACGGTGTTTCGGCTTTCCGTCGTGCTGTCACCCGGATCCGAGGCGTCCCGGAGGATTTTCCGTGTCGCGCGGAAGGGTGTTTCGGGGGCGCCGTGCCGACCTTCGGGGGTACGCGGCACAATGTCTGGAATAACGGATATTCCCAGCTCGAAAGCCCATCGGGTGAGCTGTGCCGCCATTATGAATAAGACATTCGCTGTTTTTCCGGCATTTGGCGATAACGGCTTTGCCGATTGCCGGCCGGATCGTATTCAATGCTTGACAGAATATTTAAGGGCAACCCAAAATTGAGGCGTCCACGGTGGCGGGCCGTATCCGGCTCCGCGCATCGGGGGGTCAACGATTCTGCCGTTTCTGTCGCGGGTAATTGACGTTCCCCCCTGGTTGTTCCATGTCTTCTTCCCCTGTCAGTACGAATACGGATCGGTGGTGTGTTGTGACGGAGTTCGAGGCTGGTGGCCGGTCGCAGCTGAGTCTGAGTACGGACGCCGCGCGTAACCTGGCGACGACGACCAAGTCGACTCCCCAGATGCAGGAGATCACCTCACGGTGGCTGCTGCGGATGCTCCCCTGGACGCAGGTCTCGGGCGGCACCTACCGGGTCAACCGGCGGCTGACCTACACGATCGGCGACGGGCGGGTGAGCTTCACCAACTCCGGGTCGCAGGTGGCGGTCATCCCGGCCGAGCTGTGCGAGCTGCCCCTGCTGCGCGGGTTCGACGACTCCGACGCCCTCGACGCGCTGGCGGGCCGGTTCGTCCAGCGGGACTTCCAGGCCGGTGACGTGCTCGTGGAGGCGGGTCGGCCCGCCGACGAGGTCGTGGTCATCGCGCACGGCAAGGTCAACAAGGTCGGCACCGGCCCGTACGGCGACGAGATCGTGCTGACCGTGCTGGCCGCGGGCGACCACTTCGGCGACGACACGCTGGTCGGCGAGGGGGCCGAGTGGCCGTTCACCGCCAAGGCGGTGACCGGCGGCACGGCGATGGTCCTGCCCCGGCAGGCCTTCCTGGAGGTGGCCGAGCAGGCGGAGACGCTCCAGGCCCACCTGCGGCAGCGGGAGACGGCCGCCCAGGGGCCGCGGAACAAGTACGGCGAGGCCGCCGTCGAGGTGGCCGCCGGGCACGCGGGGGAGGCCGACCTGCCGGGCACGTTCGTCGACTACGAGCTCTCCCCGCGCGAGTACCAGCTGAGCGTCGCGCAGACGGTCCTGCGGGTGCACAGCCGGGTGGCCGACCTCTACAACGACCCGATGGACCAGATCGAGCAGCAGCTCCGGCTCACGATCGAGGTGCTGCGCGAGCGGCAGGAGCACGAGCTGATCAACAACCGCGAGTTCGGGCTGCTGCACAACGCCGACCTCAAGCAGCGGATCCACACCCGCACCGGCCCGCCCACCCCCGACGACCTCGACGAGCTGCTCAGCCGCCGCAGGAGCACGAGCTTCTTCCTCGCCCACCCGCACGCCATCGCCGCCTTCGGCCGCGAGTGCAACGCGCGCGGGCTCTACCCGCAGGGCGTCGACGTCGGCGGCAGCGGGGTGCCCGCCTGGCGCGGCGTCCCCATCTTCTCCTGCAGCAAGATCCCCATCACCGAGACCCGCACCACCTCGATCCTGGCCATGCGCGTCGGCGAGGACAACCAGGGGGTCATCGGCCTGCACCAGACCGGCATCCCCGACGAGTACCAACCCAGCCTGTCGGTCCGCTTCATGGGCATCAGCGAGAAGGCGATCATCTCCTACCTGGTGAGCGCCTACTACTCCGCCGCCGTCCTGGTGCCCGACGCGCTCGGAATCCTGGAAGACGTCGAGATCGGCCACTGAGGGCGGCCGAGGACAGTCGAGGGCAGTCGAGGGCAGTCGAGGGCAGTCGAGGACAGGGCTCCGGACCGGCCGCCGAGCGAGGGAGAGCGAGCATGACGACCATAGAGATGTCGACGGACGGGCGGTCCGCGGGCGAGGTGCTGGCCTGGAGCCGGGACATGGTCGAGGCGACCCTGCGCCCGGCGGCCGACACGCTGCCCGCGTCGATGAGGCGCATCGCCGGATACCACTTCGGCTGGTGGGACGAGCAGGGCCGGCCGTCCACGACCGGCGGGGGCAAGGCGATCCGCCCCGCGCTGGCCCTGCTGTCGGCCGAGGCCGTCGGCGGCACCGCCGTCTCGGCGCTCCGGCCGGCGGCCGCCGTCGAGCTGGTGCACGACTTCTCCCTGCTGCACGACGACGTGATGGACGGCGACCGGACCCGCCGCCACCGCCCCACGGCCTGGGCCGTCTTCGGTGTCAGCCCGGCCATCCTGGCCGGCGACGCGCTGCTGACGCTCGCCTTCGACGTGCTCGCGACCGGAGGGCACCCGGGCACCGCCGAGGCGACCCGGATCTTCAGCACCGCGGTCCAGGAGCTGCTGGACGGCCAGAGCGCGGACGTCTCCTTCGAGGAGCGCCAGGACGTCGGGCCAGCCGAGTGCATGAGCATGGCGGCCGGCAAGACCGGGGCCCTGCTGGGGTGCGCCTCCGGGCTCGGCGCCCTGTTCGGCGGTGGCGGCCCGGAGCAGGTCGAGCACTTCGTCGCCTTCGGCAGGGACCTGGGGCTGGCGTTCCAGCTCGTCGACGACCTGCTGGGCATCTGGGGCGATCCCGAGACGACCGGCAAGCCGGTCCACTCCGATCTGCGCAGCCGCAAGAAGTCCGTCCCGGTCGTCGCCGCCCTCACCTCCGGCACCCCGGCCGGACGGGAGCTGGCCGGGCTCTACCACCGGGAGCGGCCGCTCTCCGACCCCGAGCTGGTCCGCGCGGCCGAGCTCGTCGAGGCCGCGGGCGGGCGGGCCTGGACCCAGGTGGAGGCCGACGAGCTGCTCGCCCGGGCCCTGCGCCACCTGGTGTCCGCGGGCGCGCTGTCCCGGCCCGCCGCCGAGCTGACCACCCTCGCCCGCCTCGTCACCCGCCGCGACCACTGATCGGAGCGGGTCGTGCGGCGGTCGTGCGGCGGCCGTGCGCCTGCCGAAGACGCCAAGGCGCTCGGAGGGCAGCCGCTAAGGGGACAAGGGCTCGGGCGAAGCACCCGAGCGGGAGCGTCCGGCCGAGGGCTCTCGGCCGGGGACGCTCGAACGGGCCTCTCACGCGAAGGCGCTCAGGCGGCGGTTTCCGGCACGGCGTGCTCAGACGAAGGCGCTCGTGCCGGTGATCGCCCGTCCCACGATGAGGGTGTTGATCTCGCGCGTCCCCTCGTAGGAGTAGATCGCCTCGGAGTCGGCCACGAACCGGCCGACGTCGTAGTCGAGGACGATGCCGTTGCCGCCCAGGATCTCCCTGGCCCATCCCACGGCCTCGCGCATCCGCGCCGTGCAGAAGGCCTTGGCCATGGCCGAGTGCTCGTCCTTGTAGACACCCGCGTCCTGGAGCTGCGCCAGCCGCACCACCATGCCCAGCGAGCAGGTGACGTTGCCCAGCATCCGCACGAGCAGGTCCTGCACGAGCTGGAAGCCCGCGATCGGCTTCCCGAACTGCTCGCGCGTCTTCGCGTACTCCAGCGCGAGCTCGTAGGCGCCCGTCATGCAGCCCACCGCCTGCCAGGCCACGCCTCCCCGGGTCTGCCGCAGGATGGTGCCGGTGTCGCGGAAGCCGTTGGCCTTCTGCAGCCGGTTGATCTCCGGCACCAGGCAGTTGGTGAGCGTGATGTCGGCGTTCTGGACCGTGCGCAGGGCTATCTTGTTCTCGATCTTCGTGGCGGCGAAGCCGGGCGTGCCCTTCTCCACCACGAATCCCTTGACCTGGCCGTCCGCCTCGTCCTTGGCCCACACCACGATCAGGTCGGCGAAGGTCGCGTTGCCGATCCAGCGCTTGGCCCCGTTGAGCACCCACACGTCGCCTTCGCGCCGGGCCGTCGTGCGCAGCCCCGACGCGACGTCGGAACCCCCCTCGGGCTCCGTCAGCGCGAACGCCCCGATCTTCTCCATCGCCGCCATCGGCGGCAGCCACCGCTCCCGCTGCTCCTCCGAGCCCAGCCGGTCGACGCTGCCCATCGCCAGGCCGTTGTGGACACCGAAGAACGTGCCCATCGACGGGTCCACCCGGTTCATCTCCAGCACCACGAACCCGGTCAGCAGGCTCCGTGCCCCCCGATAGGCCAGGCCCGCGATGTCGAGTTTTGCGAACTCGGGGATCAGCTGGTGGGGGAAGCGCGCGTTGGTCCACGCCTCGTTCGCGATGGGCGCGACCTCGCGCGCCATGAACTCCCGTACCCGGAGCACGATCTCCTTCTCGTGCTCCTCCAGCAGCTCGGAGTAGTCGTAGAAATCACCCGTCGTCATCGGCGCGGCTTCCCTCCGGTCGTCGTACCCTTTCGCTGCCCGAAAGCCGGGGGATCAAGCGGGCGACCTCGGCCGACCTCGCCGGGAGACACAGAAAACACCGGAAACGCTGGAAGCCCGGGTCGCCCCGGGCTTCCGCGTCGGCTCTACCGTCCGGCCGCGCCGCGACCGTCAGGCGGGATCACTACCAGCGACGGGTGTACACGCGCACCTTGTCGGTCCGGCTGCGGCTCTCGGAGAGCTCGTCGGTGCCGTCGAAGATCGCGCGGTACTCACCGCTGCTGTACGCGCGGGCCTTGGCGCGGAAGGTGCCCTTCCAGCCGGTGTCGGGGGAGGTGACGAACTTCCACGTGTTGGAGCCGCGCTTGCGGAAGTAGATCTCCACCTCCTCGCCGCGGACGCCCTTCCAGCGGTCGTCGTCCACCTGGAGACGGCCGGTGAAGTAGACCCAGCGGCCCTTGCGGACGGCCTCGGGGCTCGCGGAGAACCGGTAGATGCGGGTGTCGGCCTTCTCGGCCTTCTCGTGGACGACGGAGAAGTTGACCTCGTCGGTCACCTTCTTGCCGTCCTTGTCGTACGCGTCGGCGATCGCGACCCAGCGACCCTCGAAGTCGTTCTCGTCGAAGCTGGTCGTGAAGCGCCACAGGTCACCCTGGTGCAGGAGCCTGGGCTCCTGTGCCGCCTGGGTGCGGGCCCGGTCGGAGACCGGCCTGAGGCGAAGCTCGACGCGGGTGGCCTCGGTGGTACGGACCTCGATGGTGACCCTCGTGTCGTCGTCTCCCTTCACGACGACCGGGTTCGGGCTGACGTTGTCGATGCGCACGCTGAGAGCGACTCGCTCCGCGGAGGCCGTTCCCGCGGACAGGAGCAGCGAGCTGCTCACCGCCGCTGACAGCAGACCGATGGCGATTCGTTTCATCAAGACGCTTTCCTCTTCTCCCCGTTCGTTGGAGACGATCAGAGTTGACCGTTCCCACCCCATAAGACGGCACAGAAGCGACTGATGTTGCCTGAAGTCCGCAAAAAAGGGTGTTTACGTTTCCGTAAGGTAACGTTTTCCGGCGGGAATGGCCTGGTCAGTCACCGATCATCTGGCCTCAAAATTTTTTCGCTAATAAATGTAATATGTCCGATTTGTCGGGAATAGGGTTTGAGGGTGGGGAGTGGCGAACCGGTGGCGTGCGGTCAGGGTGGGATGGCCTTTTATCGTGATGTAGCGGACATACGGGACGTGACGCCGTGGTGCCGGCGGGCGGATAGCGTTTGCGTATGAGTGCCACCATCGTCGCCAAGGACCTGGCCGCCGGACACGGCGACCGAGCGCTTTTCACCGGGCTCGACCTGGTGGTCGCCCCCGGCGACATCGTCGGCCTGGTCGGGGTGAACGGCGCGGGCAAGTCCACCCTGATGCGGATCCTCGCGGGACTGCTCCCTCCCGAGCACGGCTCCGTGCGGCTCAGCCCGCCCTCGGCGTCGGTCGGCTACCTCCCCCAGGAGCGCGAGCGCCGCGCGGACGAGACGGTCGCGGACTTCCTGGCCCGCCGTACGGGGGTGGCCGCCGCGCAGCGCGCGCTGGACGCCGCGACCCAGGGGCTGGTGGAGGGGACCCCGGGGGCGGACGACGACTACTCGGCCGGCCTGGAGCGCTGGCTCGCCCTGGGCGGTGCCGACCTGGAGGACCGGGCCGCCGAGGTCGTCGCCGAGCTCGGCCTCGCCGTGGAGCTCGACCGGCCGATGACGGCGCTCTCCGGCGGCCAGGCCGCGCGGGCGGGCATGGCCTCCCTGCTGCTCAGCCGCTACGACGTCTTCCTGCTGGACGAGCCCACCAACGACCTCGACCTGGAGGGGCTGGAGCGGCTCGAACGCTTCGTCACCGGCCTGCGCGCCGGGACCGTCCTGGTCAGCCACGACCGCGAGTTCCTGGCCAGGACCGTGAACCGGGTCGTCGAGCTCGACCTCGCCCAGCAGCTGGTCAGGGTGCACGGCGGCGGCTACGAGGCCTACCTCACCGAGCGCGAGGTCGCCCGCCGGCACGCCCGCGACGAGTACGAGGAGTACGCCGGAACCGTCGCCTCCCTCAAGCAGCGCGCGGGGATGCAGCGCGCCTGGATGGAGAAGGGCGTCAAGAACGCGCGGCGCAAGGCGCCCGACAACGACAAGATCGGCCGCAACCTCCGTACCGAGACCACCGAGAAGCAGGCCGCGAAGGCCCGCCAGACCGAGCGGCTGATCGAGCGGATGGAGGAGGTCGAGGAGCCCCGCAAGGAGTGGGAGCTCCGCATGGAGATCGCGGTGGCCCCGAGGTCGGGGGCCGTCGTCGCGACGCTGCGCGGCGCCGTGGTCCGGCGCGGCGCCTTCACCCTCGGCCCGGTGAACCTGGAGGTCGGCTGGGCCGAGCGGGTGGCGGTCACCGGCGCCAACGGCTCCGGCAAGTCGACCCTGCTGGCCGCGCTCCTGGGCCGGCTCCCGCTGGACGAGGGCAACGCCTCGCTCGGTCCCGGGGTGGTCGTCGGGGAGGTGGACCAGGCGCGCGGGCTGTTCCTCGGCGACGAACCCCTGGTGGAGGCCTTCGGCGCGGCCGTGCCCGACATGGTTCCCGGGGACGTCCGCACGCTGCTCGCCAAGTTCGGGCTCCGGGCCGCGCACGTGCCGCGCCCGGCCGCCACCCTGTCCCCGGGGGAGCGGACCCGGGCCGCGCTGGCGCTGCTCCAGGCGCGCGGGGTGAACCTCCTCGTGCTCGACGAGCCGACCAACCACCTGGACCTGGCCGCGATCGAGCAGCTGGAGTCCGCGCTCGCCTCCTATCCCGGTACGCTGCTGCTGGTCACCCACGACCGCCGGATGCTGGACGCGGTGCACACCACCCGGCGGGTCCACGTCGACGGCGGCAGGATCACCGAAAACTGACGGGGACGACCCCCGGACCTGACTGTTGACGTAACTTTCGCAAGTCGCCGCAAGTAATTGCTTCTCTTGCCTTATAGTTTCATCATGACGCGACGGCTTGCAGAAGTGGCCAAGAAGGTCGGGATGAGCGAGGCGACGGTCAGTCGCGTGCTCAACGGGAAGCCCGGAGTGTCCGAGGCGACCCGTGAGGCCGTCCTCACGGCGCTCGACGTGCTCGGCTACGAGCGGCCGACCCAGCTGCGCGGCGACAGGGCGCGGTTGGTCGGGCTCGTCCTCCCCGAGCTGCAGAACCCCATCTTCCCCGCTTTCGCCGAGGTCGTCGGGGGTGCGCTGGCCCAGCAGGGGTTCACCTCGGTGTTGTGCACCCGCACCCTGGGCGGCGTCTCCGAGGCGGAGTACGTCGACCTGCTGCTCCAGCAGCAGGTGTCCGGCGTGGTCTTCGCCGGAGGGCTGTTCGCCCAGGCCGACGCCTCCCACGAGCACTACGAGCTGCTGCGGGAGCGGCGCCTGCCGACCGTGCTGGTGAACGCCGCGGTCGCGCACCTCGCGTTTCCCCAGGTCTCCTGCGACGACGTGGCCGCCGCCGAGATGGCGCTCGGCCACCTGCGGTCGCTGGGCCACGAACGGATCGGCATGGTGCTCGGCCCCCCCGACCACGTGCCCTCGCGGCGCAAGCTGGACGCGGCGGATCTCGACCCCGAGTTCATCGAGCACACCATGTTCTCCCTGGAAGGGGGGCACGCGGCGGCCGCGCGGCTGATCCGCAGGGGCGTGACCGGCGTCATCTGCGCCAGCGACGTGATGGCCCTGGGCGCGATCAGGGCGGCCCGCCGGGCGGGGCTCTCCGTGCCCGACGACGTCTCGGTGATCGGCTACGACGACTCCGCGCTGATGAACTGCACCGACCCGCCGCTGACGACGCTGCGCCAGCCGATCGACGCGATGGGCCGCGCGGTCGTCGACCTGCTCGCGGCACAGATCGACAAGGCCCTGGTCCCGGCCGACGAGCTGCTCTTCGAGCCCGAGCTGGTGGTGAGGGCCTCGACCGGCCCGGTCAAGCGCTGAGGGGGAGCCCGCCGGAGGCGAGGGCGGGTTCGAGAGGGTTCCCCGGGTCCACGGGCTCGGGCATTCGCTCCAGGAGCCGCCGGTGGATGATCTCGCAGACGAACGTCGGTATCTTCCGGATCCACATTCACCTGTTACGAACATATGTCGTGAATAAGAAGCCGGAATGTCCTTGGCTTCCTGAGCGCGAGCCCTCCGGGGCCTCCGTGACGGGGGGCGGCGTCACGCGGCTCCGCGTGCTCGCCCGAGGGATTCGCGCGACCGGTCCGGGCTCGCCACGGGTTCGCGGTGCCGCCTTGGCACCGTCCGGGGCTTTGATTCTCGCCGGAACATCTCCGGGTCTCCCGTTTGCCGTTTTCGTCACGCTGAGTAGTTATTGATCTCTTAGAGTTATCGCGACAAGTGTGGAAGATCCGCCACTTGCCGCCCCCCGAAGACATTCTCGTCATTCGGAAGGAAGAGATCTTGCGTAAGAGACTTGCCGCGCTCACCTCGGCGGGCGTGGGCGCTTTGATGGTCATCCTGGCGGCACCGGCGGTGGCCGCTCCCACCGCCGACACCATCGTCACGTTCACCGTAGTGGCGGGAACCCTGGACATCGTCGCGCCAGCCGGCCCGATCAACCTCGGCTCGGCTCCCCCCGGCGGCACGCTCACCGGGCAGATCGGTCCCGTGACGGTCACCGACACCCGCGGCGGGGCCACCTCGACCTGGACCGCGACGGTGTACGCGACGAACTTCACCAGTGGCGCGCTGACCATCCCCTTCAGCGCCGTCCTGTACTGGTCCGGGCCCGCGACCGCCACCAGCGGGGGCGGCACCTTCATCCCCGGCCAGCCCACGGCGGCCGACGCGGTCCCCCTGGGAGGCACGCCGCCGACCGCCGTCCCGGCCTTCGCCCACACGGGAG
Source organism: Streptosporangium sp. NPDC002524 (assembly GCF_040295985.1). Taxonomy (NCBI): domain Bacteria; kingdom Bacillati; phylum Actinomycetota; class Actinomycetes; order Streptosporangiales; family Streptosporangiaceae; genus Streptosporangium; species Streptosporangium sp. NPDC002524. The sequence continues at coordinate 126,873 of NZ_JBEOWK010000024.1, read as the reverse complement.
GCACCGGAGGCAGCACGGCGACCTGGAACCCCACGCTGATCGTCAACATCCCCATCACGGCTCAGACCGGCACCTACACCGGGACGGTGACACATCAGGTGGCGTGACCGGGGCGCCGGCCCGTTCGCGGTGACGCTGCTGGCCGTGCTGTGTGCCGGAGGGGCCGGCGGGGTCGGCGGGGTCGGCGCGTCGGCCGGGACGGGCGCGGTCGCCGCCGAGCCCAGGGGCACCATCGGCATCCGCCTGCTCGAGGCACCGGTCAGCCACCGCGGCGATCCCCGCGCGCTCTCCTACATCGTCGACCATCTCAATCCGGGCACCACGATCCGGCGGAAGGTGGAGATCTCCAACACGTCCGGGAAACGCCGGCACGTCAGCCTGTATCCGGCCGCCGCCGACGTCGTGCGGAACAGGTTCAACGCGCTGGCGGGCCGTCCTAAGAACGAGCTGGTGAGCTGGATGTCGCTCGACCGCGACGCGGTCGACCTGCCACCGGGCGGCAGGGCGACCGCCCAGGTGACGATCGGGGTGCCGCCGATCGCCTCGCGCGGCGAGCGGTTCGGCGTCGTCTGGGCGGAGGTCGCCGCCGAAGCCGACGACGCCCACCCCGTGCGCGTCGTCAACCGGGTCGGGATCCGCGTCTACCTCGACGTCGGGCCGGGCGGCGAACCGCCGTCGGACTTCCGGGTCGAGAGACTGACGCCCGCACGCACCTCGGACGGCAGCGTGCAACTGGCGGCGCTGACCCGCAACACCGGGGAGCGGACCCTGGACATGAACGGGGCGCTGTCTCTGAGGGAGGGCCCCGGCGGCCTGCAGGCCGGGCCCTTCCCCGCCGACCTGGGGGTCACGCTGCTCCCGGGTTCCGTCGCCCCGGTGACCGTGACCATGGACCGGCGCATGCCTGACGGCCCCTGGAAGGGCAGGCTGACCCTGACGAGCGGCATGGTGAAACGGGCGGTCACCGCGACCTTCACCTTCCCGGCGGCGGGCCAGGGCCGTTCCGTCGAGCCCGACGAGAACTACCTGCCCCTGGTGGGACTGGTGGCCGGGGTGGTCGTGCCCGTCACCGCCCTCGGCCTCATGGTGCGCCGCAGGCGCCGGGCCGCCGTCCCGGTGAGCTGACGCTCCCGCCGGGTGGCGGCCCGGCGCCTGCGGGCCGTGCCGGGCGGGCGGGGTCTCCCCGCCCGCCGCTCACTTCACGTCGTCCTACGTCACTTCGGTCACTTCGAGATGTAGAGGACCTTCCAGGTGCCCGCGTACAGGCAGTTCAGGGAGGGCTTGGAAGCCTTGGCCTCGGAGCAGACCTTGAGCTCTACCTGGTAGAGGTCGTGCTGGGTGAACGTGAACGACTTCGGGGTGCCGTACGAGCAGTCGACGATGCTGCGGTGCTTGAACGGCAGGTTCTTGCCGTCGGGGGTCCGGTAGGTGAGGCGGAAGACCGCCCAGCCGCAGGAGGGGCCCCTCGTCAGGTCGTAGACCTTGCCGGAGATCCTGCCCGTCTCGGCGGCGGGGATGACCGCGTGGTCCTCACCGGAGACCGTCAGCGAGCCCTTCGTCTTCGCCCTCCTGCCGGGGGCGTAGTAGGTGCCCCACGGACCGGCGCCCTGCGACGCCGTCGTGCCGGTGGCGGCCGGGCCGGTCTGGGGCTGGGCGGTCGCCGCCTGGGCGGTCGCGGGGGCGATGGAGACGATGGCGGTGGCGAGGGCGAGTCCCGCGAGGAGGCGGCTGGTCTTCATGGGAGGGGTTCCTTTCCGGCTGCTGTGTCCACAGTGTGTGATGGACCGCTTTCAACCGGGTTGACCGCTCACTGCAAACGAGTATCAGCCGCCTGTCACGGGGAAGAGGGAGTCAACAGGAGGTAAGCACATGGAAGCGCTGGGAATCGACATCGGTGGGTCGGGGATCAAGGGTGCGCCGGTGGACGTCGCGAAGGGGCGGCTGACGCGGGAGCGGCTGCGCATCCCCACGCCGGATCCCGCCAAGCCCGAGGCGGTGGCCGGGGTGGTGGCGGAGATCGTCGAGCACTTCGCCTGGGAGGGACCGGTGGGGGTGACCTTTCCCGGGATCGTGGTCGACGGGGTCGCCAGGTCGGCCGCGAACGTGGACAAGGACTGGATCGGCACGGACGCGCGGAAGCTGTTCTCCGGGGCGACGGGGCTGCCGGTGGCGGTGCTCAACGACGCCGACGCGGCCGGCCTCGCCGAGGTGGCGGCGGGCGCCGCCAAGGGCCGGACGGGTGTGGTGATGCTGCTGACCTTCGGTACCGGGATCGGCAGCGCCCTGCTCATCGACGGCCGCCTGGTGCCCAACACCGAGCTCGGCCACCTGGAGATCAGGGGCAAGGAGGCCGAGAAGCGCGCCTCCGACCACGCCCGCGAGGCGCACGACCTCGACTGGGACGAGTGGGCCGAGAAGGTGCAGGAGTATCTGGAACACGTCGAGGCGCTGTTCTCCCCGTCGCTGTTCATCATCGGCGGAGGGGTCAGCAAGAAGGCCGACAAGTTCCTGCCCCAGATCAAGCTGCGCACCCCGATCGTCCCCGCGGGCCTTCAGAACGAGGCGGGCATCGTGGGCGCCGCCATGGCGGCCATCGGGTAACGGCGGCCCTGCCCGGGTGCGCGCTTCACGCAGGCGGCCCGGGGAGGCCGGCGTACGCCGGGCGCGAGGACCCGGGGGCGCGGCCGGCCGCGCCGAAGGCGGAGCGCGGGCAGCCGGGGAGGACGGCGTGCGTCAAGGGGGGCACGGGGGAGCCGGTGACGGCTGCGCCGAGGGCGAGGCGTGGGAGCCGGGAACGGTGGTGGCTGCGCCGAGGGCGAAGGGCCGCGGGAGCCGGGAACGACGGCGGGGGCCGCGTGGAGGCCGGGGAGTCCCCGGGGTCTCGGGGAGGGTTTGGCGGTGGCTGCCGCGGGGTCTCGGGGAGGGTTTGGCGGTGGCTGCCGCGGGGTCTCCGGAAAGGGTTTGGCGGTGGCTGCCACGGGGTCTCCCGAAACGGTTCGGGGGCGGCTACCGCGCACCGTTCGCGAGGGGCCCCGGAGAGGGGTCTGAAACTTTCACGGTGCTCGAAATCCGTTCGGTGAGGTCAGAGGCCGGGACGGCCTCATTCGGGGGCCTCCGACGTGCAACAAGCTGTACACATCCGTGAAACATCCGGACTATGGGAGCGCTCCCACCATCCTCCTGGAGATGATCACGAATGACAGTAAATCCGCGCCGCCATGCCTGGCGCAACCGGGTGGCGACCATGGCGGCCATGCTCATGGCCGCCGCCGGTCTCGCCACCGGGCAGGCCGCCACGGCGCACGCCGCAGTCGCCTGCGACGTCGCCTACACCACCAACGACTGGCAGGGCGGATTCACCGCCAGCGTCACCCTCAAGAACCTCGGTGACCCGCTCACCAGCTGGACCCTGGGCTTCGCCTTCACCGCCGGGCAGACCATCCAGCAGGGCTGGTCGGCGACCTGGGCCCAGTCGGGCACCCAGGTCACCGCGAAGAACCTCGCCTGGAACGGCGCCCTCGCCACCGGCGCCTCCACCAGCATGGGCTTCAACGGGACGTCGACCGGGAGCAACCCCAAGCCGGCCGCCTTCACGGTCAACGGCGTGACCTGCGGCGGGCAGCCCCCGGTCAACCAGCCCCCCACGGTCAGCCTGACCAGCCCCGCCTCCGGCTCCTCCCACCAGGCCGGTGCCGCCGTGCCGCTCGCGGCGACCGCGAGCGACGACGGCTCCGTCAGCAAGGTGGAGTTCTACGTCGACGGCACGCTGGTCAACACCGACACCAGCTCCCCGTACTCCTACTCCGCCACCGGCCTGTCGTCCGGCTCCCACACCGCCAGCGCCAAGGCCTTCGACAACGCCTCCCCGGCGCTCTCCACCCAGACCGCGGCGGTCCCCTTCACCGTGGGCGGCGGCACCTCGACGCCGTCGATCGTCGCCTCCCCGACCTCCCTCAGCGTTCCCGAGGGCGCGTCCAGGACGGCCGGCTTCAGGCTCAGCCAGGCGCCGAGCGGCAGCGTCACGGTCAACCTGACCAAGACGGGTGACGCCAGCGTCACCATCTCGCCCTCCACACTGACCTTCACCACCGCCAACTGGAACACGGCGCAGAACGTGACGGTCTCGGCGGCGCAGGACTCCGACGACACGAACGGCACCGCCACCGTCACGGCCGCCGCCACCGGCCACACCGGCGCCTCCGTCGCCGTGACCGAGGCGGACGACGACGGCGGCACGACGCCGCCCGTGCACGTCGACAACCCCTACGCCGGAGCCGACGGCTACGTGAACCCCGACTGGTCGGCCAAGGCCGCCGCCGAGCCGGGCGGCAGCGCGGTCGCCAACATCTCCACCGGCGTGTGGCTGGACCGCATCGCCGCCATCGCGGGCTCCTCCTCGGCGATGGGCCTGCGCGCCCACCTGGACGAGGCCCTGGAGCAGGACGCGGCGAACGGCAGCAGGCCGCTGACGATCCAGTTCGTCATCTACAACCTGCCCAACCGCGACTGCTCGGCGCTCGCCTCCAACGGTGAGCTGCTCATCGCCCAGAACGGTCTCAACCGCTACAAGACCGAGTACATCGACCCGATCGCCGCGATCATGGGCGAGTCCAAGTACGCGGGCCTGCGCATCTCGACGATCATCGAGATCGACTCGCTGCCGAACCTGATCACCAACCTCAACGTGCCCAAGTGCCAGGAGGCCAAGGACAGCGGCGCCTACGTCGACGGTGTCCGCTACGCCCTGAACAAGCTGCACGCGATCAACAACGTCTACACCTACATCGACGCCGCGCACCACGGCTGGCTCGGCTGGGACACCAACTTCGGCCCGGCCGCGGACCTGTTCGCGAGCACCGTCTCCGGCACCACCGCCGGCTTCGACAGCGTCGACGGCTTCATCACCAACACCGCCAACTACTCGGCGCTGCGTGAGCCGCACTTCACCATCAACACGACCGTCAACGGCCAGAACATCCGCCAGTCCCGGTGGCTGGACTGGAACTTCTACGTCGACGAGCTGTCCTTCGCCCAGGCCTTCAGGACCACGCTGATCCAGAAGGGCTTCCGGTCCAACATCGGCATGCTGATCGACACCTCCCGCAACGGCTGGGGAGGCTCGGCCCGCCCGGCCGCTCCCAGCACCTCGACGGACGTGAACACCTTCGTCAACCAGTCGCGCGTCGACCGCAGGATCCACGCCGGCAACTGGTGCAACCAGAGCGGTGCCGGACTGGGCGAGCGCCCGCAGGCCAGCCCCGCCACCGGCCTGGACGCCTACGTCTGGATCAAGCCCCCGGGTGAGTCCGACGGCTCCAGCCGGGAGATCCCGAACAACGAGGGCAAGGGCTTCGACCGGATGTGCGACCCGACCTACACCGGCAACGAGCGCAACGGCAACAACGCCAGCGGCGCCCTGCCGGACGCGCCGATCTCCGGCCAGTGGTTCTCCGCCCAGTTCCGCCAGCTGCTCCAGAACGCCTACCCGGCGCTCCCGTAACCCGCTGATCCCGGGTCCCGCTCCCGCTCCCGCGGGACCCGGGTGAGGCCCGAACGCGACGGCCCCGCCACCCCACCCCCGGGGAGGCGGGGCCGCTTCCCTTTCCCACCCCTCTTTCCCGCTTCCCTTTTCCTTTTCCGCTCCTTTTCCCGACCCCCTTGCCCGACCCTCTTTCCCGGTGCTCTCGCCCGGTGGCCGGGCACGGGCCGCCGTACGGCCGGATATTGGGATGCGGCGGAGCGGTGGCTCGGGCAGCATGGGCGGTTGGGCCTTCACACAGGGGCCTTCAGGTGTGGAGCCTCACACGCGCCTCACGGCCGCGGGTGAGCCTTCACACGTGGGCCGAAAGTATCCTGGGTTCAGTATGGGAACGCCTCCTTTGACATCGCCTCTCTCCGATCTGCACGCGCGCCTGCCCGAGCTCACGCTGCGTGACCAGCGGCGACTTCGCCGCAGGCTCGACGGGGCCCGCAGGGTCAGAAACCGTGCCGCGCAGCAGAAGATCGCCGCGGAGATCACCTCCGACATCGAGCGGGCCGAGCGGCGGGTCGCCCAGCGCCGCGCCGGTGTCCCCGCGATCACCTATCCGGAGGCGCTGCCGGTCAGCCAGCGCAGGGACGACATCCTGGAGGCGATCCGCGACAACCAGGTCGTGATCGTCGCCGGGGAGACCGGTTCCGGCAAGACCACCCAGCTGCCGAAGATCTGCCTTGAGCTGGGCCGGGGCGTCAGGGGCCTGATCGGGCACACCCAGCCCCGCCGCATCGCCGCCCGTACGGTGGCCGAGCGCGTCGCCGAGGAGCTCGACACCCCGCTCGGCGACGCGGTGGGCTACAAGGTGCGCTTCACCGACCAGGTGAGCGACGGCACCCTCGTCAAGGTCATGACGGACGGCATCCTGCTCGCCGAGCTGCAGAACGACCGCGACCTCGACCAGTACGACACGCTGATCGTCGACGAGGCGCACGAGCGCAGCCTCAACATCGACTTCATCCTGGGCTACCTCAAGCAGCTGCTCCCGCGCCGCCCCGACCTGAAGGTGATCATCACCTCGGCGACCATCGACCCCGAGCGCTTCTCCAAGCACTTCGGCGACGCGCCGATCGTGGAGGTCTCCGGCCGGACCTACCCCGTCGAGGTGCGTTACCGGCCGATCGCCGAGGACGACGACCAGATCCAGGCGATCGGCAACGCCGTCGACGAGCTGTGCGCGGAGGGGCCCGGCGACATCCTGGTCTTCCTCAGCGGCGAGCGGGAGATCCGCGACACCGCCGAGGCGCTGTCGAAACGCAAGGACGCCGAGATCCTGCCGCTGTACGCCAGGCTGTCCGCCGCCGAGCAGCACCGGGTCTTCCAGCGGCACTCCAACCGCCGGGTCGTGCTGGCCACCAACGTGGCCGAGACCTCGCTGACCGTGCCGGGCATCAAGTACGTCGTCGACCCCGGCTTCGCCAGGATCTCCCGCTACAGCCACCGCACCAAGGTCCAGCGCCTGCCCATCGAGGCGATCTCCCAGGCCTCGGCCAACCAGCGCAAGGGCCGCTGCGGCCGCGTCTCCGAGGGCATCTGCATCCGGCTGTACGAGGAGGACGACTTCGTCACCCGGCCGGAGTTCACCGACCCGGAGATCCTGCGCACCAACCTCGCCTCGGTCATCCTGCAGATGACCTCGATCGGCCTGGGCGACATCGGGGCCTTCCCGTTCGTCGAGCCGCCCGACCAGCGCCAGGTCAGGGACGGCTACGACCTGCTGCTGGAGCTGGGCGCCTTCGACCAGGCCAGGCAGATGACCCCGCTCGGCCGCAAGCTGGCGGGGCTCCCGGTCGACCCGCGCCTGGCCCGCATGGTGCTGGAGGCCGACCACAACGGCTGCGTCCGCGAGGTCATGGTCATCGCCTCCGCCCTGTCGATCCAGGACCCGCGCGAGCGGCCGGCCGAGAAGCAGCAGGCCGCCGACGAGAAGCACCGCCGCTTCGCGGACAAGGAGTCCGACTTCGTCTCGTACCTGAACCTGTGGGAATACCTGCAGGAGCAGCAGAAGGAGCTGTCGTCCAGCGCGTTCCGGCGGTTGTGCAAGGCCGAGTTCCTCAACTACCTGCGCGTCCGCGAGTGGCAGGACGTCTACGGCCAGCTCCGCCAGATGGCGAAGACCCTGGGCGTCACCCTCAACGGCACCCCCGGTGACGAGCAGAAGATCCACGTCTCCCTGCTGTCGGGCCTGCTGTCCCACGTCGGCGTCAAGGACATCGACAAGAAGACCGCCGACGCCGGAGGCGGCCGTCGTCCCCCGAACGAGCCGCGCAGGCCCATGACGGAGTACGTCGGCGCGCGCAACGCCCGGTTCGCGATCTTCCCGGGCTCCGCGCTCGCCAAGAAGCAGCCGCTCTGGGTGATGTCCGCCGAGCTGGTGGAGACCTCGCGGCTGTGGGCCCGGGTCAACGCCAAGATCGAACCCGAGTGGGTCGAGCCGCTCGCCCAGCACCTGATCAAGCGCACCTACTCCGAGCCGCACTGGGAGAAGAAGCAGGGCTCGGTGATGGCCTACGAGAAAGTCACCCTGTACGGCGTCCCGATCGTGGTCGAGCGCAAGGTCAACTACGGTCGCATCGACCCCGAGCTGAGCCGGGAGCTGTTCATCCGGCACGCCCTGGTCGAGGGCGACTGGGAGACCCACCACGCCTTCTTCAGGGAGAACCGCAGGCTGCTCGAAGAGGTCGAGGAGCTGGAGGAGCGGGCCCGGCGCCGCGACATCCTCGTCGACGACGAGACGCTGTTCGACTTCTACGACCAGCGCGTCCCCGCCGACGTCGTCTCCGGGCGCCACTTCGACTCCTGGTGGAAGAGGGCGAGGACCGACCAGCCCGACCTGCTCAGCTTCGAGAAGTCGATGCTGATCAGCGAGACGGCGGGCGACGTCAGCCAGCGCGACTATCCCGACGTGTGGCGCCAGGGCGGCCTGCGCTTCCCGCTGACGTACCAGTTCGAGCCAGGCACCGACGCCGACGGCGTCACCGCGCACATCCCGCTCGCGCTGCTCAACCAGGTCAACGTCGAGGGCTTCGACTGGCAGATCCCGGGGCTGCGCGAGGAGCTGCTCACCGCGCTCATCCGGAGCCTGCCCAAGCACATCCGGCGTAACTTCGTCCCCGCCCCCAACTACGCGAAGAAGGCCCTGGAGCGGGCCGAGCCCACCCAGGAGCCGCTGCTCGCGGTGCTGGAGCGCGAGCTGCTGAACCTGACGGGGATCCAGGTGCCGCGCGAGGCCTGGCAGCCCGACCTGGTCCCCGACCACCTCAAGATCACCTTCCGGGTGATCGACGGCCGCAAGCAGAAGCTGGCCGAGAGCAAGGACCTCGCCGGGCTGAAACGAAGGCTCGCCCCCAAGCTCCGCCAGACCCTGTCCAAGGCCGCCGACGGCCTGGAGAAGTCCGGCCTGACGGGGTGGACCGTGGGCGCGCTGCCCAAGACGTTCGAGCAGCGCAGGATGAAGGCCTACCCGGCGCTCGCCGACGAGGGCGCCACCGTGGCCGTACGGATGTTCGAGACCGAGGCCGAGCAGCGCCGGGCGATGTGGGAGGGCACCCGCAGGCTGCTGCTGCTCAACACCCCGTCACCGGCCAAATGGGTGCTCGGCCGTCTCGGCAACCAGTCCAAGCTCGCCCTGAGCCGCAGCCCGCACGCCGGTGCCACCGCGCTGTTCGACGACTGCATCGCCTGCGCCGCCGACCACCTCATGACCGAGCACGGAGGTCCGGTCTGGGACGAATCAGCCTTCGCCGCCCTGCACGACAGGGTCCGGGCCGAGCTGTTCGACACCACCGCCGAGGTGGTCGCCAGGGTCGAGAGCATCCTCAAGGTCTGGCACACCGTCTCGACCCTGCTGCCCGAGTCGCGCTCCGCCCCCGCGATCGAGGACATCCGCGACCAGGTGGCGAACCTCGTCTACCCGGGGTTCGTCACCGAGACCGGCTACAGGCGGCTGCCCGACCTGCTCCGCTATCTCAAGGGGGCCGAACGGAGGCTGGAGAAGGTCCACGAGGACGCGTTCCGCGACGGGGAGCGGATGAACCAGGTGCACGACATCGAGGACGACTATCACGAGCTGGTCGAGAAGCTTCCCCCGGCCCGCCGCTCCGACGACGACGTCCGCCAGATCCGCTGGATGATCGAGGAGCTCAGGGTCAGCTACTTCGCCCAGACCCTCGGCACCCCGTACTCGATCTCCGACAAGCGCATCCGCAAGGCGATGGAGAAGCTCTGAGCTCCGGGACCACCGGGGCTACAGGAAGATCGAGGTGTCGAGGTCGAAGTCGACGGGGGAGGGGATCCGGAGTGGTTTGCCCAGTTGGACGCGGGTGACGGCGCGATAACCGCCGTCTCCCGGGTCGCTGAGGACCGTGACCGACGGAGGTGTGGCGATCGGGTCGACGAGCAGCATGATCGGCACACCGCCCGCGGCGTAGACGCGAGGCTTGTCGTCACGGTCGACCCGCGCGCTCCCCGGAGAGACGACCTCGGCGACCAGGATCAATCCGGAAGATCGCAGCTCCAGGGTGCCCCAGCGCGGGCAGTCGGCGGGGGCGAGCACGAAGTCGGGGACGAGACTGTCTCGGGGACCGTCGATGCAGACGTTCACTCCGCCCACGTGGGCGCGCCACCTCCGCTCCATGACGAGCGGCCGCAGCGCGTAGGACAGGAGCGTCGCGCTCCAGCTGTGCTCGGGGGTGCCCACAGGGCTCACGATCAGGTTCCCGTCGATGACTTCGGCGCGGAAACCGGGGGTGGGGGGCAGGGTTTCGAGAAGATCCCGCGCCGTGCGGGCGGGGGCCGTCTTCGGGGGAACGTGTCGGGAGGGACGTCCCCGTGCCGTTGTCACCATCATCCATCTCCCTTCGTGTCCGGCCGGGCACTCTGAGTCTCGCATGCGAGCGTACCCGGACGTGGAACACATGCCCGGTGATTATGGGCCGATGTGGTGTCCTGAGGTGCCCGTGCGGGAGCGCGTGGCACGTGGCGGTCCCGCACGGGGGCGCCTCGGAGGGCCGGGCTACGATCGTGAGCTTGAACGGAAAGGGAGGCGCCGTGGTCCGGGCGTTGGTGTTCGACGTGGGCGAGACGCTGATCGACGAGACGCGCATCTGGTCGCGCTGGGCCGACCGGCTGGGGGTCACCCGGTTCACCATGCTCGGCGTGCTCGGCGGCATGGCCGCGCTCGACAGGTCGTTCGAGGACGCCTTCCGGCTCCTGCGGCCCGGTTTCGACGTCGAGGCCGAGCAGGAGGCGTGGCTGCGCGACGACCCGGACGGGTTGCGGGTCAACTTCGACGCCGACGACCTCTACCCGGACGTGCGGCCCGCGCTGGCGGCGCTGCGCGACCTCGGCCACGAGCTGATCATCGCGGGCAACCAGCCGCCGCAGGCGCGCGACGCGCTCGCCGCGATGGACCTGCCCGTCGACGCGATCCACACCTCCGACGGCTGGGGTGTCTCCAAGCCGGCCCCGGAGTTCTTCACCAAGGTCGTCGCGGTGTCGGGGCGCGAGCCCGGCGAGATCCTCTACGTGGGCGACCGGCTGGACAACGACGTGCTCCCCGCGCGGGCGGCGGGCATGCGGACCGCCCTGATCCGGCGGGGACCCTGGGGGCACCTCCACGCGGAGCGCCCCCGGGCCGCCGAGGCGGACCACGTCGTCGACGACCTGCACGCCCTGGTCGCCGCCCTCGCCCGCTGACCGCCGTCCGCCGCCTTCCGTACGGGGAAGGTCAGGGAGTTCCCCACTGCGCGCCGATGCCGGCGCCGGAGCGCACCGCGGACGGGATGCCCGCGGGGGCGTCGACCGTGTACGCGTAGAAGGTGCGCGGCTCGACGACGGTGCCGGAGGTCTCGGGGGTTCCCGAGTTCACGTAGATGTTGTTGCGCTGCACCGCCCGTCCCGGGCCGCTGTCGGCGTAGCCGCTCGCGGAGAAGAGCGGGTGGGGCACGTCCTGGAAGTAGTTGCCCTCCACGACCACCCCGGCGTTCTCGGTGGACGCGACCCCGTACAGCTCGTTGCCCAGGAAGTAGTTGTTGAAGACGTGCACCGGCTCGCCGAAGCGGACGCGCGGGTGGCGCTGCCGGCTGTTGTTGAAGAAGTTGTGGTGGATCGTCACCTTGAGGTGGCCGATGTCGGTGCCCGCGGCGCCGTCGGAGTGGCTGATCAGCATGCTCTTGTCGGAGTGGTCGAAGTGGTTCCACGACACGGTGACGTAGTCGGCGCCGCGCACCACGTCGATCGAGCCGTCGACCGCGCCGGAGAAGGTGTTGTGGTCGATCCAGATGTGGTGCGACTGCTGGCCGACGTTGATGGCGTCGTCCTCGGCCTCGGTGAACCGGATGTTGCGCACGATCACGTTGTACGACCGGTAGAAGTCCAGGCCGCCGCCGGTGATGTGACCCGAGGTGCCCACCCCGATGATGGTCTTGTTCGGCCGGACACCCTGCTTGCTGGTGATCGCGATGGTGCCCGCCACCCGGATGACGAGCGTCTCCTTGCTGTCGATGTACTCCAGGAACGTGTCGGCGTCGGTCACGGTGACCGTCCGCCCGCCCGCGCCGCCGGTGGTGCCGTTCTGGCCGAGGGCGTTGACCGACGCGAAGCCGACCGGGGTGCCCACCGCCGCGGCGGTCCCGGTGGCGGCGCCCGCGCCGGCCGGGGTCGCGGAGAGGGCGGCGGCGAGCAGGGCCGCGGAGACGGCGGCGGTGGCGGCGCGGAGGGCGGTACCCCGCCTGGTCGCGTGGTCGGCGGTGATCTGGGGCATGGTGTCTGCCTTCCTGGTGGAGAAGCCTTCGCGGGCGTCTCGGGCCGGGTGTTCGGGGCCGGGCGTTCCGGAGGGCTTCCGGGGAGATTCAGGGGAGTCGCGAAGGGAGTTTCGGGGTGAGTTCCGGGGGCTTCCGGGAGAGGCCCGGGGTTGCGAGGAGCGTTCCGGAGGCTTCCGGGTCAGGTGCGGGGGAGTTCCGGAGGGCTTCCCGGGGGGCGGGGGTGTTCCGGGGAGGTGCGGGAGGAGGGGGGCGCCGCCCGCCGGTGGGGGGAGTCCGGAGGGCGGCGACCCCGGGAGGGGAGTTAGCAGCCGATCTTCCCGACACCGGCGCCGGCGGACACTTTCGCCGGAACGGTCGCGGGGTCGTCGACGGTGTACGCGTAGTACGTGCGCGGCTCGACGACGGTGCCGGCCGTCTGGGGGGTGCCGGAGCCGACGTAGCGGTTGTTCCGCTCGACCACCCGGCCGGGACCGCTCTTGTCGTAGCCCACGTAGATCGGGTGGGCGACGTTCTCGAAGTAGTTGCCCTCGACGAGCACCCCGGCGTTCTCGGTGGACGCGACGCCGTACAGCGCGTTGTTCCGGTAGTAGTTGTTGAGGACGTGGACCGGGTCGGCGAAGCGCACCCGGGGGTGGCGCTGGTCGGTGCCGTCGAAGAAGTTGTGGTGGTAGGTGACGCGCAGCTTCCCGATGTCGGCGGTGTAGCCGTCCGAGTGGCCCAGCAGCGCCGACTTGCTGTGGTTGTGGAAGTGGTTCCACGAGACCGTGACGAAGTCCGACTCCCGCTTGATGTCGAGCAGGCCGTCGTAGCCGTCCGAGAGGTCGTTGTGGTCGATCCACACGTGGTGCGCCTTGTTCGTGACGCTGATGGAGTCGTCCTCGGCGCCGGTGAACCGGATGTTCCTGATGATCACGTTGTTGCCCGGCCGGGTCGTCGAGCCGAGCTGGAGCCCGCCGCCGGTGATCTCGGCGGTCGTGCCCACGCCCAGGATGCTCTTGTTCGCGACCACGGTGAGCATGCCGGACACCTGGATGCGGCCGGACACCTGGATCACGTACGGCCCGGCCCGGCCGACGTAGTCCTTCAGGGCCGCGGCCGTGGTCACGGTGACGACGGGGCCTCCGGCGCCGCCGGTGGTGCCGTTCTGGCCGAGGGCGTTGACGGTGGCGAAGCCGACCGGCGTGCCGGTGCAGGCCGCGGCGAGCTTCCCCGCGGTGGCCGTACCCGGCAGGGGGGCCGTACCCGAGGCGGCGCCGGCTGCGCCGCCCGCGCCTGCGAGCGCGGCGACCAGGAGCATCGCGGTGACGGCCGAGCGGTGGCGGGGGCGGGGGGCGGTGTTCATCGTCGTCTCCATCAGATCTTCCCGACGCCCGCACCGGCGGGCACGATGGTCGGCACCGCGGAGGCCGGGTCCGCGCTGTAGGAGTAGTAGGTGCGCGGCTCGGTCACGGTGCCCCGCGTCTCGATGGCGTGGTTGCAGTCGACCAGGATGTTGCCGCGCTCGACCAGGCGCCCGAGGTCCCCGCTGAACTCCACCCGTCCGGGGTTGTTGACGCTGTAGAAGTAGTTGTTCTCGACCAGCACCCCGGCGTCGTACGTGGACGCGATGCCGTAGCTGTTGTCCCGGTAGTAGTTGTTGTAGACGTGCACGACGTTCGCGAAGCGCACCCGGGGGTGGCGCTGGTCGGAGGCGTCGAAGAAGTTGTGGTGGTAGGTGACGCGCAGCCGGCCGATGTCCTGCGGGCCGGCGTCCTCGTCGTGGGAGAGCAGCAGCGTCTTGTCGTGGTCGTGGAACCTGTTCCAGGAGACGGTCACGTAGTCCGAGCCGCGCTTGATGTCGACCGCGCCGTCGTCCCCGTTGGAGAAGTCGTTGTGGTCGATCCAGACGTGGTGGCTGAACATCTGCACGTTGATCATGTCGTCGGTGGCGCCGGAGAACGCGATGTTGCGGATGATGATGTTGTGCACGGCGTTCGCGGGCGGCGAGGTGACGGAGTCGCTCACCGGCAGGCCGATGTTCAGCCCGCCGCCGACCAGCGCGGCGTTCGCGCCGACCCCGATGATCGTCTTGTCCGACGTGACGTTGTGCATGCCGTCGCTGGAGCCGGTGGGCAGGGTGATCCGGCCGGTGACCTGGATGACGTACGGCCCGGGGCGGGCGATGTAGTCGAGGAACTGCGCGGTCGTGGCCGCGGTGACCGTGGGGCCTCCGGCGCCGCCGGTGGTCCCGTTCTGGCCGAGGGCGTTGACGGTTGAGAAGCCGATCTGGGCGTTGACCGGGTCCGCGTACCGCGCGGTCCCGGTCCCGGCCACGGCCGGGCCGATCAGGGCGGAGATCAGGAGCGTGACGGCCGTGAGAATGAGTGCCGTACGCGGGCCGGTTCCGGGGGCGGAACGCGGCTTCGCGGCCTCCGGGGACTTCGGGGGCTCCGGGGGCTCCGGGAACTTCGAGAGCTCCGGGGGCTCCGGGGGGAGGGGCCGTGGCGGCGGAGGGGGAGTGGATCTGGGGGACACGTGTTCTCTGCTCTCTGCGCGCGGTCGCGGTCGCGGCGGCGTGCGGTCAGGCGGCAGCGTTAGGCCGGGAGAGGAGTACGGGATGTCCGCGGTGCGCGGCTCGTCGGCGCGCCGGCCCGGTCTCCGGTACGGATCTCCAATACGGATTTCCGGCACGGAAACGGTGCGCGGGTCGCGTGGGGAGGTGCTGCGTTCCCACCGCGCGGCGGTCGTCGTCTCGCCGGGCCGGTCCGCCCGTGGGGTGAGGCCGCGCGGCGCGCCGTGGGAGGTGAGGCGGGAGTGGTCACCGCACTCGGGAGAAGGGAGGGCTCGGGTCAGTGCGCGGCTATGGCATCGCCACCTTCCAGCGGGTGGGGCGCTTCCCTGCCGAGGCGCTAGGAAAGCGCTTTCCAGACGGGCCCGAGTTTATGTTTCCAACAAGTTTCTGTCAATGCTCCCGAGGCGGCGCCGGGAGTGTGCGGAGGGACGGGGTGCGTGCTCGGCCGTACGGGGGCTGGAGGCGGGATCGGGCCGGGGTGCGGGGACCTGGGCGGGAAGCCGTGCCGATGGGCTCGCGTGTCGACGGGTCGGTGGGTCGGTGGGTCGGTGGGTCGGTGGGTCGGTGGGTCGGTGGGTCGGTGGGTCGGTGGGCTCGCGTGTCGGGGGGCCGGTGTGCTCGCGTACCGACGGGCTGACGGGCCTATGGGCCGACGGGCTCGCGTGCCGACGGGTCGGTGGGCGGGCGCGGGGACGTTCGCCCCGGGCCTCGTCGTGCGGGTGAGGCCCGGGGGCGCGCCCGGTGGTTCATGATCGGTTCGTGAGGTGCCGGGATCCCCGGAGGGGGTTCTCAGGTGTCGCGATACTCGATGTCGGGCTCGATGTGGACGGCACGCTCCTCGGCGGACAGGTCCCCGTCGTCGGGGCCCACCTCGGAGGCGTACTCCTCGGAGGTCTCGTCGGGGCTCAGCCCCTCGTCCGGCGCCACCAGGCGGGTCCCGTCGCGCGGGACCCGCTCGCGGTCGGGTGCCTCGCGCCGGAGACGCTCGTCGAGGGTGTCCTGGTGCTCGTCGTCGTGTTCGACGATCTCGTGGTTGAGACCGAGGTCGTCGGTCCACTCCTCGACCTCGATCGCCTGCTCGTCGCTCAGACCCTCGCGGTCTGGGGGTGTTTCGGTCATATCGCGGCCCTACCCGTTTTACCGCCTTAAATCCCCAGGTCAGATCTCCGTGGAGCCCGTGACCGGGTTTCTCAGCCGTCGGCGCCGGTGGGGTCGCCCGGCAGGTAGACGGGGCACTGGCTCTCGCGGGCCAGGCGCCCGGCGGCGAGGCGGGGCGCGATGAGCGTGGGAAGGAGGGGAGCCGCGGTGTCCCAGGGCAGGAACGCCACCTCGTCCAGCTCCTCGGCCTGCAGCCGTATGCGGGCGGGATCCTCCACGACACCGCCGTCGAACATGAAGTTGATCAGCCCGCGAGGGCGGTCCTTCGCCGGTGGCGTCCAGTGGACCACGAGCAGCTCGCCCGCCTTGACGGATATGCCGAGTTCTTCGACCACCTCGCGCATCGCGCCGTCGTGGGGTGCCTCGCCCTCCTCGACGATCCCGCCGGGGAAGTTCCAGCCGGGCCGGTAGTTGGGCTTGACCAGCAGGACACGGTCTTCGGCGTCGGTGAGCAGCATGCAGGCCGAGACGAACACGCTGGGCAGGGTGGCGTACCAGGCGACGGGGTCGGGATAGGGATCGCTCATCTCCATCACGCTACCTCCGCGACGGGCCGGTCACGGGCGCACTCGCCGATCCGTCCGCCGCGAGGGAGCGCGAGGGGGTGTGGGGAAGCTCTTTTCGCCGGGTGCGTGAGACGATCCCGGCGAAGGGGAGGAGCGGCTTGGACACGGCTGAGATGTACCGGAGATTCGCGGTCCGGGAGGTACGGGGGCATTCCCCGGCGTACGAGGACCTGGCGTGGGAGATCGCCGCCGACGCGCGGCTGCTGGCCCTGATCGACGGCCTGCCGCCGATCAAGCGGCAGCCGAACCTGCTGCTGGCCTCGGTGAGGTTCCTCGGCGGCCCGCACGCCGACTTCGGCCGGTTCCGGGCGTGGGTCCTGCGGCACTGGGCGGAGTTGCGGGAGACGGTGCTCGCTCGCAGGACGCAGACCAACGAGGCCGGGCGGTGCGCGAGCCTGCTGCCGGTGCTCGCGGGCCTCGCCGGGCCGCTGGCCCTGGTCGAGGTGGGGGCCTCGGCGGGGCTGTGCCTCTATCCCGACCGCTACCGGTACCGCTACGACGACCGGCCGCCCTTCGGCCCCGAGGACAGTCCCGTCGTGCTGCCCTGCCGCACGAACGGCCGGGTCCCGGTGCCCGCGCGGGTGCCGGAGGTGGTGTGGCGGGCCGGTCTCGACCTCAACCCGCTGGACGTGCGCGAGGAGGAGACGGCACGCTGGCTGGAGTGCCTGGTCTGGCCCGGCCAGCACGAGCGGCTGGCGCGGCTCCGCGGCGCCGTCCGGATCGTCGGGGAGGACCCGCCGCACCTGGTCAGGGGCGATCTCAACGAGTCCCTCCGCGACCTGGTCGCGTCGGCGCCGCGGGAGGCCACGGTGGTCGTGTTCCACAGCGCGGTCCTGCCGTACCTGGAGGCGGAGGAGCGGGACCGGTTCGTGGCGACCGTACGGGGCCTGCCGGTGCGGTGGATCTCGAACGAGGGCTCGCCCCGGCTGCCCTCGGTGCTCGCCGGGCTCGGGCGCGACCTTCCCGAGGACCGCCTGGCGTTCCTTCCCGCGCTGGACGGCAGGCCGGTCGCCATGGCCGGGCCGCACGGGGAGTGGCTGGACTGGCTCGGCACCTGACCGGCCCCGGCCCTTCCCCGGCCGTTCTCCGTCCGGGGGCCGCCTCTCGCTCAGCCGAGTTTCTTGACCAGGAGTTCCATCTCCAGGTCGTCCCGGTTGGGCATGCCGACGGTCTCGTCGTCGTAGGGGAAGGGGATCATCTCGCCGGTGCGGGTGTAGCCGCGGCGCACGTACCAGGCCAGGAGCTCCTCGCGCGCCGAGATCACCGTCATGCGCATCTCGCCCACGCCCCAGGTGTCGCGGGCGAAGCGCTCGGCCTCGGCGAGGACCGCCCTGCCGAAGCCGCCGCCCTGCAGGGTGGGGCGTACGGCGAACATCCCGAAGTAGGCGTACTCGCCCCGGTGCTCCACCTGGCAGCAGGCGACGATCTCGTCCTCCACCTCCATGACGATCATGTGGCTTTCCCGCTTCTCCAGCTCGGCGGTGACGTTCTCGGCGTTCGTCCGCCGCCCGCTCAGCAGGTCCGCCTCGGTCGTCCACCCGGCGCGGCTCGACTCCCCCCGGTACGCCGAGTCGACCAGGAGGACCAGGGCGGGCACGTCCGCGACGGTGGCCACGCGGAAGTCCGGCCGCGCGGTCCGGGAGGGGCTGTTCATGCGGGTGATCCTCTCAGCAGATGGTGAGACGTACGCGAACCTCGGGTCGCCTGATCTCGCGAATCATACCTACATAGGCTTTTTGCCCTGATTCTTTGTGTCGAGAGGGGGGCGCGGCCGTCAAGGAGGAACGCGTGCTCGCCGGAGCCTCGCGACGGCCCGGTTCGCCGCTCGAACGGCTTGAACGGCCTGAACGGCCCGGGTTCTCCGAGGCTCAGGTCGGCGCGGACGGCTCACCGGGCGGGGCCGGGCGCGGTTCCGGGCGCGGTTCCGTCCGCTCGCCGGGATCCGGGTCGGTGGCCGGGAAGGGGGCGGAAAAGGGTCCGGCCCGCGCGAGACAGGACTCGCGCGGGCCGGACCGCTGGGAGGCCGCGGACCCATGCCCGGGTCCTTGGCGATGATCTAGATCACTCGGCGGCCTGGAAGGCGCGGCCCGCCGGGGTGGCGACGCCGTTGCTCCGGAACAGGCCGCTGTTGGGCTCGGTGTCCGAGGAGGGCAGGCCGAACCAGGCGTAACGCTGGACGTACGGCAGGGAGGCCAGCATCTTGGTGGACTCGGTGACGAAGGCGGCCTGCTGCGCGTCCGTGGGGAAGCGGACGCCGTTCGAGAAGTCGATCAGGGCGTACTCGGTGAGCCAGATCGGCTTGCGGTAGCGCTCGTACACGGCCTGGATGTACGACTTGAGCTGGCCGGTCGCCTGCTCGGCGCGGAAGTCGCCGCCGTACCAGTGCAGCGTGATGAAGTCGACGCGGTAGTTCTTCTCGGCCGCCCCGGTCATGAACCGGTCCAGCCAGCCGCCCGCACGGTCGCCGCCCCAGGCCACGGCCGGGCTGCCGACCTTCAGGCCGGTCGCGGTGAGCCTCGGCCACAGCGACAGCGCCTGCTCCACGCTCATGTTGGACTGGTCGGCGAAGTCAGGCTCGTTGAAACCGAGCAGGTAGGGAGAACCGGCGTTCTTCGCCTGGGTGAGGTTCTGGTCGGTGACGCTGGCGGCTCCCCAGATCATCGGGACGAAGTCCACCCCCTTGGGAGTGGTGACGCCGTTGTGGTTCGTGGACCACGTGTAGTACCAGTCCGCGCCGGAGGCCTCGAGGGCCGCGCTGACGTTGGGCGCCTGCCACACGCCCACGCCCTTCTTGCCGGAGGATGCCGTGGGGGGAACCTCGGGGACCGGCGTGGTCGGGGTCTTGCTGGGAGTGGCGCTCGGGGTGGAGCTCGGCGTGCGGCTCGGGGTGGAGCTCGGCGTCGGCTTGGTCGGGGTGGCGCTGGGGGTGGGGCTCGGCGTGCGGCTCGGGCTCGAACTCGGCGTGGGCCTGGTGGGGGTGGCGCTGGGCACGGGGGTGGTCGAGCCCTTGCCGAAGACCTGGAACTCCCACAGCGAGACGCCGTACTGGCTGGACCGCTTGGTGGCGTGGAGCCGCACGTACCGGCCGGTGGCCGACACGTCGAGGGTCTGCGTGCCGCCCTTGCCCGCGGTCGTGCTGTGGATCGTCGTCCACTGGCCGCCGCCGGAGGACGTCTGGATCCGGAACGCGGTGGCGTAGGCGCGCTCCCAGTTCAGCACGATCTTGTTGATCGCGGTGGTCTTGCCCAGGTCCACCTGGAGCCACTGGGGGTCGCTGAACTTGCTGGACCAGCGGGTGCCGCTGTCACCGTCGACCGCGGCCGCGGCGGACAGGTCGCCTCGCTCGACCGAGGAGGCGACGGCCGCCCGGCCCTGCGACAGGGGGGCGTCGGCCGCGCCCGCGGGGAGGGCGCCGTGCACCGCGGAGGCGCCCATGACGGCCACCATCGCGCTGACGAGCGCGGCGCGGCGTACGCGACGACCAGCCGTGCGACCTGCTGCGATACCACGCGGAACAGTCTCACTCATATGGATGGGGTCCTTCGTACGGAGAGTGGGGATCGGACGTTGTCGGCGTATCGGGAGGCGCGCCAGGTGGGCCGGACCGTGGTTTCCTGTCGGTCGTGTCCGGTGCCGGACGTGCTCGCTCCTGTACAGGAGACCGGCGGGCGAGCCGCGGACAACAGAAATCGGGAAAAGGATTCCGTGTTTTCCCCGATCTCCTCGCGCCCGCCCGCTCGCGCCCGTCCGTGCCTGCCCGCATCCGCTGCGGGGGGTGGTTACGGGTTCATCGTGATGGTGATCTGGTCCGGTGCCGCGTCCAGGAGGATCAGGACTCCCGCTATCCCGACGATCCAGCGCAGCGTCGCGCGGGATCCGGAGGAGATGCCTTCCCGCCACCGTTCGAACCGGCCGCGCGTCCGTTCGCCCAGGACGGCCCAGGCGGCGAGGAGCAGGATGCCGGGGAGCACCATGATGGTCACGTACACGCCGAGGAGAGGTGACCACTGGGCGGCGGTCAGGCCGGCCGAGGTCATGACGCCGATCGCGGCGAAGTAGGGCACGGCGGTGGCGAACTCGAACAGCCAGGTCCCCAGCCCCAGCAGCAGCATCGAGCGCGCGGTGAGGGACCCGGCCCGGATGGACGCGCGTTCGGGGTCCCTGTCGGGGATGAAGTAGCTCCCCACGATGAGCGCCACGCCCAGGACCGCCTGCCCCCAGGCCCACACCGTGTCGTCGACGATCGGCACGACGGCACCCAGGCCGAGCATGAGCAGCACGCCCAGGGCGAAGTACGCGATCGCGACCGATCCGAGATACACGCCGAGCAGCGTGCCCACGCGGTGTGGCCTGGCCGGCAGCAGGTAGAGGGTCACCCCGATCACGGTGGGGCTCAGCGTGTCGAGCAGGGCGAGGCCGAGCACCGCCCCGATCGTCTCGATCGACAAACCCGTCCCCCTCCGGAAGTCAACGGATCGTGTTAATACACCCGTGTCAGTTAAAGTAACACACGCGTGTTAGCATGTGAACGTGCCACGACTCGTTGATCATGAACGGCGACGGGCCGAGCTCGGTGAGGCCGCCATCCGGGTGATCCTGCGCGAAGGACTCGCGGGCGTGACCGTCCGCGGAGTCGCCGCCGAGGCCGGCTGGTCCACCGGGTCCCTGCGGCACTACTTCGGCAACCAGCACGAGCTGCAGGCCTACGTCGTCCAGGCCACCACCGACACCCTTCGCGAACGGGTCCTCCCACGCGTCCAGCGGCCCCGCACCCAGGGTTCGGTGGTCGAACGGATCGCCACGATCGTGGAGGAGATGCTGCCGCTCGACGCCGAGCGGCGCGAGGAGTACGCATTGTGGTCGGCGATCGTGGAGTGGGAACGTCAGCACCCTCCGGAAGGAGGCTCCGTGACGTGGAACGACCAGCGGGCCCTGCACCGCCAGTGCGTCGCCGTCCTGCGCGGGCACGAGTCGACCCGCGAACCTGACCGGGCCGCGCTCCCGCACCCCGACGCCCAGGTCGAGCTCTGGGCGGCGCTCCTGCACACGTTCGTCGACGGGCTCGCCGGCCAGATCATGAACACCCCCGGCGAGGTGTCGGCCGACACGGCCGCGCGGCTGCTGCGTTCACTGCTGGGGGCCGTACCCGGCGCACGGCCGGATCGTTCCGAGCGCCGATCCCGGTCCGCGCGGGTTTGACGGGGTGGACGGGGTGGACGGACCACGGCCGGCGTCGAACGCGCCGGGGTCCGTCGTGAGTGGCGGCGGGACATCCGTCGTCCGCGTCGTCCGGGCTCGCGATGGGGTGGTGACCGATCTGCGATACTCCGGAAGTGCGCCGTTCGTCCCGCAGCCCGCTCCGGTTGGTCGCCGACGTCGCCGTCTCCCTCGTCGTGGGGCTGTATCTGGTCGCCCTGGTGATGGACGAGGTGGTGCAGCGCGCCGGGCCGCTGGTGATCCTCGGGATGGTCGCGGGGGCGGCGCAGGGCGTGGCGCTGTGGTGGCGGCGTTCCCACCCGGTGCGGGTGATGGCGATCGCGCTCGCCGGAGGGGCTTTCGTCCACTTCCTCGCACCGCAGGGCGTCTTCCCGTTCGCGGGCCTCGTCGCGCTCGGCTCGCTCACCGCCGTCCGGCCGCCCCGCGTGTCACTGCCCGCGCTCGCGGCGCTGCTCGGGCTGACCGCGCTGAACTTCCTCACCACCACCAGCGGGGACGCGCAGTTCGCGATGGTGTTCCCGGTCGTTGTCTGGGCGCTCGGCGAGGTCGTGCGCAACCGGCGCGTGGCGATCGACCAGGCGTTGCGCAGGGCGATCAGCGAGGAGCAGGGGCGGATCGCCCGGGAGCTGCACGACGTGATCGCGCACAGCGTCTCGGTCATCGTCGTGCAGGCCGCGGCCGCCGACGACGTCTTCGACGAGCGCCCCGACCAGGCGCGCGCCGCGCTGCGCTCGATCGAGGCGGCGGGACGCGACGCGCTCGGGGAACTGCGCCGGCTGCTGGCCGTGGTACGGCCGGGCGCGGGGGAGGAGCCGCCCCCGCGGCCGGGACTCGACCGGCTCGGGGAGCTCGTGGAACCGTTCCGCGCCGCCGGGCTGGAGGTCGCGGTGCGCAGCGAGGGCCTCGGCACCGGCACCGGTGTCGGCGGTGGGCTGCCGGCCGGGGTCGACCTCTCCGCCTACCGGATCGTCCAGGAGGCGCTCACCAACACGCTGCGCCACGCGGGCGCCGGCCGCGCGGAGGTGACCGTCAGGGCCGTCGCGGGGATGCTCGAACTGGACATTCGCGATGACGGATGCGGGAACGGGAGCGGGAGCGGAGGCAAGGACGGGAACGGGGACGAGGACGGGGATGGAGACGGAGATGGCGCGGGTGGTGAGGGGAGCGGCGACGGCGGGGCCGGTCACGGGATCGCGGGCATGCGCGAGCGCGCCGCGATGCTCGGCGGCACCCTCGACGCGGGCTCGCTACCCGGGGGCGGCTTCCGCGTCCGTGCCCGTTTGCCACTGGGGGCGCCGTGATGACCGGCCGTGACTCTTTCTCGCTTGGGGTGGCGTGATGGGCATCAGGGTGCTGCTCGCCGACGACCAGGCGCTGGTCCGCGGTGGTTTCCGGATGATCCTGGAGGCCAGGGCGGACCTTGAAGTGGTCGGCGAGGCCGGGGACGGCCGGGAGGCCGCGGTCCTGGTCGAGCGGCTGCGGCCGGACGTCGTCCTGATGGACGTGCGGATGCCCGGCGTCGACGGGCTGGAGGCGACCCGGCGGATCGTTGCCTCCGGGAGTCCCGCCCGGGTGATCGTCCTGACCACCTACGACGTCGACGAGTCCGTGTTCGCCGCCCTGCGCGCCGGGGCGAGCGCCTTCCTGCTCAAGGACGTGCGGCCCGCCGAGCTGGTGGAGGCGATCCGCGTGGTGGCGCGCGGCGACGCGCTGCTCGCGCCGTCGGTCACCCGCAGGCTGCTCGACCGCTTCGTCACCGTCCTGCCCGATCCCGGCGGCTCGCCGCCCGACCTCGGCTCGCTGACCGGACGGGAGGTCGAGGTGCTGCGGCTGGTCGCGCTCGCGCTGTCCAACGCCGAGATCGCCGAGCGGCTCGTGCTCACCGAGGCCACGGTCAAGACGCACGTCTCCTCGGTGCTGCGCAAGCTCGGGCTGCGCGACCGGGTCCAGGCCGTCGTGCTCGCCTACGACGTGGGACTCGTGCGCCCGCGCTCCACCTGAACGATCCCGGCGGGCGCGGGTTCAGACGCGCAGGTCGTCGGCGGCCGGGAGCAGCTGGAGCTTCTCGTGGCTCTCGCTGCCCGGTACGGCGGTGAAGACCAGCAGCAGCTGGGACTGGTCGGGATCGACCAGGGTCTGGCAGTGCAGCTCCAGCAGGCCGAGCCGCGGGTGCAGGATGCGCTTCGTCCCGCAGAACGGGCCCAGGACGGGATGCTCGTGCCAGAGCCCGGCGAACTCCGGGCTCACCGCCAGCAGCGCGTCGACCAGCGCGGCGGCGCGCGACCCCCTGCCTCCCCGGGTGTACGCGTCGCGCAGGCCGGCCGTGAAGAGGCGGTCGTGCGTCGGGTGGTCCTCCTCGGGATAGATCAGCCGCGAGGCCGGGTCGGTGAACCAGCGGTAGTGCGTGCTGCGCGCCATCCCGGTGTGGACGCTCTCGTCGCCCATCAGCGCCACCGCGAGCCGGGTCTGCCGGAGCGTCTCGCCGAGATGGCTCATCACCTGCGCGGGAGTGTCCTCCAGCCGGTCGAAGATGCGCATCATCCCGGGGTTGATGTGGTCGCCGCGGAAGACCCGGCGAGGGGTGGCGTGACCCGCGAGGCGGAACAGGTGGTCGCGCTCCTCAAGGGAGAGGTGCAGCCCCCGGGCGATCGCGGCGAGCATCTGCTCGGACGGGTTGGGCCCGCGCCGCTGCTCGATCCGGCTGTAGTAGTCGGCGGACATGCCGCACAGCGCGGCGACCTCCTCGCGCCGCAGCCCGCCGGTGCGTCGTCGCCGCCCGCGGGGCAGCCCGACGTCCTCGGGTTGCAGCGCCTCCCGTCGAGTACGCAGGAACTCGGCCAGCTCGGCCCTGTCCATGTGGTGAATCTCCCCTTTCCGGGAACGGCCGCCGTGAGGACCTCAGGCGGCGGCGAATTCGACCCTGGCGAGCCGCTCGGAGACGTCCCAGAGCCGGGCCGCGGCGGCCTCGTCACGGGCGGGCTTGTAGACGGCCAGCTCGGTCGGGCCCCCGGTGAACTGGCCGAGGCCGTCGGGCCCGTAGAAGCCGCCCCCTCGCGCCCTCGGGTCGGTGGCCGCGTACAGGGCGGGGAGGGCGCCCCTGTCGACGGTCTGCACGAACAGGCCCACCCGGGAGAGCCGCGTCATGATCGCCTCAAGGGGGGAGGGGCGCTCGCGGCCCAGGTTGGGGCCGGACGCGTAGAGGTTCGTCAGGGTCGTGCCGGGGTGCGCGACGTTGCTGACGAGGCCCCAGCCACCGGCCCGGCTGCGCCGGTCGAGTTCGAGGCCGAACATCAGGTTGGCCAGCTTCGACAGCCCGTACGAGCGGATCGGGGAGTACTTCCGCTCGCTCTGCAGGTCGTCCCAGTCGATCCTGGTGGTGCGGGCGGCGCCGCTCGACATGGTGGTGACACGGGCCCGGCCGGCGCGCAGCAGCGGCAGGAGCCCGCCGACCAGCGCCACGTGGCCGATGTGGTTCGTGCCGAACTGCAGCTCCAGGCCGTCGGCCGTGGTGTGCCGGGTGGCCGGTGACATGACGCCCGCGTTGTTGATCAGGATGTCGATCGGCCGGTCCTCGGCGTTCAGCTTCTCCGCGAGCGCCGCCACGGAGTCCAGCGAGGCCAGATCGAGCTCGCGGAGGGAGACCGTCGCTCCGGGGGCCGCCGCGCGGACACGCGCGACGGCCGCCTCGCCCTTGACGGGGTTGCGGACCGGCAGCACGAGCTCGGCGCCCGCCTGGGCGAGGCGTACGGCCAGGCCGAGGCCGACACCGTCACTCGCACCGGTCACCACGGCGAGCTTTCCGGTCAGATCGGGCACGGACACGTCTTTCATGATAACTCCCTGGTCAGACGGCATTTCCGGTCGAAGTAAGCGTCGCAAACGCCACGATGCCGGTCCATGTCGCGCTTATCCACGGATCACTTGTCCCTGGGTAAGCAGGTGAGCAGGTGAGCAGGTAAGCGGCCCGGTGCGTGCCGCGGTCTCCGTCCGGGAGGGTCCGTGTGCCGCCGCCTGCGTCTGGGGAGGGTTTGTGCGTGCCACCGTCCTCGTCGGGAGCCCGGTGCGTGTCGCCGTCTCCGTCCCGGGAGGGAGAGGCGTGGCCGGGCTCCGTCCGGAGGAGGGGGCGAAGGCCGCTCCCGCGTTCGATGTGCGCGGGAACCCTCCGGACCTAGCGTCACGGCCATGACCGGAAACCCTCCCGACGACCGACGCCCCGCGACCCGGGCGCCTCAAATAGACCAAGCGACCCGGGCACCCCGAACACCCCAGGTGACTCAAACGGATCAGGCCGCTCCCGGCAGGCGCTCCGGAACGCTGCGACGCGTCGCGCCCGCCCTCGGGCTGTTCCTCCTCTCCCCGCTGGTCGCCGAGTATCTGCTCGGCAACGTCGCCTCGTCCGAGATAGCGGGCCTGGCGCTCCTCGCGCCGATGTACGGCGGCGGCGCGATCATCGTCCGCGAGGTGGTCCGGCGCACCGGGCGCGGCTGGCCGACGCTCATCCTGCTGGCGTGCGCGTACGGCGTGCTGGAGGCGACCCTGATCGACCAGACCCTCTTCGACCCGGCACCGCTGTTCGAGGAGGACGTCTCCCGGGGCGCCACCCTCATCCCGGCGCTGGGTTTCAGCGCGGGAAACGCCCTGGGGTTCACCGCGGGACACGCCATCTGGAGCATCGGCGTCCCGATCGCCCTCGTCGAGACCCTGGTGCCCCGTCGCGCCACCACCCCCTGGCTGGGCGGGTTCGGGCTCGCCGTCACCTGCGTGGTGTTCGTCCTCGGCTCCCTCGTCCTCTTCAACGGCATACGCGACGAGAGCGGATTCATGGCGTCGCCGCCGCAGCGGATCGGCGCCGTCGTGGTGGTCGTGCTCCTGGTCGTCGCCGCGTTCCTCGCCGGACGGCGTCCCGGCCCGGTGGCGGACGGGCGGCCGCCGAGGCCCTGGGTGGTGGGTACGGCGGGGTTCGTCGCGTCCGCGGCGTTCTTCGTCCGCCCCGAGGACTGGTGGGGGGTCGCCGCGGGCGTCGTGCTGCTCGCCGGGGCGGCGGTCGTGATCGGCGGGTGGTCGCGGCGCGGCGGCTGGGGCGCCGCGCACCGGCTCGCGCTGGCGGGCGGCGCGCTGCTGACCTACGCGTTCGGCGGTTTCGTGCTGCTCGTGCTGCACGGCACCGCGAACACCGCCAACCTGACCGGCCAGGTGATCCTCGTCCTCGGCGCGCTCGCCCTCTTCCTCGTGGCCTGCCGGACCGTACGCGGGGCGTCCGGCGCGCCGGGAACGGCCGGGGCGGGGTGACCCCCGGTGCCCGGCCTGGACGCCGGGCACCGGGAACCGTCAGGGCTGGGCGCGGAAGGGGCCGGTCACCTCGTAGGTGATGCCGCCGCTGCCGGTCGACGATCCCGAGGTGCCGCGCTGGGAGGAGAAGTACAGGCGCGAACCGTCCGGGGAGAAGGCGGGGCCGGTGACCTCCGAGGAGGACTGGCCGAGGATCCGCAGGAACGGCGCCACGACGCCGTCGGAGGTGATGACGTTGATCTCCAGGTTGCCGCCGTCCTCCGCGACGAACAGGTCGCGGCTGTTGGGCGCCCCGGTGATGTTGTCCACGCCGGTCAGCGGGGCAGCGCCCCCGGTCACCAGAGAGTCGTCGTAGGCCAGGTCGAGGGTGGAGGCGGCGGTGTCGTACGCCCAGACCCGGTTGTCGCCCTTGGTGGTGAAGTAGCAGACGCCGCGGTCGTACCAGCAGCCCTCGCCGCCGTCGAAGTGCTTGGCCGCGCCGACCTGGCGCCGCGTCGCGGTCGGGAAGCCGTCGCGGTCGGGGATGTCCTGCCAGGTCACCGGGCCGGTGACCTGGCCGGCCGGGGCGCAGAGCACCTGGAGCCTGCCGGTGCGCAGGTCCCCCCAGGTGTCGGGGATGAAGCGGTAGAAACAGCCGTCGCTCTCGTCCTCGGTGAGGTAGACGGCCTGCCGTACGGGGTCGCAGGCGGCGGCCTCGTGCTTGAAGCGGCCCATCCGGGTGCGCTCCTCGCCGGAGCGCCCGCCCGCGGGCCAGGTCTCGAAGACCCGGCCGAGCGCGATCTCCTCGCACGACAGCCAGGTCCCCCACGGGGTCGCGCCGCCCGCGCAGTTGAGGTTGGTGCCGGACAGGATGCGGTACGCCGAGGTGATGGAGCCGTCGGCGGCGAAGCGGATCGCGGAGGCGCCTCCGGCGAGCGGGATCTCGCAGTTGGACACGTAGATCCAGCCGCTGCCGTCGGGGAAGCACGCCCCGCCGTCCGGCGCCCAGTGCCAGGTGTGCCCGGCGACCCGCTGCCCGGAGCGGGCGATCACCCGGCTGGTGAACCCCTGCGGGAGCTGGATGCCGTTCGCGTCCGCGGCGAGCGGTTCGCCGTACGGGCTGGGGCCCGGCTGGGCGACGGCGCCGAAGGCCTGCCCCCACAGCGCTCCGGAGAACGCCGCCCCTCCGCCTCCGATGACAGCCGCGCGTAGCACGGTTCGACGATCCATCATTGCCTCCGAGTCGGCCGGTACGTGGTCATCAGCCGGAACGTAAAACGCTCAGGCGACCTTGGCCACCCCCCGGAGTGAACACGAGGTGATCATCCGGGGCCCGGCTCGTGCGGAATCGCGATCCGAGCGCCCCGGGCCCCGTGAAGTTATCGTCGATAACGGGACGTGGGGAGGTAGTGGATGCGACACACGCGCGCCACGGTGATGCGGACGGCGCTGCGGCTGCTCGACGAGGTCGGGCTCGACGGGCTGACCACCAGGCGGCTCGCGCAGGAGCTCGACGTGCAGTCACCGGCCCTGTACCGCCACTTCGGCAGCAAGCGGGAACTCCTCGACCACATGGCCGCGGCCATGGTCGAGGACGCGTTCGCGCACCTGGCCCGCCCGGGACCGGGCCAGGACTGGTCCGGCTGGCTCGCCGAGCGGGGGCGGGCGCTGCGCCGGAGCCTGCTGGCCTGCCGCGACGGCGCGCGCCTGCACATCGGCACCCGGCCCGTCGGGAACCAGGTCGCGATCTCCAACTCGGTGATCGAGGTGCTCGGCGAGGCGGGCTTCCCTCCGGCGGACGCCCGGCGGGCCGTCCTGGTCATCAGCCGCTACACCGTCGGATGGGTGGTCGAGGAGCAGGCGAACGCCGACCGCCCGGCACCGGGGGAGTCCCGCGAGGAGGCCGACGCCGACGCCGACGCCGATTTCGAGTACGGGCTGAGCGCGATCCTGGCGGGCCTGCGCGCGAACCTGGCCGATGTTCGCGCGAACCCGGCCGATGTCCGCGCGGGCCCGGACGACGTTCGCGCGAGCCCGGACGGCGAGGCCCGCTGACCATGAAGTCGCCCCGTGTCGCCGGTGAGGGTGACTGTGGCGAAACATCTACACACCGACCGCGGAACCATTCTCGTTCAGGGATACCCCGGCACCGAGCATGGAAATATTCAGGTGCGGCCCCTGCCGGCCGCCTCTTGCCGGGAGCGGATACGCCGTGAGCCTGATCGGGTAGGAGGTGATCAGGCCGTGCACACGAGGGGTCGATGGTGCCGGTTCGTTCACCGGGACAGAGGGGGCCGGCATGCCGGAGCAGGGGGAGATCGAGGACGCGCTGGCGGACGCGGTGAACGACCACGATCTGGAGGCGCTGATCCGGTGTTACAGCCCGCGGGCCGTCACCGTCATGCCGGGAGGCGTGGCGGAGGGGCGCGACCAGATCCGTTCGTACTACGCGCAGTTCCTGGAGGCGTTCCCCGACCTGCGCGTGACGATCTGGTCCAGGCTCGAGAGGAGTGACGACATCTCGCACGAATGGGCGTTCGCCGCCACCCACACGGGCCCCTTCCTGGTGCCCGGCGCCGTTCTCCCGCCGACGGGCCGGGAGATCCGCGTCCGCGCCTGCAGCGTCCGCACCGTGGAGGACGGCCTCATCCTCAGCCATCGCCTCTATTTCGACCAGCTGGAGCTGCTCTCCCAGCTCGGGGTCGGGCTCGACCTCCAGGGACGCTAAGGCCTGTCTGCGGGCTTCGGGGCCCGAGGCCGCCGTGGCGCGGGCGACGTCACGAGTCCCGGCCGGGAGCATCGACTCGGCACCGCCCGATGCGGCATAGTGATGCCGCCCGTGATCGGCGGGCGAACGGCCGGCGTCGGTGTGGAGGTACGGGTGGAGATCCTCGATGGTCCCTCGGTCGAGGTCAGGCCGGACCGGCACTGCGCGGGCATCCGGGTGGTCACGCCGTTCCGCGGCATGTTCGCCGTCCGGGACGAGCTCATGGAGGAGCTGTACGACCGGCTCGGCGAGCGGGGCGTCGACTTCGGCCCCACCTTCTTCCGCCTGCACGTGATCGACATGGCGGGCGCGATGGACGTCGAGGTCGGGGTCGTCACCGAGAAGCCGGTCGAGGGCGACGGCCGGATCTCTCCCGGCGTGCTCCCCGCGGGCCGGTACGCGACACTGACCTACGTCAACCACGGCCGCCGGGCGAACCGCGCCCTGATCGAGTGGGCGCGGGAACAGGGCCTGACGTTCGACTGCGTGGAGGACCCGGCCGGTGACCGGTTCGGCTGCCGGTACGAGGCCTATCTCACCGACCCGCGCTCCGAGCGGATGAAGACCCGCTGGCGCATCGAGCTCGCCATCCGCCTGGCCGACGCGTCTTCCTGAGCCAGGCCTTCCTGAGCCGGGCCTTCCGGGCTTTCCTGGACCGGGCTTTCCTGAGCCGCGCCTTCCTGATCCGCGCTTTCCGGGACGATCGCCGGCCCGGCCTTGAGAAGAACTCCAGAACGCCTCAAGGGAAACTCTAGAATTTCGTAACCTTTTCGGCATCGGCGCGACACCCAATCTTTCTTCCCGGGTGAAACGGGAAATCGCCGAAGCCATTACCGGAAACAACGCCGTCAAGCCGTTGATCGCCTCTTTAAAGTGTGATCGGCTCGGCGTTCAGCCGCCTACGAAGCGAGGTTTCCGGTGCGATTACCAAGACTCCCGACGCTGCTGCTCGTCCTCACGCTCGCGGTCAGCGGTACGACCACCTCGGCGCACGCGCTCACGCTCTCGTCGGACGATCCGCCAAAGCCTGGCGAACAGGTCGAGAAGGAGCCCTTCGGCTACCTCTCGCCCGAGACGAAGAAAAACATGAACGCGCAGGAGCCGCTTCGGCGGGCGGCCAGGCCGGTCATGGACGCCGTGCTTTCCAGTAAGAAAGACCTGGGATTCGCCGGGCTCAAGCTGGAAGACGGCTTCGTTCGGGTCTGGTGGAAGGGGGATGTGCCCGCTCAGGTGGAGCCGGTGCTCGCCCAGGCGCGTCTGAACGCCCCGGTGAAAGTGGATTCCGCCCGGTTCTCGCGGGAGGAACTCAGGGAAACCGCGGAGGCGATCAGGAAAGACCTGGCCGTCAACCCTCGCGGGCCACTTCACGCTGTCGGGATAGAGTCCGACGGCAGCGGGGTCTACGTCGAGGCCGAGACCCCACAGGCCAGGAAGGATCTCGGCAGGACGTACGACTCGATCGGCTCTTCCGTGCCCGTCGAGATCAAGATCGCCGAGCGGGCGATTCCCGCCGGGCGTATGAACGACACCGCGCCGTTCTACGGAGGAATGCGCATCGTCAGTGACGACGGCCCGGTCTGCACCGCGGGATGGCCGGTGGCGGCGACGAGCAATCCCCGCTTTCAATACCTGCTCACCGCGGCTCACTGCACCGGTATGTACACGCACTGGCGAAACGGCGACCGCTCCGTGTACGTCGGCCAGACACTCCTCGAAAGAACCGACCACGACCTGGCGCTGATTCATGTTCCGGACGGCGTGGGAAGACAGATGTGGGACGGCGGGGTGGCGGGAGGGTGGAACACCTCGCCCGAGTTCTCGAAGCGCATCATGGGCTGGGACCACGTGTACGAAGGACAGTGGCTCTGCCAGTCCGGGCAGAGGAGCGGCGCCGTCTGCAACTTCGAGGTCGTGACCAGCGGCGATTACTCCTACTGCGGTACCGACCCGTACGGCAACTACGCGTGTCACTACGACCTGTTCCGCGCCGATCAGATCAGCGGGCAGGGGTCGCTCCCCGGCGACAGCGGAGGGCCGGTTTTCTACCCGAATACGGCCGGGTACGTCCACCCGGTCGGCGTGACATCCGGATCAGCCCCGGGCAGCCTGATATTCCAAGATATATACACCGCGCTGGCGGACTTCCCGATACAGATGCGAACCTACTGATGATTTGAGATCATCGTGACCGGGCGGAATTCTCCCGGCCGCGGTGATCTCACGGCATTTCGATCGGCACGGGGTTACCTTGCTGGTCGACGACGACCCTTCCCTCCAGGGGTCTGTCCATTCGCACGGTTGCGCTCTTCAGTATCGCGAAAGCCGGCTGATCGCAGTCGGGCCGTGCGGTAATCGACTCACCGGTAAGAATAACCACAACGGACTGGAGTTGGCCGGCTTCGACATGGCCGTCACTCGCTGATCCGTCACAGGAATTCGGGTCGACGGTCATCTCAAAGGAAAGCGAGGTTTTCGACGCGTCCAGCGACGCGCTGACGATCGCAGCCGATCGCCTCGTCTGACCCAGGCGCCAAAACGCGTCAGGGGTCACCGCCGGCCAGCTCACCGACCCTCCGTCGTCCGTGTGGAAGCTCCATGAGGGAAGTGACAGCGAGCCCCTGTCCGTCATCCACTCCAATTGGTCCAGGCGCGCCTCGACCACGGTCATGGTCTCGCCGGGTGACTGCCGAAGCCGCTCGGAAAGATGCTCGAAGGCATCCGCCGCCGATATCCGGGAGAGCTTCACCATGCCTCCGGGGAGGAGGACCTCCCGGCTTTCCGGCTGATCGTCGGACAGCTTCTCCCGTAAAAGGAACCGCGTCGCCGGCTTGGCGCTACCCAGCCTTTTGGGGAGATCGTCGACGATGATTATCGGGCGCGGATCGCGTGCGTACGGGAAATCGCGCCACTGATCCGCCGCCACGCGAGAATCGCCCGCTCCCGCCTGCCCGCCACAGGCCGCCACGAACATAATCGCGGAACACAGCAGGACCGTTTTTTTGATGGTGTGAATGTCACCCATGCCCGGAACGCTACTTCATGGTGAGATACCACGCCAGTGGCGAATAAGCGATGACATATATAGCAGAGCATGCGTGGTGTCCTGCGATGAGGAGCCCTTTTCGTCCTGGGTGACGGCCTCTTTCGTCCGGTCGTGTTCGCGTCCGCCGGGGCGGGCGTTCACCGACTGGCGGGATCCGGCGGGCACCGGGATGTGCGCGGGGCATGGTTTGCTTGCCCCATGAACGAGGGGCAGATCACTCACTACCTGGACAGGCTGGGCGTGACCCGGCCCGCGGAGCCGGATGTCCGGAGCCTGCGGGCCCTGCAGCTCGCGCACCTGAGGACGGTGCCGTTCGAGAGCCTGAGCATCCATCTCGGCGAGGAGATCTCGCTCGAACCCGACGCGCTGTTCGACAAGGTCGTCGTCCGTCGTCGCGGAGGCTTCTGTTACGAGTTGAACGGGTTGTTCGCGGAGTTGCTGACCGCGCTCGGCTACCGGGTGACGCTGCTGGCCGCCCGCGTCTTCAACGGCGCCACGCCGGGGCCGCTCTTCGACCACCTGGCGCTGCGCGTCGATCTCGACGACGAGCCGTGGCTGGTCGACGTCGGATTCGGAGACTTCTCCGACGGGCCGCTGCGGCTCGACGGGCGCGCGGAGCAGAGGGACGGCGGGGGCGTGTTCCAGATCGGGCTCGCTCCCGGCGCTCCCGGCGGTCATGGCGACCTCGTTGGTCATGGCGGTTCCGGTGGTCACGGTGGTCACAGCGGTCACGGCGGTCCCGGTTACTTCGGCGACCTTGACATCGCGCACAACGGCGACCCGGCCTACCGGCTGACCGCCCGGCCGTACGAGCTGGCGGACTTCGCCCCGACGTGCTGGTGGCAGGCGACCTCCCCGCGCTCGCACTTCACCAGGGCGCCGGTCTGCTCGATGCGTACGGCCCGGGGCAGGACCACGCTCCGCGACCGCAAGCTGATCCTGACCGTGGACGGCGAGCGCACCGAACGCGTCCTGGACGAGACCGAGCTCCTCCCCGCCTACCTCGACCACTTCGGCATCACGCTCGACCGGATCCCCTCCGCCGGAGCGTGACGCGACCCGGGTCAGGCGGAGGTGAGGGAGCGGTCGCGGTTGACGAGGGCGGCGTAGGGGCCTTCGGCCGCGAGGAGCTCGTCGTGGGTGCCGCGTTCGACGACGCGGCCGTGGTCGAGGACCACGATCTGGTCGGCGTCGCGGATCGTCGACAGGCGGTGGGCGATCGTGATGGTGGTACGGCCGTGCGACAGGGTGTCCAGGGCCTCCTGGACGGCGCGCTCGGTCTGGGTGTCGAGGGAACTGGTGGCCTCGTCGAGGATGAGCACGGGCGGGTCGCGCAGCAGGGTCCTGGCGATGGCCAGGCGTTGCTTCTCGCCGCCGGAGAAGCGGTAGCCGCGCTCGCCGACCACGGTGTCGTACCCGTCGGGCAGTGACGCGATGTGGTCGTGGATCCGGGCGGCCCGCGCGGCCGCGACGATCTCCTCGTCGGTGGCCGACGGCCTGGCGAACCGCAGGTTGTCGGCGATCGAGGAGTGGAACAGGTAGATCTCCTGCGAGACCACGCCGACCGTCTCGGCCAGGGCCTCGAAGGTGAGGTCGCGCACGTCCACCCCGTCGATCGTGACCCGGCCGCTCGTCACGTCGTACAGCCGGGGCAGCAGGTAGCTCAGCGTGGTCTTGCCCGAGCCGGTCTCGCCGACCACGGCCAGGGTGGTGCCCGCGGGGACGGTCAGGTCGACGTCCGAGAGGGTCGGGGCCTCGCCGTAGGAGAAGTCGACGTGCTCGAAGCGGATCTCGCCGCGTACGGTCTCCGGGGTGCGGGTGCCGGGGTGGATGTCCACCGGCAGGTCCAGATACTCGAAGATCCGGCCGAACAGCGCCAGGGAGCTCTGCACGTCGACGCCGAGCCGCAGCAGCGACACGGCGGGCCGGAACAGGTTCATCTGGAGGGTGGTGAAGGCGACGACGGTGCCGATGGAGACGGCCGAGGTGAGCCCGGTGGCCCAGTAGATGACCGCGGGCATGGCCGCCATGATGATCTGGATGGTGGACTGCCGCCAGCGCCCGGCCATGCTGGACCGGACCTCCAGGTCGGCCAGCTCGTCCGACGCGGCCGAGAACCGCCCGGTGAGCTCGGGGCCGCGGCCCATCGTCCGGCCCAGCAGGATGCCGCTGATCGACAGCGACTCCTGGACCATCGACGACATGGCGGCCATCTTCCGCTGCCGCTCGGAGGTGATCTTCCTGCGTTCCCGGCCGACCCTGCGGCTGATCATGACGAAGACCGGGAGCAGCAGCAGCGAAACGATTGTGAGCCGCCAGTCCAGCACCAGCATCGCGACGATCGTCGCGACCACGGTGGTCAGGTTGGAGACCATCGAGGCGGCGGTGGAGGTGACCACCAGCTGCATGCCGCCGATGTCGCTGGCGATGCGCGACTGCACCTCGCCGGTCCGGGTGCGGGTGAAAAAGGCCATGGACATGCGCTGCAGGTGACCGTAGACGCTGGTGCGCAGGTCGTGCATGACGCGCTGGCCGACCCCGGTGGAGATCAGCGTCTGTACGACGTCGAGCACGCTGGTGACGACGGCGACCGCGACCATGCCGAGCGCGAGCAGCGTCAGCAGGCCGGTCCTGCCGTGCGGGATGGCGTCGTCGAGCACCGAGCGGAGCATGAACGGCGAGGCGAGCGAGACGAGCGAGGACAGCCCGATCAGGGCGCCCACGACGGCGAGGCGGCCCCGGTAGGGGCGGAACAGGCCGACGACGCGCCGAAGGGGCGCGCGAGGTTCGTCGTTCATACCGGGTGTTTCGTGCCGTACGGCACTTTCGGTTTGTTTGATCATGGAACTCCTTTACGATGTTTACTCAAACAGAGGTTACCTCACATTCATTCCGCGCGGCACTGGGATAAGTTCGGCGCTGTGGAGACGGAACTGGCCGACCTGGTGCACGGCGTCGGCCATCGACTGCGGCGGGGGTACGGTGAGCGGCTCGGCCCGCTCGGCCTGAGCCCCGGCCAGGCGCGGGCGCTTCGGGTCATCGTCGACTCCGAGCCGCCGTTGAAGATGGTGCAGCTCGCCGAGAGGCTGCGGATCGTGCCGCGCTCGGTGACCCCGGTGATCGACGCCCTGGAG
The DNA here is from genome assembly GCF_040295985.1 of Streptosporangium sp. NPDC002524. Taxonomy (NCBI): domain Bacteria; kingdom Bacillati; phylum Actinomycetota; class Actinomycetes; order Streptosporangiales; family Streptosporangiaceae; genus Streptosporangium; species Streptosporangium sp. NPDC002524. The sequence continues at coordinate 90,872 of NZ_JBEOWK010000024.1, read as the reverse complement.
GAGGCCGGGCTGGTCCGCCGCGAGGTCGATCCCGCCAACCGCCGCTCCACCCTGCTCGTGGTCACCGGCGAGGGCCGCGAGAGGTACGAGCGGGTGCGCGAGGCGCGCAGGCGGGTGGCCGAGGAGCTGTTCTCGGTGCTCACCGCCGATCAGCAGGACCGGCTCAGGGAACTGCTGGGCACGGTCGACGCCCAGTCCGCCTGACCGCTCCGGACGTGGCCGTCCGACCGTCCGGTGGACCGATGCCCTGCCGGGCCGCCTCGGGCCGGTGCCGGGGTGTTCACGGTTGGTACGAGTGCCGGGTGTGTGCCACCGGTCCGGTGTTCTCGGTCGTGCGGGCTCTCGGCGTGCCGGTTCTCAGTCGTTCCGGTTGAAACGGGCGACGGCGAGGGCGAGCATGACCAGGCCCGCCGCGCCGACCAGCAGCAGCTCCAGCGCCACCGGGACGGTCCATCCCGACCAGGACACCCCGGGGCCGTACACGGCCATCACCTCGGGCGGGACGGTGAGGTGGGCGAAGACGACCTGGCGCGTCGGGTCGACCGCGTACGTCAGGGGGTTGAGCAGCGTCAGGGTGTTCATCCACCCGGGCAGGTTGGTGAGCGGGAACAGCGCCCCCGAAAGGTACATCAGGGGCATGATCGCCATCTGCGCGATCCCCTGGAACGACTCCATGCTCGTCATCCGCGCGGCGACCAGCACCCCGAAGGCCGACATGGTGAAGCCGGTCAGGAACATCACGCCGACGAGCCCGGCGATGAGGGCCGGGTCGTAGGGTACGCCGACCAGCCCGGCCATGGCCACGATCACCAGGCTCTGGAGCGTCGCGACCAGCGCGCCGCCGAGGACCTTGCCGAACACGATCGCGGTACGGCTCACCGGCGCGACCAGCATCTCCCGCAGGAAGCCGAACTCGCGGTCCCAGACGATCGAGGAGGCGGAGAACATCGCGGTCAGGATCACCGTCATCGAGATGACACCGGGGAACATGAAGGTCTTCAGATCGACGCCGTCGGGGACCCCCGGCATCAGGGCCCCGAACCCGGTGCCGATGATGAAGATCCACATGAAGGCCTGGAAGAGCATGGCCGTGACCCGCTTGCCGTCGGTGGCGAAGCGGATCATCTCCCTGCTGAGCACCACCCGCACCGCGCGCAGGTTGTGGGCCATGCCGCGCAGCGGGACGCGGGCGGGGGACGTCTCAATCGCGGCCACGGACCGTCACCTCTTCAGCTTCGGCGCGGATGTCACCTTCGGCTTCGGCACGGATGTCACCGGAGTCGTCGTCGTCCGCGTCGTCCGTATCGTTCGCTTTGTTCTTGCCGGTCGCGCGGGCCGTGCCGTTCGCGTCGGCTTCGGTGTCCCGAGGGGCATCGCCGCTCGCGCCGTCCGGGTCCTTGTCCCCGTCCCCGTCCCCGGTGCCGGTGCCGTCCTCCGCGTCGCGGATGGTCGAGCCCGTGTAGGAGAGGAAGACGTCGTCCAGGGAGGGCCTGGTCATCTGCACGGATCGGATGGGCACGCCGAGCCCGGAGAACAGGCGCGGCACGAACTCCTCGCCGCTGGGCACGGAGAGGACGAGCCCGCCGTCGCGTGCCGTGACCTCGACCAGGAAGCGTTCCCGCAGTGCCGCCGCGGCGGCCTCGTCGTCGTCGGTGTGGATGCGGATCAGGTCCCTGCCCACCGTGGCCTTCAGCGCCTCCGGGGTGTCCAGCGCCACGACGGAACCGTGATCGATGATCGCGATGCGGTCGCAGTACTCGGCCTCCTCCAGATAGTGCGTCGTCATGAAGACCGTGATCTTCTCCAGCTCGCGCAGCTCGGCGATGTAGCCCCAGATGGCCACCCGGGTCTGCGGGTCGAGCCCGACCGTGGGCTCGTCCAGGAACAGCACGCGCGGGGAGTGCAGCAGGCCCCGCGCGATCTCCAGCCGCCTTCGCATGCCGCCGGAGTAGGTGTGCACGCGGTCGTCGCGGCGCTTCCACAGGCCGACGATGTCCAGGACGCGCCTCATCCGGTCCGCGATGGCGTTCTTGGGCAGGCCGTACAGCTCGGCGTGGAAGCTCAGGTTCTGCGCGCCGGTGAGGTACCCGTCGACGGTCGGTTCCTGGAAGACCAGCCCGATGTCGCGCCGCACCTCGTCGCGCCGCCGCACGATGTCGTGCCCGCCGACGGTCGCGCTGCCGCCGCTGGGCCGGACCAGCGTGCACAGCATGTTGATCGTGGTGCTCTTGCCCGCCCCGTTGGGGCCCAGCAGGCCGAACACCTCGCCGGGCGCCACGTCGAAGTCGACGCCCTTCACGGCCTCGATCCGCCCGTACTCCTTGCGCAGTCCCCTGACGGACACCGCCGCGCCGTCGTCCACCTCACCGCTCCCCGGGGTGCGAGAAGAACGGCAGGAAGGGGGTGCCGGTCCCGGCGGCCTGCGACATGGCGAGCAGGACGCCCGCCCCGCCCGTCGCCAGGTCCATGGAGAGCCGGAAGCCGTTGGTGCCGGGGAAGGCGAGATGCCCCCGGAAGGAGACGGCGTGCCGGCACAGGTCCCGCAGCCGGCGGTCCAGCGCCTCACCCTCGTCGAGACCGCTCCGGGAGCCGTCCGGACGGCCCTCCGGAGGGACGTCCGGCCGGTCCGTGAGCCGGTCCGTGAGCCGGTCCGTGAGCCGGTCCGTGAGCCGGTCCGTGAGCCGGTTCGTGAGCCGGGAGAGCACGGCCACCTGGCCGGCCGTGCCGCGGAAGAGGTCGGACTGCAGCGCGACGCGCGTCCGGCAGGCGCGCAGCAGGCCGGGCAGGCTCGCGCGGAGCCTGTCGTCCTCGCGGTGGGCGAGGAACTCGTCGGCGACCAGGGCGATGCCCGCGCTGCCGACGTCGAGGTAGGGCATCGTGCGCACGCCCGCCTCCTCGGCCACGAGCCCGCCGTCGGCGGTCGTCACGCACCGGTCGAGGTCGAGTCCCACGGCGAGCGCGGCGTGGTCGAGGTGGCCGGGGTCGCCGGTCCGTTCGAAGAGCCGGATGAGGAACAGGGCCACCCCGCACCAGCCCCGCATCAGGCCGGGCTCCACCGGGCGGGTGGGCGCGGGCAGCCCGGGGCCGCGGGCCGTGCCGGGGTCGCCGCGCCGTACGGCGTCCGCCAGCCGGTCGGCGATGGTGAGCGCCGCCGCCAGGGGGTCCCGCCCACCCGGCGCGTACCCTCCTCCCTCCGGCAGGCGGGCCAGCGTCGCCCCGATGCCCGCGAACCCGGAGAACAGCGAGATGTTCGCGCGGTCCGGCACCGGATGCCGGTCGAGCAGCTCGGCCGCCTCGTCCCGGTACCCCAGGTGGTCGAGGACGTGGACGAGACCGGCCGTGCCGTCGTAGAAACCCGGGCGGCGCGGGACGGTGCGCCGTACCGCGTCGACCAGCCAGCGCTCGTGCTCCGGGTGGCGGCCGTGGCCGGTCACCTCCAGCGCCCACAGCACCCCGGCCGCGCCGTGGGCGAAGCCGAGACCGCCGGACAGGAACTGGTGCACGTCGCCGGGGAAGAGGCGGTCCTCCCGCTCGGGGGTCGCGGAGGCGAGGATCCCCTTCGCCAGGGACGCGCGCACCGCCTCCCAGTCCACGACCGGCTCGTCCAGGCCGACGGGGTCCTCGTCCGGCCGCCGCGTTCCGGCGGGCGAGGCCGTGGAGACCGAGGAGCCGGGAGTCAGGTGGGACAGGATCGTCCCGGCCCAGTCCTGAGGGACCGGGAAGTTGTCGCACATCATCCGGACGAACCCGTGGACCTTGTCCGGCTGCAGTGCGGTGATCTTGCTGTACGGCAGGAACATGGCCAGGCGCACCGCGGCCAGCGCGTGCAGGTCGCGGTCGGTCCCGCTCTTGTTACGGCTGCCGAACCCCGTCGCGGAGAGTCCCGGCCGCCAGTCGGCGTCCGTGGCGTCGAACGCCAGCTCGAAGTCGACCAGCGCCACCGACTCGTCCGGCCTGACGATGACGTTGCCCAGGTGGAGGTCGCCGAAGACCACCCCGCGCGCGTGCACGTCGGCGATCAGCGCCTCGATCCCGTCGGCGATGCGCACCGCCCTGCGGGTGTAGGCCGCGATCTCCTCCTCGGTCGGCTCCGCCCTGGTCACCCAGGGGTGGGCGGTCCCGCACCAGACGTTCAGCGGCTGCCCGTCCATGTACTCCTCGACCAGGAAGCGGTGACCGGCCACGTCCAGCTCGTCGTACAGCTCGGGAACGCCCGGGATGCCCCGCAGCGCGGTGAGCGCCCAGCTCTCGCGGGCCATCCTGGTGATCGCGTCCTGGTGGTTGGCGTCCACCGCCGTGTGCGGGCGGGCCTCCTTGAGCACGACCTCCCTGCCGTCGGTGCGCCGGGTGGCCAGGTAGACGCCCCCGGCGTTGGAGAAGTGCAGGGCCCGCCGTACGAGATAGGGGAGCTCGGCGCCCGCGCCGTCGCGGCGGGAGTCCAGGTGCGGCCGGAGGAACTCCGGCAGCTCCACCCACTTCGGCGGGTCGAAGACCGGCCTGCGCCGGTCGGGCAGCAGGGTGCCGTCCGGGTGGCGGATCGCGAAGACGGTCTCGCCGTGCTCGTCCAGGCACGTCATCTCGGTGAAGCCGCCGTAGCGGACGAACAGCGGCCCCTTTCCCCAGCGCAGGTCGCTGAGGATGTACGGGCCCGGCTCGCCCTCCAGCTCGGCCGAGAGGTCCGTCAGCACCGCCCGCAGCTCCTCCTCGTCGCGCGGGTAGACGGTGACGAGCTTTCCGCTGGAGCCGCGCGGCGAGTACTTGGCGTTGAAGACGAGCAGCATGTTGCGGTCGCGCAGGTGCTTGAACGGGATGCCGCGCCCGACGCAGTAGTCCCAGGCGGCCGAGCAGAGCCGGTCGGCGTTGTCCAGCGTCGCCGAGAGGTGGACCTTCCAGCCCTGCTCGGCGGTGGCCTGGCCGGCCGGTCGCAGCGAGACCCAGACACCGCGCTCCTTGCGCACCCAGCCCTCGGGGACGGCCGCGCCCGACACGGCGAGCTCGGCGTCGCCGATGAAGCCGACCCCTCCCGACCAGCGCGTGGGCTCCTCGAAGAAGAGCGGGTCGGCCAGAGTGTAGATCTGCATCATGTCCTGCATGCGTGGTGCTCCCTATCGCGTGCCCGCTGCTGCCGTGCCGGTGCCGGTGCCGGTGCCGGTGCCGTGCCGTTCCGGCTCAGACCGCCTCCGCCTCGGCGGTCCGGGAACTCTCGGCGGTCCGGGAGCCCTCGGCGGTCCGGGAGCCCTCGGCGGTCCGGGGACCCTCGGCCGTCCGCGACCCCTCGGCCGTCCGCGACCCCTCGGCCGTCCGCGACCCCTCGGCCGTCCGCGACCCCTCGGCCGTCCGGGGACCCTCGCCGGACAGGGAGACGCGCAGTTCCTCCAGCATGCCGATGAGCGTCGAGAGCGGCGGCGCCCCCGCCGCGTCGCGCCGTCCGGTGGTCAGGCTCGTCACCGCCTGCACCGGCGAGACCACGACGTTGCGCCGCTCGGCGAGGGTCGCGAGGTGCCGCTGCAGGGTCGGGTTGTCCATCGCGCCCGGCGGCAGCGAGGGGGCGACCGCGATGGGGGCCGGGGTGCACTGCAGGGCGAGCAGCGCGGGGGTGTCGGCCAGCCCGAGGGCGAGCCTGGAGATGAAGTTCACGCACGCCGGGTAGACGACGACGCTGTCGCTCCACTCGGTCAGCCGCACGTGCAGCGCGTCCGGCCGCGTCTCCTCGGGCCACCGGTCCATCACGACCTCCCGGCGCAGGAGCACGCTCAACGCCTGCGCGCTCACGAAGCGTCCCGCGCTGGAGGTGAGGACGACCTGCACCTCAAGGCTCTTGTACGCCGTGATCAGCCAGTTGAGCCAGAACGGCAGGTACATCGCGGCGATGGCGCCGGTGCCGATCACGAGCAGCCGCTCGCCGCCGAACTCGGGGGGCCTGCGGCCGGGCGGGGTGTCCGTCAACGCGCGTACTCCTTGGGCCTCGTGACGAGCTTCCTGAGGTGGCGGACGAGCGCGCGCAGGCCCCTCGGCCGGTCGGCGTCCGGCCCCTCGACCAGCCGGGTGAGGACGTCGGCGCCCTGCTTCTCCCACATCTGCCGGTAGATGGCGTAGAAATGCACGTCCCACAGGCATCCCCGGAAGAACATGTGCTCGGGAAGGGTCGCCTCCTTGGGAATGAGGCCCCCGACCCAGCCGAGCCGGTCGATGCTGGCGTCCGTGGTGACGAAATAAACCTTGCGCACGTTCTCCCAGGTGGCGAACGCGTAATTGACGAGAAGCATCATCGCCTCGCCGCCGAGACCGTATCGCGCCTTGTCCGTGTCGGTGAATATGCCGACCTGGATGTGCCCGGCGGGGTCCATCTCGTGCAGGGTCCCGAACCCCACGGTCTCTCCGCTGTGCCGCAGCTTGATCGCAAAAAGCGCGGAAATATCCTGCTTTTTCATCTGCTCAACGAAGACCTTGAGTGGAGGCATGCTGTGCAGTCCCAGGCCGAGGAGGAGCTCGTAGAGGGCGACCCCGTCCGACAGGTCCGCGATCGCGAGCGTCGTCCGCTGAGTCTCGACATGGGGAATGAGCACGATTCTGTCACCTTGAATTCTCTCGGCGGCGATGGTCCCGGGGCGCAATGATCCCGTTGATCGAACCGTCGGATCTCGCTGACGGTTGGACATTAGGTTTGGGGTTCCTGGATAGTCAACGTTGTTATCCACGGTCACGGGAAAGCGGTAGGCGGCCGGAAACAGGCCCGCCTTCCGGCCCGGTGTCCGGCGTTGTCTCGCCGGCGGGACGACGCAGCCAGCCGAGCTCCTGGGCCCGCAGTGCCAGCTGGAACCTGCTGGTCGCGCCCGCCGACTGCATCAGCCCGTTGACCTCCCGCCTGACGGTTCGTTCCGCGATGCCGAGCCGGGCCGCGACGGCGTTGTCGGTCAGCCCCTCCGCCAGGAGTTCGAGCACGGCCCGGCACCGGGACCTGCCCCCCGGGCCCCCCGGGGAGGCGCCTCCCGGGGACGGCGCCGCGGACGCGGTGCTCCACAGGTGGTCGAAGACGGCCAGCAGGGTGGAGACGTGGCCGGGCCGCGTCACCAGGAGGATCGGGCCGGCCGCCTCGCCGGGCGGGGGCCGCAGGCTCAGCAGGGCCGTCCGCCGGTCGGTGATCAGCGCGGAGAGCGGCACCGAGGGCAGCGTCCGGATCCGGGAGCCGTCCGCGAGGGCCCCCTGCTCCTCACCGCCCGCCTCGGCGCGCGCGGGGGACGCGGGGGACGCGGGGGACACCGCGCGGTTCTCACCGGTGCGTACGAGGGAGGCCGCACGGTTCTCGTCGGCACGCGTGGAGGACGACGCCGCGCGGTTCTCGCCGGCGCGTACGACGGACACCGAGCGGTTCTCGTCGGCGCGGAGCTCGCCCGCGCGCTCGGACAGGAACCGGCCCAGCGGGTCCTCGGAGAGCACCGTGAGGACCTCGCGGAAGCGGCTCTCCGCCATCTGGTGAAACACTTCGCGCAGTTCCTGGAGCGTGATTATCCGGTCCCCGCTCACATTCGGCTCGGCGTGGTGCATGAAAAATATAATGTCACGTCTAAAGCCTCGGGCCCGTCGTCGTTTCCGACTTATGGAAACACCGGCCGGATGGCCGTTTTAGGACAGGCCGTTGCGCATTCCGGGGATCCATAACTATGTTTCGTCAGCGGAGCGGCCGGGATTGAAGCTTCGGTGGCACTTTCGTTTCGTCATCGCTTTTCGGTGGAGGTGTCACGGTGCAGACTCCGTGAAATTCGTGAATGCGAGCGTTCACCTTCCGAAACCGGCGAGGACGACGGCGCGCCACAGGAGAGAAAATCCGGCCGGCCCGGACCGCCACACGGCGGGTCTGATGTTCGAGCCCGCGAAGGAGGTGTCTTAATGGATCTGTCCAACATTCTCGAGCTGCAGGAGATCGACGTAGCGCCCGAGTACGCCGAGCTGCCCAGCAGCACGATCAGCAGCAGCACCTGCTGATTCCTCCGCGTTCGCGGGGGGAGACCCGGTGTCTTCCCCCGCGTTCGCGGTCCCCTCGCACCCGACGGGCGGCCGGGGCCGCCCCGGGCGATCGCGTCTCGCGGCTTTTTTCGCAAGAGTCCTCAAGGGTCCCCAAGAGCGGGCATCCCGTGCGGCGGCAAACGCCGCAGGCTATTCGGGGACGGAGCGCAAGGCCGTCGCGGTCCTTCTCCGATTATCTTGTGCGGGGAGAAGGGGACGTGTTGAATCTGTCCGTATGAGCGACATCATTCTGGTGTGCGAAGGACTCCGTAAACGTTATGGCCAGATAGTCGCCGTCGACGGTATCGGTTTTTCCATCGCCGAAGGCGAAGTCTACGGCCTGCTCGGGCCGAATGGCGCGGGAAAGAGCACGACGATTTCCATGATTGTCGGGGTCGTCGAGCGCGACGAGGGCACCGTCGTCATCGACGGGCAGCCGCACGACGCGCGGAACACGAAGACCAAGGCGCTGATCGGCTACGTACCCCAGGAGCTCGCGCTCTACCAGGACCTCACGGCACGTCAGAACCTGTGGTTCTTCGCGCAGCTCTACGGGCTGCGGGGGCGGCAGGGCAGGAGCAAGGTGGGCGAGGTGCTGGAGACGATCGGGCTGGCCGACCGCGCCGACGAGGCGGTGTCGAGCTACTCCGGGGGCATGGCCCGCCGCCTGAACATCGGCGTGGGGCTGCTGAACCGGCCGCGCCTGCTGATCCTGGACGAACCCACGGCCGGCGTCGACCCGCAGAGCCGCAACTCCATCCTGGAGAGCGTGCAGCGCCTCGCCGCCGACGGGGTGGCCGTGCTCTACACCACCCACTACATGGAGGAGGCCGAGCGCCTCTGCGACCGGGTCGGCATCGTCGACCTGGGCGAGATGAAGGCCGAGGGCACCCGCCGCGAGCTGGTGGACCTGGTGGGCGAGAACGACCAGGTGCTCCTGCAGGTGGACGGGGACCTGGACCGCGCGCGGCACGCGCTCGCCGAGCTGCCGCAGGTGCGCCAGGTGAGCGGCGAGGGGTCCGGGGTCGACCTGCTCGTGGACGGGGCCAAGGCGGTGCTGCCGAGACTCTTCGAGGTCGTGGCGGCCTCCGGCGGGGCGATCCGCTCGGCGGAGGTGCGCGAACCCGATCTGGAAGCGGTCTTCCTGCACCTCACCGGCAAGGCGCTCCGTGACTGAGGGAGGCCTCGTGACCGAGGGAAGCCTCGTGAACGAGAGGAACGGAGGCCCGCGGTGCGCGGAATGATCACCATCCTCGTGAAGGACCTGCGGCAGCGGGCGAAGGACAGCACCCTGATCGTCTTCGCGATCGTGCTGCCGCTCGGCATGGCCTTCATCCTCAACGCCGTCCTGGGCGGCGCCGGAGGCGAGTTCAAGGCCCGGTACGCCGTGGCCGACGCCGACCGCGGCGCGGGCAACGCCGGTTTCGCCGGGCAGGTCCTGGAGCCCATGCGCGAGTCGGGCGTCGTGACCCTGCGGCCGGTGGCCACCGCCGAGGAGGGCCGGGCGCTGGCGCAGCGAGGCGAGGTGGAGGCGGTCTTCGTCATCCCCGCGAACTTCTCCGCCGACGCGCGCGCCGGACGCCCCGCCACCCTGGAGATCATCGGCAGCGTCGCGGCCCCGGTCGCGGTCCAGGTCGCCCGCGAGGTCGGGCAGTCGTACGCCGCCGGGCTGCGCTCGGTCCAGCTGGCCGTCGTCGCGGCCTCCCCTACGGGGACGGCGCCCGGCGGCGAGGAGGCCGCGAGGCTGGCCGAGCGGGCCGGCGCGCTCCCGATGCCGCTCTCGCTGCGCGAGGACGCCTCCGCGGTGCGGCGGCAGCTGGACATCACGACCTACTACTCGGCCGGAATGGCGATGTTCTTCCTGTTCTTCGCCGTGGTCTTCAGCATCAGCAGCATCTTCGACGAGCGCAGGGCGGGCACGCTGACCCGGATGCTGGCCGCGCCGATCTCCCGGCCCGCGATCGTGCTGGGCAAGCTGCTCAGCGGCGTCCTGGTGGGCATCGTGAGCATGGCCATCCTCATCGTGGTCAGCACGCTCGTCATCGGCGCCCGCTGGGGCGACCCGCTCGGCGTGGCCGCGCTGGTGGTCGCGGCGGTGCTCGCCGCCACCGGGCTGATGACCGCGCTGGCCACGTTCGCCCGTACCGCCGAGCAGGCGTCGAACTGGCAGTCGGTGGTGGCGATGGTGCTGGGCATCTTCGGCGGGGTGTTCTTCCCCAGCGCGCAGCTCGGCGGGCTCACCGCGCTCGGCTACCTCACCCCGCACAAGTGGTTCATGCAGGGCCTGGCCGACCTGGCCGGCGGGGGGTCGCTGCAGGCCGTGGCGGTCCCGGTCGCGGCGCTGCTCGGCTTCGCCGTACTGGGCGGCGCGCTGGCGCTGGTCCGCGTCGGAAGGATGGTGCACGCGTGAAGGCCCTCGCCATAGCAATGGTCAACCTCCGCAGGGTCTTCAGCGACCGCACCAACATCTTCTTCGTGGTCGTCTCGCCGTTCCTGATGGTCTTCGTGCTCGGGCAGATGTTCGGCGGCAACCAGCAGCTGACGGTGGGCGTGGTGAGCGGCTCCGGGCCGCTGTCGGAGCAGCTGGTCCAGGCGCTGGGCTCGGGCAAGCGCATCGCGGTCGAGCGGATCGCCGACGAGTCCGCGCTGCGGACCGGGGTGGAACGCGGCACGGTGCGGGCCGGAGTGGTCGTCCCCGCCGACTACGACACCCGGGTGCGCGCGGGCGGCGAGGTCGAGGTGCGTTACCTGACCCGCCAGGAGGACCCGGGCGCGGCCGAGATCGGCACCTGGATCCGCTCCGTCGTCCCCCAGCAGGCCGGACTGCTGCGCGCGGCCCGCTTCGGGCAGCAGGAGGGGGCCGGAAGCTTCGACGAGGCCCTGGGCAGGGCCGCGCAGGCGAGCGTCGGGACGGTCCAGGTGCGCGTCACCACCGCGGGCGAGAGCATCTTCCCCGAGGGCTTCAACCCCTTCGGCGCCTCGGCCCCGCCCCTGCTGCTCCTGTTCACCTTCCTCACCTCGCTCACCGCCGCGATCGGGCTCATCGAGACGCGGCTGCTCGGGGTGGCGCGCCGGATGTACGCGACCCCGATCTCGGCGCGCTCCATCGTCGTGGGCGAGGCCCTCGGCCGCCTGGTCATCGCGCTCGCCCAGGCACTGCTGATCATGTTCGGCTCGGCCCTGATCTTCGGGGTCGACTGGGGCGACCCGTTCGCCGCCGGGGCCCTCGTCCTGGTCTTCTCCCTGGTCGGGAGCGGGGCCGCGATGCTCCTGGGGGCGGCGTTCAAGACTCCGGGGGCGGCGATCTCCGTCGCGATGGTCCTCGGGCTGGGGCTCGCCGCGCTCGGCGGCTCCATGGTCGCCCTGGAGTCGTTCAGCGGCACGATGCGGACCATCGCCCATCTGACGCCGCACGCGTGGGCCTACGAGGCCTTCGCCGAACTGGTCAGGCACGACGGCACCATCGCCGACATCCTGCCCCAGTTCGGCATCCTGAGCTGCTACGCCGCCGTCCTGTTCGCCCTCGGCGTCTGGCGCCTGCGTCGTGTCCTCACCCGGTAACGCCAGACCTTTGGAGATGACATGCGTTTCCTGCCCGAGCGGGAGAACATCACGGCCGCGGTCCTCGGCCTGGGGTACGTCGGGTCGTGCGTCGCCGCCGTCCTGGCCGACCGCGGCGTGAACGTGATCGGGGTGGACACCGACCCCGTACTCGTCGAGGAGCTGAACGCCGGGCACTGCCGGTTCAGCGAGACCGGGCTGCCCGAGCTCGTGGCCCGCCACGCGGGCACCGACCGGCTGCGCGTCACCACGAGCTACGAGAGCGTCTCCGAGGCCGACGTCGTCATCGTCGCGGTCGGCACGCCCACCGGCGAGCGCGGGGTGATGAAGGAGAGCCAGCTGCGCGGCGCCTGCGAGGAGCTGGGCAGGCACATCAGGCCGGGCCAGCTCCTGGTCTTCAAGAGCACGGTCCCGCCGGGGGTGACGCGCACGCTGGCCCTCCCGCTGCTCCAGCGGGGCGGCCTGGTCTGCGGCGAGGACTTCGGCGTCGCCTTCTGCCCCGAACGCCTCTCCGAGGGGACCGCGCTGCGCGAGCTGCGCAGCTTCCCCATCATCGTCGGCGGGTGGTGCGCCGACAGCACGCAGGCCGCGGTGGCGTTCTGGCGCCGGGCCGTCGGGGTCGAGGTGATCCCGGTGGCCTCCCTGGAGGCGGCCGAGATGGTCAAGCTCGCCGACAACTGGTGGATCGACCACAACATCGCCCTGGCCAACGAGCTCGCCCGGCTCTGCGCGGCGCTGGAGGTCGACGTCCTCGACATCATCTCCGCGGCCAACTCGATCCCCAAGGGCAACGGCAACGTCAACATCCTGCTGCCGAGCGTGGGGGTGGGCGGCTCCTGCCTCACCAAGGACCCCTGGATGGTCTGGCGCGCCGCCCAGGACCGCGGCATCGACCTGCTCACCATCCCGGCCGCCCGCGAGGTCAACGACTCCATGCCGGGCTACACGAGCGACCTCATCGTGGAGGAGCTGGCCAAGCTCGGCAGGTCGCCGGTGGGCGCGAAGGTGGCCGTCCTCGGGCTCGCCTTCAAGAACAACACCGGCGACCTGCGCGAGACACCGGTCAGGCCGGTCGTGGAGGAGCTGCGCAAGGCGGGCGCGGAGGTCACCCTGTACGACCCGCTGGTCGACGGCGACGAGGCGGAGAAGCTCTTCGGGCTGCCGCAGGCCCCCTCGCTGGAGGAGGCGGTGCGCGGCGCCGACTGCCTGGCGATCCTCGCCTGGCACCGGGAGTTCCAGGACGTCGACTTCGCCGAGCTCCGCGAGCGGGTCGCCCCCTCGTGCGCGGTCGTCGACGGCCGCGCCTACTACCCGCGCGAGACCATAGACCTGCTGCGCGAGACCGGGTTCGCCTACCGCGGGATCGGGAGGTAGGGGCGATGGCGAACGTGGTCGTCACCGGCGGTTTCGGTTTCCTCGGCAGCCACCTCACCGAGGCCCTCGTCCGGCGCGGGGACGAGGTGACGGTCTTCGACGGCGGGCCGCCCCCGCCCGACCTGAACGGCACCTCCCCCCGGCGGCACGTCGGCGGCGACATCAGGGACGCCGGGTCGCTCGCCGGCGCGATCACCGGCGACGTCGACGTCGTGTACCACCTCGCCGCCGTGGTCGGGGTCGACCGCTACATCGACCGGCCGCTCGACGTCATCGACATCAACCTGTCGGGCACGAAGAACGTCCTGGAGCTCGCCGAGAAGGCCGGTGCCCGGGTGGTGCTGGCCAGCACCAGCGAGGTGTTCGGCAAGAACCCGGCCGTCCCGTGGGCCGAGGACGACGACCGCGTCCTCGGCAGCACCGCCACCGACCGGTGGAGCTACTCCTCCAGCAAGGCGCTGGCCGAGCACCTGACGTTCGCCTACATGCGCCAGCGCGGCCTCGACGCCACCATCGTGCGGTACTTCAACGTCTACGGGCCCCGCCAGCGGCCGGGCTTCGTGGTCAGCCGCAGCGTCCACCGCGCCCTGCGCGGCCTGCCTCCGGTCCAGTACGACGACGGCGGGCAGACGCGCTGCTTCACCTACGTCGACGACGCGATCGCCGCCACGATCGAGGCGGGCACCGCCGCCTCCGCCCTGGGGGAGTGCTTCAACATCGGCAGCTCCGTCGAGACGTCCATCGGCGCCGTCATCGAGCTCGTCGTGGAGCTGGCGGGCGGGGGCAGGGCGGTCCCGGTGGACCCGCGCGACGGCTTCGGCGCCGCCTACCAGGACCTGTCGCGGCGCGTTCCCGACACCTCCAAGGCACGCGCGGTGCTCGGCTGGCACACCACCACCGCCCTGCGGGACGGCCTCGCCAGGACGATCGACTGGGCGCGGGCCAACCCCTGGTGGCTGGAACAGCCCGACAGCGGCTCGGTCTGACGGCCGCAGGTCTCACGGTCCGAGACCTGACCGGCCGGGGCTTCGCCGCCCGGCCGGTCAGGCCTTTCCCGCCGACGAGGCCCGGCCGGTCAGATGTCACCGTCGGCCGTCAGGGCCGTCAGGGCCGTCAGGGCCGTCAGGGCCGTCAGGGCCGTCAGAGCCGTCAGAGCCGTCATCAGGGCCGTCATCAGAGCCGTCGTTTTCTGACCGTCGAAGCCGTCGTCCCGGCCGCCGAGAGGCACGGGGCACCGAAAGGGCCGCCGAAGGACAGAGTGGCCGGGACGGTCAGGCGCACGCCTCGCGGGTCGCGGCGACGACCGCGTCCACCGCGCGGGCGTCGAGGTGGGGGCCCATCGGCAGGCTCAGCACCTCGTCGGCGAGCCGCTCGGCCAGCGGCAGCGACCCGGGGGCGTACCCCTCGCCGGCGTAGGCGGGGGAGAGGTGCACCGCGACCGGGTAGTGGACGAGCGTGCCGATCCCGGCGGCGGCGAGCCGCTCCTGGAGCTGCCGCCTGCGCGCGGTGCGTACCACGAACAGGTGCCAGACCGGCTCGGCCCACGGGGCGGGCGCGGGCAGCACCAGGTCGCCCGCGCCCTTCAGCTCGTCCAGGTAGCGCGCGGCCACGGCCCGGCGGCGGTCGTTCCACTCGTCCAGCCGCGCCAGCTTGACCCGCAGCACGGCGGCCTGCATCTCGTCGAGCCGGGAGTTGGCCGCCACGACCTCGTGCCGGTACTTCTCGCGGGCGCCGACGTTGCGCAGCAGCCGCACCCGCGCCGCCAGCTCCGCGTCCCCCGTCACGACGGCGCCGCCGTCGCCGAGGGCGCCGAGGTTCTTGCCGGGGTAGAAGCTGAACGCGGCGGTGGAGCCCGACCCCACCCGCCGGCCGTGCTCGCGGGCGCCGTGGGCCTGTGCCGCGTCCTCCAGGACGCGCAGGCCGTGCCTGGCCGCGATCTCCTCGATGGCGCCCAGGTCGGCGGGGTGGCCGTACAGGTGCACCGGCATGATCACCTTGGTGCGGGGGGTGACGGCCTCCTCGATCCGCGCCGGATCGAGGGTGCTGTGCCCGTCCGGCTCGACCGGGACCGGCCGCGCGCCGGTCCTGGAGACCGCCACCCAGCTCGCGATGAACGTGTGCGACGCGACGATCACCTCGTCACCGGGCCCGACGCCCATCGCGCGCAGCGACAGCTCCAGCGCGTCGCAGCCGCTGCCTACCGCCACGCAGTGCGTGTTGCCGCAGTAGGCGGCGAACTCCGCCTCGAACGCCTCCAGCTCGGGGCCCATGAGATACCAGCCCGAGCTCAGCACCCGCTGGACCGCCGCGTCCAGGCCGGTCCGCAGCTCCTCGTACGGGGCCCGCAGGTCCAGGAAGGGGACCTTCACACCCCGCTCCGCGCGTCGCGCAGGAACTCGTCGTAGTCGCGGTAGTAGTCGGACTCGTCGTAGGGCTCGGAGACCAGCCACAGGCCGACCGTCCCCGGGGTGAAGTCGACCATGTCCCGCCAGACCATCGGGGTCATGTAGAGCCCCAGCCGGGGGTGGTCGAGCACGAACGTGCGCGTGCCGAAACCGTCGTCCACCTTGACCTCGAAGCGGCCGTGCACCGCTATGATCAGCTGCCGCAGGCGGCGGTGGCCGTGCCCGCCGCGCTTGGTGCCCGGCGGCATGCCGAACATGTAGTAGGCCCGCTTGACGTCGAAGTCGATCTCCTTGCCCGACTCGACCACGCACAGGCTGCCCCGGTCGTCGACGATCTCCGGGAGCTCGACGAGGCGGCACGGTTCGATCCTGCCGACCACGACCTCCGCGCCGCCGTTCACAGAAGAACTCATCGAGCCTCCACCCTCCCCCGGACGAGGGGTCGTCCGGCCCCGTTCCGTCTCGCCAGCGGGACAAACGCTATTTTCGGCGAACCCGGCGGTCAAGCGATTCTCGGCGTCTTCGAGCCGCCCGGGAAGAACGAATGCAATGGACTAACGAGATTTATATAATTACTCTCCGGCGAAGGCCGTGCGATCCAAAGACCGGAGGGTCGGAATATGACCAGCCTCCCCCAGATATCACATTCTCTGCGCCGGGAGAATAACGAATTCAGAGCCCGCCTGACGAAATCGGCGATGGCCAGGGACAGCGCCGTCCTCCCGCTCGCCGAGTTCAGGGAGTGGTTCGCCGAACGCCACCGCACGGAGCGCGCCGAGGTCACCCGGATCCCCTTCGCCGACCTGGACGGCTGGAGCTTCGCGCCCGGCAGCGGCAACCTGGTCCACCGCAGCGGGCGGTTCTTCTCGGTGGAGGGGCTGCGGGTCAGCACCCGCTCCGACCCGGGGGCGGGCTGGTCGCAGCCGATCATCAACCAGTCCGAGATCGGCATCCTCGGCATCCTCGCCAAGGAGATCGACGGCGTCGTCCACTTCCTCATGCAGGCCAAGATGGAGCCGGGGAACATCAACTCCGTGCAGCTGTCGCCCACGGTGCAGGCCACGCACAGCAACTACGTCGGCGTCCACCACGGCGCGGGCGTCCCCTACCTGGAGTACTTCACCCGGCCCCGGCCCGGCGGCGTGCTCGTCGACGTGCTCCAGTCCGAGCACGGGGCCTGGTTCTGGTGCAAGCGCAACCGCAACATGGTCGTCGAGGTGACCGAGGACGTCGAGGTCCGCGACGGCTTCTGCTGGCTCACCGTCGGCCAGCTGCAGGAGCTGCTGCGCATCGACAACCTCGTCAACATGGACTCCAGGACGGTGCTGGCGTGCGTCCCGTTCGACGGCGCGACCCTGAACGGCGGTGACGACGAGGGCGGCGACGGCGGCGACTTCCTCGGGGCGCTGCGCCGCTCGGTGGTGAGCGGCGGGGCCGCCCTGCACACCACCTCCGGCCTGCTGAGCTGGTTCACCGCGGCCAGGAGCACCAAGCTGGTCGACCGCTGGTGCGTGGACCTGGAGCAGGTCACCCGCTGGAAGCGGTCCCGCGACGAGATCGCCCACGAGGAGGGCAAGTACTTCACGGTCGCCGCGGTCGCGGTGAGCGGGGCGGGCCGGGAGGTCGGCTCGTGGAGCCAGCCCCTGTTCGTGCCGGTGGGCCAGGGCGTGGTCGCGTTCGTCGTCAAGCGGATCCACGGCGTGCTGCACGTGCTGGTCCACGCCCGGATGGAGGGCGGCCTGCCGGACATGGTGGAGCTCGCCGCCACCCTGCAGTGCGCGCCCGAGACCTACGAGGGGGTGCCCGCCGCCCGCCGCCCGCGCTTCATGGACTACGTGCTGAACGCCGACCCCTCCCGGATCCGCTTCGAGGCGCTGCTGTCGGAGGAGGGCGGGCGCTTCATGGGCGCGGTCATCAGATACCTGGTGGTCGAGGCCGACGAGGACTTCCCGGTCGAGGTGCCCGAGGACTACACCTGGGTCACCGTCGGCCAGCTGTCCGGGCTGCTGCGGCACAGCTACTACCTCAACGTCCAGGCCCGCACGCTCGTCGCCTGCCTGCAGGGACTCTGGGGAGGAGAGCGTTGACGACCTCACCGCTGCGCATGGGCGTGCTCTCGTGCGCGGACATCGCCTGGCGGCGCACGCTCCCCGCGATGACCGCCGCCCCGGCCGTGCTGCCGGTCGCGGTCGCCAGCCGCGACCCGGCCAAGGCCGGGACCTTCGCCCGCCGCTTCGGCTGCGACGCGGTCACCGGGTACGCCGCGCTCCTGGAGCGTCCCGACGTGGAGGCGGTCTACATCCCGCTGCCCACCGGGCTGCGCGCCGAGTGGGTCGGCCGCGCGCTGCGGGCGGGCAAGCACGTGCTGGCCGAGAAACCCCTCGCCACCAGCCGCGCCGAGGCCGAGGCGCTGCTCGCCCTGGCCGAGGAGCGCGACCTGCTCCTCGTCGAGAACCTGGTCTTCCCGCACCACTCCCAGCACGAGGAGGTACGCCGGCTGCTCGACGGCGGCGCGATCGGGCACCTGCGCTCCTTCGCGAGCGACTTCGGCATCCCGCCGCGCGATCCCGGCGACTTCCGCTACCAGCCCCACCTCGGCGGCGGCGCCCTGTTCGAGGTCGGCGTCTACCCGATCCGCGCCGCGCAGCTCTTCCTCGGCGGCGACATCGAGGTCTGCGGGGCGTCCCTGCGCTACGACGCCGTCAGCGGGGTGGACGTCGACGGGAGCGCGCTGCTCTGCTCGGCCAGGGGCGTCACCGCGCAGATCCGCTTCGGGTTCGAACACTCCTACCGCAGCTCGTACGCGCTGTGGGGCTCGGAGGGGTCGATCCTCCTGGACCGCGCCTACACCCCGCCCGACTCGATGCGCCCGGTCGTGCGGATCGAGCGGCAGGACCGGGTCGAGGAGCGGACGCTCGCCGCCGACCGCCAGTTCGTCAACATCCTGGAGTCCTTCGCGCGGTCCGTCAGGGAGGGCGCCGGACAGGCCGAGCACACGAAGCCGGCCCTCGCCCAGGCCGAGCTCGTCGACGCGATCCGCGAGCGGGCCCGGCGGATAACGATATGACCATGAAAAGCGGAGGAAGTGACCGCCGGACCCGCCGGTGTGCGCCGGGAAACGCTCACCGCGCCTTTTCTTTCGCGTGCCCGTAACGGGGGCCGGCGTGATTCACCACTGATTCATCCCGTTCCCCCTGGAATCCCGTGCCCTCAGAATCCCTGTGCCCCCAGAATCCCCGTGCCTCAGAATCCCTGTGCCCCCGGAATCCCCGGGCCCCAGAATCCACGTGCCCCCAGAATCTCCGTGCCACCCAGCAACGAGGAGCCAAGTATGTCTGCCCTGTCGCGGTGCCGTGTCTGTTCCGGTCCCCTCGCCGAATTCTTCGACTTCGGACGCCAGCCGCTCTCCGACGCGTTCGTCCGCCCCGAGGATTTCGCGGACGAGTTCTTCGTGCGGCTCGCCGTCGGGATATGCGAGTCGTGCACGATGGTGCAGCTCATGGAGGAGATCCCCCGCGACCGCATGTTCCACGAGGACTACCCGTACGTGTCGTCGGGCTCGGCCGTCATGCGCGCGCACTTCGAGAAGCTGGCCCGCAGGCTGCTCGCCACCGAGCTGACCGGCACCGACCCGTTCGTGGTCGAGCTCGGCTGCAACGACGGGGTGATGCTGAAGGCGATCGCCGAGGCCGGGGTGCGGCATCTGGGCGTGGAGCCGTCCGGCGGGGTGGCGGAGATGGCGCACGCCAAGGGCATCCGGGTCCGCAAGTCCTTCTTCGAGGAGGAGACCGCGAGGGACATCCTCGCCACCGACGGCCGGGCGGACGTCATCTACGCCGCCAACACCCTCTGCCACATCCCCTACATCGAGTCCATCCTGCGCGGGGTGACCGCGCTGCTCGCCCCGACCGGGGTCTTCGTGTTCGAGGACCCCTACTTCTCCGAGATCGTCGAGCGCACCTCCTTCGACCAGATCTACGACGAGCACTTCTACTTCTTCACCGTCCGCGCGGTCCAGGCCATGGCCGCCCGCTTCGACCTGGAGCTCGTCGACGTCGAGAGGCTCCCGGTGCACGGCGGCGAGGTCCGCTACACGCTGGCCCACACCGGCGCCAGGACGCCGACGGAGGCGGTGGCCGAGCTGCTGGCGGACGAGAACAAGCGCAACCTCGCGGCGATGCCCACGCTGACGGGCTTCGCGAGCAGCGTCGAGAAGATCCGCGACGACCTCACCGCCCTGCTGCGCGAGCTGCGCGACGACGGCAAGCGGGTCGTGGGCTACGGGGCGACCGCGAAGAGCGCCACGGTGACCAACTACTGCGGCATCGGCCCGGAGCTGGTCCCGTTCATCTGCGACACCACCGTCGCCAAGCAGGGCAGGCTCACCCCCGGGTCGCACATCCCGGTCCGCGAGCCGTCGGCGTTCGCCGAGCCGTACCCCGACTACGCGCTGCTGTTCGCCTGGAACCACGCCGAGGAGATCATGGCCAAGGAGCGCGCCTTCCGCGAGGCGGGCGGCAAGTGGATCCTGTACGTGCCCGAGGTGCACGTCGTCTGATCCCACGGGGTCCCGGGGCCGGTCTCCGGCCCCGGCCCTTCGCTACCCGCGGTGTTGGGCGGTGAGTTTTTCGAGGTGGGGGACGAGTTGGTTGGGGCCGGGGGTGGCGAGGGTTTCTTGGCGGAGTTGGTGGGCGGCGTGGGTGAAGGAGGGTTCGCGCAGGAGGCGTAGGAGGTGTTCGCGTACGTGGGGGCCGGTGGCTTTGCTGCTGTGCAGGGTGAGTCCGGCGCCTTGGCGGGTGAGGAGTTCGCCTTTGAGGGGGGCGTCGAACATGTCGGCGAGGATGAGCTGGGGGACGGCGTTGACGAGGCTGGTGGAGAAGGAGCCGCCTCCGCCGTGGTGGATCATCGCCGAGCAGGTGGGGGTGAGGGCGTGTAAGGGGACGAAGGAGACCAGGCGGGTGTTGTCGGGGATGTGGTGGAGTTCGGCCTGTTGTTTTTCGGGGAGGGTGGCGACGACTTCGATGTCGAGGTCGGCGAGGTGGGTGAGGATGTCCTGGACGTCGACGGAGTAGCCGTCGAGGCGTTCGGTGGCGGAGGTGCCCAGGGTGAGGCACACCCGTGGTTTGTCCGGTGGGGTGTGGAGCCAGGGGGGGATGACGGCGGTGCCGTTGTAGGGGATGTAGCGCAGCGGCAGGTAGGTGTGGGGCAGGTCCAGCCGCAGTGAGGTGGGGGTGTAGTCGATCGTGAAGTGCCCGGTCGTCAGATCCTCCGAGAAGGTGGTGCCGGCCTTGGCGGCCCACTCCCCGAGCCACTCGGCGAGCACGTCCTGCCGGTCGCCGGGCGGACGCTGCTCCTTGACGCGCAGATAGTGGCCGCGCATCCGGGCGAACAGGTCCAGCCCCCACATGAAGCGGGCGTGCGCCGCCCCGCACGCCTTCGCCGCCACCCCTCCCGCGTAGGTGAGCGGCTCCCAGATCACCAGGTCCGGTTCCCACTCCCGGCAGAACGCGGTCAGCTCCGCCGTCATCGGGTCGTTCACCACCCGCCACCACCACGGCACCACCCCGCCGTACCCCCAGGTGAGGTGCTCCCAGGTGAGCACCTCGGGGCGGTCCTCGGCCATGTCGAAGGCCGGGGCGCCGGGCGCCACCCGTTCCAGGAGCTTGGAGAAGCGGCGCAGCCGGTGGTCCCGGCCGACGGGGACGGCGGTGAGTCCGGCCCCGGTGACGACGTCGGTCAGCTCCGGCTGGCTGGCCACCCGTACCTCGTGGCCCGCGTTGCGCAGCGCCCACGCCAGCGGGACCATCCCCAGGAAATGACTCTTCTCGGCGTGGGTGGCGAACAGGACGCGCATCTTCTTCCCTCCGCTACCCGCGGTGTTGGGCGGTGAGTTTTTCCAGGTGGGGGACGAGTTGGTTGGGGCCGGGGGTGGCGAGGGTCTCTTGGCGGAGTTGGTGGGCGGCGTGGGTGAAGGAGGGTTCGCGCAGCAGGCGCAGGAGGTGTTCGCGTACGTGGGGGCCGGTGGCTTTGCTGCTGTGCAGGGTGAGTCCGGCGCCTTGGCGGGTGAGGAGTTCGCCTTTGAGGGGGGCGTCGAACATGTCGGCGAGGATGAGCTGGGGGACGGCGTTGACGAGGCTGGTGGAGAAGGAGCCGCCTCCGCCGTGGTGGATCATCGCCGAGCAGGTGGGGGTGAGGGCGTGCAGGGGGACGAAGGAGACCAGGCGGGTGTTGTCGGGGATGTGGTGGAGTTCGGCCTGTTGCTTCTCCGGCAGGGTCGCGACGACTTCGATGTCGAGGTCGGCGAGGTGGGTGAGGATGTCCTGGACGTCGACGGAGTAGCCGTCGAGGCGTTCGGTGGCGGAGGTGCCCAACGTCAGGCACACCCGTGGTTTGTCCGGCGGGGTGTGGAGCCAGGGGGGGATGACGGCGGTGCCGTTGTAGGGGATGTAGCGCAGCGGCAGGTAGGTGTGGGGCAGGTCCAGCCGCAGTGAGGTGGGGGTGTAGTCGATCGTGAAGTGCCCGGTCGTCAGATCCTCCGAGAACGGGACCCCCATGCGCCTGGCGTGCAGCCCCAGCCACTGCCCGAGCGCGTCGGTGCTCACCCCCGCCTCCTGCCTGGCCCGCAGATAGTGGCCGCGCATCCGGGCGAACAGGTCCAGCCCCCACATGAAACGGGCGTGCGCCGCCCCGCACGCCTTCGCCGCGACCCCTCCCGCGTAGGTGAGCGGCTCCCAGATCACCAGATCCGGTTTCCAGTCCCGGCAGAACGCGGTCAGCTCCGCCATCATCGGGTCGTTCACCACCCGGCACCACCACAGGACGTGCCCCTGGTAGCCGGACTTGATCTGCTCCCAGGTGAGCATCTCGGGGCGGTTCTCCGCCATGTCGAAATCCTTCTCCTGGCCGGTGTCCTTGGCGAGCTGGAGCAGCCTGCCGAGTCCGTGGTTCGTGCCGAGCGGTACGGCGGTGAGCCCGGCGCCGGTGATGACGTCGGTCAGCTCGGGCTGGCTCGCCACCCGTACCTCGTGGCCGGCGTTGCGCAGCGCCCACGCCAGCGGAACCATCCCCAGAAAATGGCTCTTCTCGGCGTACGACGTGAACAGGACGCGCATGGTCTTTCCTTCCTGGGGCCTCGCCGTCAGCCCGCGGTGGTGCCGCGGTGTTCTGCGGTGAGCCTTTCCAGCTGGGGGACGAGCTCGTTGGGGGTGGGCATGGCCTCGATCTCGGCGCGCAGGTCCGCCGCGGCCCGGGTGAAGGAGGGTTCGCCCAGCAGGCGCAGCAGGTGCTCGCGCACCCGGGGGCCGGTGGCGTCTCGGCTGTGCATGACCAGCCCGGCCCCCCGGCCCGCGAGCCGCTCGGCGAGCAGCGGCTCGTCGAACAGCTTCGGGACCATGAGCTGCGGCACGCCCCGGGAGGCCACCGTGAACACCGTGCCCGGTCCGCCGTGGTCGATCACGACGGAGCAGGTGGACGCGAGGGCGTACAGCGGGACGAAGGAGACCAGGCGGGTGTTGTCGGGGACGTGGTGGAGTTCGGCCTGTTGTTTCTCGGGGAGGGTGGCGACGATCTCGATGTCGAGGTCGGCGAGGCTGGTGAGGATGTCCTGGACGCTGACCGAGTAGCCGTCGAGGCGTTCGGTGGCGGAGGTTCCCAGGGTGAGGCACACCCGTGGCTTAACGGGTGGGGTGTGGAGCCAGGAGGGGATGACGGCGGTGCCGTTGTAGGGGATGTAGCGCAGCGGCAGGTAGGTGTGGGGCAGGTCCAGCCGCAGTGATCCCGGGGTGGGGTCGATGGTGAAGTGGCCGGTGGTCATCTCCTCGGAGAAGGTGGTTCCGGCCTTGGCGGCGCGGGCTCCGAGCCATTCGGCCATCGCGTCGCGCTCGTGGGGGGCCTGTTCCTGTCGGACGCGCTGGTAGTGGCCGCGCATCCGGGCGAACAGGTCCAGGCTCCACAGCAGCCGGGCGTGCGCCGCCCCGCATGCCTTGGCCGCGATCGCCCCGGCGTAGGTGACCGGCTCCCAGATCACCAGGTCCGGCTTCCAGTCCCGGCAGAACGCGGTCAGCTCCCCGATCATCGGGTCGTTCACCACCCGCCACCACCACGGCACCAGCTCCTCGTGGTAACCCCGGCGCAGATACTCCCAGGTGAGCTTCTCCGGCCGGTCCTCCGCCATGTCGAACGGCGGCGGCCCGTCCGGGTCGAAGCTCGCCCCGTGCGTGAGCAGCTGCTGCAGCATGTGGTCCCTGCCGACCGGCACGGCCGTGAGACCCGCGCCGGTGATGACGCCGGTCAGCTCCGGCTGGCTCGCCACCCGCACGTCGTGACCGGCGTTGCGCAGCGCCCACGCCAGCGGGACCATCCCCAGGAAATGGGTCCTCTCCGCGTGGGTGACGAACAGCACGCGCATCGGCCGGTCCCCGCCCTCCGCCGTCACAGGGCGGCCAGCACCTTGAGCAGCGACTCGACGACCATCGCCTGGTCGTTCTTCGTCAGCGAGGGATACATCGGCAGCGAGAAGATCTCCTTGGCCGCCGCCTCCGTGACGGGCAGGCTCCCGATCTCGTACCCCAGCTTCGCGAACCCCGACATCGTGTGCACCGGCCACGGGTAGCTGATGTTGAGCGACACGCCGTAGGCCTTGAGCCCCTCGATGATGTCGTCCCGCCGGGGGTGGCGGACCACGTACACGTAGTACGAGTGCTCGTTGCCGGGGGCGACCGCGGGCAGCACGACGTCGGTTCCGGCGAGCGCCTCGGCGTACCCGGCCGCGACGGCCCTGCGGGCCTCGACGTACCCGTCCAGCCTGGTCAGCTTGCGGCGCAGGATCTCCGCGTGCACCTCGTCGAGCCTGCTGTTGTGGCCGGGAGTCCGCTCGACGTAGTAACGCTCCCGCATCCCGTAGTAGCGCAGCTGCCGCAGCGCCGCGTCCACCTCCGGGTCGGAGGTGATCGTCGCCCCGCCGTCGCCGTACGCCCCGAGCACCTTGGTCGGGTAGAAGGAGAACGCGGCGGCCTCGCCCATCGAGCCCGCGATCCGGCCGTGGTGGCGGGCCGCGTGCGCCTGCGCGCAGTCCTCGAAGACCACCAGGTCGTGCCGGTCGGCGATCTCCCGCAGCGGCGCCATGTCGACGCACTGGCCGTACAGGTGCACCGGGAGCAGGCAGCGGGTCCGTCCGGTGACCGCCGCCTCCACCTGGCCGACGTCCATGAGGTACGTGTCCTCGTGCACGTCGACGAAGACCGGGGTGGCGCCGACGGCGTCGATGGCCACGACCGTGGGCGCCGCCGTGTTGGACACGGTGATCACCTCGTCGCCCGGCCCGACGCCCAACGCCTGGAGCCCCAGCACGATCGCGTTCGTCCCGTTGTCGACGCCCACGCAGTGGGAGACGCCGTGGTAGGCGGCGAAGGCCGCCTCGAAGTCCCGCACGCCTCGGCCGAGCACGAGCTGGCCCGAGCGGAACACGGTGTCCACCGCGTCGAGGATGTCCTCCCGCTCGTTCTCGTACTCCTGCAGATAGTCCCAGACGTAAAGGGGCCTGGTCATACATCACCTCCGGAAGGGGAGCCACTTCGGCTCAGCGGTCGAACTCCCCGCGGAGGTACTGCTCCCGGCAGGCACCACGGCGGATCTTTCCACTGGTCGTCCGCGGCAGGGTGCCGCGCCGTACGAGGACGAGGTCGTGCGCGGTCAGACCGTGGTTGCGGGTGATCTCCTGGCGCAGGTCGCGCAGGGTCGCCTCCACCTCCGGTCCTCCCGCCGCCAGGAGCGCGGGTTCGGCCTCGACGAGGACGACGAGCCGCTCCTCGCCGTCGATCTCGGCGGAGAACGCGGCGGCCGCCCCCTCGGCGGCGGCACCCCCGGCACCCCCGGCACCCCCGGTGCCCCCGGCGTCCCGGGCGGCCCGCGCGGTCTGCACGGTCGCCTCGATGTCGTCCGGGTAGTGGTTCCGGCCACGCACGATGATCATGTCCTTCGCCCTGCCGACCACGTGCACCCGGCCCTCCAGCAGGAAGCCGAGGTCGCCCGTGCGCAGCCAGGGGCCGGGAAGCAGGTCGCCGTCCGGCTCGGCGAGGTGTTTCTCGAAGACGTCGGCCGACCGCTCGGGCCGGTTCCAGTAGCCGTCCGCCACGTTGGGCCCGCTCACCCAGATCTCGCCGACCCGGCCGTCCGGCAGCGGGCCGCGGTCCTCCCGGTGCCGGATCCGCACCGACACCCCCAGGCTCGGCGTCCCGCACGACACGATGCGCACGGTGTTCGGGCTGCCGGGCGGGAGCTCGCGGGCGACGCCGGCGGCGAGGGCTTCGCGGTCGAAGGACCGGTCGGTCATGCCCTCGCCGACCGGCGGGGCGCTGACCGGGAGGGTCGCCTCGGCCAGGCCGTAACAGGGGGAGGGGGCGGTGGCGGACAGCCCGCCGGCGGCGAACGCCGAGGTGAACGCCTCGGTGGACTCGGCGTACACCGGCTCGGCGGCGATCGTGAGCAGCCGCAGCGAGCTCAGGTCGAGCTCGCTCCTGCGCTCCCCGGTCACCCGGCGCACGCACTGGACCAGGCTGGAGCTCGGCGTGATGCTCCAGTCGGCCCGGTAGTCGGAGATCATGCGCAGCCAGCGGTAGGGGTCCTGCACGAAGGCCATCGGACTGAGGTTCACCGAGTGCGCGCCCGCGCCCAGCGGGTTGGTGATCCCGCAGACGAGGCCGAAGTCGTGGAAGAACGGCACCCACGACGCGATGACCGACGACGGCCAGTGCGCCCTGATCTGGTAGTTGGTGACGGCGAGGTTCAGGTGCGTGACGCGGACGCCCGCCGGGGTGCCGGTGGAGCCGGAGGTGTACTGCAGGTACGCCACGTCGTCCGGCCGCATCGGCGGCCTGCGCCAGTCCCCGGCCCCGTCCGAGGGGATCTCGTCGACGCAGACCAGGTGGGCGGGCGGGTCGTCCATCCCGTCCAGCAGGCGCTGGACGGACGGGCGTACGGCGGAGACGGTGAGCACGCACCTCGGCGCGCAGTCGCCCATCACCGAGAGCAGGCGCTCGTTGCTGCGCAGCGCCTCGGGCGCGTACAGCGGCACCGCGACGAGCCCCGCGTACAGGCAGGCGAGGAAGGCCACGACGTAGCCGGGCTCGTGCGGGCAGAGGACCGCCACCCGGTCGCCGGGCTCGCACCGCCCCTGAAGGTCCGCCGCGACCGCGCGGGCCCGCTCGTCCAGCTCGGCGTAGCCGATCGTCCGCGCGCTCTTCTCCCGGCGGCCGGTGTCCCGGCGCATCCCGTACTCGACGAAGGTGACCGCGGGGGAGGAGCCGGCCGTCCGGGCGAACAGGCCGACGCTGTCGGGCAGGTAGCGGAGGCGGAGGTGTCGCGATCCCCGGGCGGTGGTGACGGCGGTCTCGATGACCTCCTCGGGAAACTCGCCGGAATCGGGGCTCAAGCTGTCTTCTCCGTCCGGTGGGTGAGGTCCTGCGACCTCGGGGGTCAGGCGGACTGGGGGAGCGCGTCCGACCGGGCGGCGGTCTCCCTGGCCTCCAGGGCCGCCAGCGCCGCCCGGTCCAGGTTGGAGACCATCCAGACGAGCAGGTCCTGCTCGGTGCTCTCCGCGGCCTCCTGCCAGCGCTTCTTCTGCTCGGCGATGACGTTCATCTGGATGTGGGTGACCTCGTCGGCGACCCCGCCGTTGCGCTCCGCCTTGATGCGCCGCCGCAGCTCGTTGCGGGACCAGGCGCCCTTCTCGGCGCGGTTGAGCCAGATCTCCTGCTCCGGCTCGGGCAGGCTGGCCACCTCCGCGTGGTGCTGGAAGCTCAGCTTCTCCCGGCGCCGGGGCAGGCTGAACTGCCGGGCCACCCAGGCGTAGTTGCGAAGGGTCTGGTAGTCGAGGGAGGTCTCGGCGATCGCCCGCTTGTAGCGGTCGGGGTACTGGGCCTGGCCGTAGATCAGCCAATCTCCCAGCCACCAGGCGGACGAGTCGGAGATGATGAAGATCTGCCGGCCCAGGCGGCTCCAGGCGGTCAGCGACATGCCCGGGGGGAGGGAGAGGGCCGTTCTCCTGGTCATGCCAGGTGCGTCCATGGCCATCCGCGCGTTGTGGGCGGGCCTGGTCTGTCCGTGATGCGTGGTCTGTCCGTGATGCGTGGTCGCAAGACTCGGGTAGCCGTTCACGTCTGTCGTCACGTCTGTCACACCCTTTCGCCTCGACGGATCCGTCGATGGCTGAGAGTTTGCCCTAGGTGCCACGGGAGAGTTCTAGACGACATCTAGACGCCCTGACGGGAGCGTGTGGGGAGCCTGGCCGATGCCGTTCTCCCCGCTCACCGGTGTCGTACGGCGCGTCGCAGGCTGTCACTGGCCGCCGGTGCCGGGGGGAAGACGTTCGATAACGAAGTCCGCCAGATCGTCGAAGTTCCGGCCGCCGAAGCCGGCCATGTCGTCCAGGAGCGGGACGCCATAGGCGTCCTCCAGGGCGAGGATCAGGAGGATGATGGAGAAAGAGTCGAGGTTGCCCAGATCGCTGGGCTCGCTGATCTCCCCCAGGTCGGTCAGCTCGGGGATGGCGAGCTCGTTGGAGCTGAACAGCACGATCTTCAGCGCCTCACGCTCGATCCGCTCGCGTACGCCCTTCTTCTGGTCGGAAACGAACATCTCGGTCAACTGATCTCTCCTGACGACGTTTCAGCGGAATCGGTGGACGCGGCGGACGCCGCGTTCCGGCGTTCGAGCGGGCTCTGCACGAGTTTGTTGAGGAGATCGGCCCCGTGCTCCTCCCAATACTCGCGGTAGACGGCGTAGATATGCACGTCCCGCAGCGCTCCCCGGTCGTAAAGATGCTCGGGAAGAGTCGCCTCTTTGTGGTCGGAGTCGTAGCTCGTATGAAGAATCTTGAAATCCGGCTCGACGGTCCAGAAATATATCTTCCTGACGTTCCACATCGCGAAGGCGTAGTTGATCGTCAGCAGAATGACCTCCGCGCCGACCCCGTTGCCGGCGGTGGCCGGATCGGTGAGGAAGCTCGCCCGCACGTGCCGCCCCGACAGGTCCAGGTGGTGGAACGAGACGTATCCCACGACCTGGTCGGTGTCCTGGCGCTCCACGGTGAACTGGGCGGACACCTCCTTGGCGTACAGCGCGGCGAACACCTCGGCCGAGGGCAGGTCGTTCAGTCCCGCCTTGAGGAGAAGGTCGTGCGCCGTGACGCCCTCCGGGAGGTTGGCGTGGCGCAGCAGCGTCCTTCTGGTCTTGGTGTGGGGAAAGAGCACGTTCTTCCACCTTCAACTCGGCGTCGCGGCTGAATGGGATTACCCGGAGGCTTATTCGGGCTGGCCGGGCGGCCGTCGTCCCCGTATCAAAGAGGCGGGCCCGTCTCGCCAGCGGGACAGATGCTAGTTCCGGGTGATCTATGGGTCAAGTTATTCTCCGGTGGTCTCAATGTCCATGCGAATGGTCTTTTTCGGGGCGCGGGCAATTTCCCGGTTGATTTCTTAGGCCGGTCGCGGAAAGGTCGTTTATGGTGCAGGCGGCGGCAGCGGGCCGACGTACGAACGAGGGGAAGCGGGATGGGCCGATGACAGTGCACACCGAGGACGCCGCGATGCAGGGAGAACTCCTCGAACCGATCACGTCCGAGGGCCGCGACCTGCTCCATCTCATCGAGACGCACCGGCCGGCGATCGCGGAGGCCGCCCCGGACAACGACCGCCGAGGGAGCTTCCCCCACGATGTCTTCGAAGGGCTGCGCAAGGACGGCGTCCTCGGCGCCACGGTGCCCTCCGCGCTCGGCGGGCTGGGAGTCGAGCGGATGCACGACGTCTCCCTGGCGCTGCTGAGGGTCGCCGAGGCCGACGCCTCGACGGCGCTCGCCCTGCACATGCAGCTCAGCCGGGCGCTGACGCTGACCTACGAGTGGAGGACCGGCCCTGCCCACGCGCGGGCGCTGGCGGAGCGGCTGCTGCGCGGCATGGGTTCCGGCGAGGCCGTGGTGTCCACCGGCGTGAAGGACATCCCGCGCGACCGGCGCCCGACCACGCTGACCCCGGCCGACGACGGCGGCTGGCTGCTGTCGGGCGGCAAGACGCTGGTGAGCATGGCGCCCATGGCCACCGACTTCGCCGTGTACGCGCAGACGCGCGTCCCCGGCCAGCGCCCGCAGTCCGGGATGGCGGTGCTCACCCGGGATACCCCGGGCCTCACCGTGATGGACAACTGGGACGGGCTCGGCATGCGGGCCTCGGGCAGCGTGGACATCGTCTTCGAGGACTGCCGCATCGCGCCGGAGGACGTCGTGCTGCGCGGCCCCGCCGGGGAGCAGAACCTCGCCATGCTCGCGGGCCAGACGGTGAGCTCGATCACCATGCTCGGGATCTACACGGGCATCGCCCAGTCGGCGCGCGAGATCGCCGTCTCGACCCTCCTGCGCAGGGGGGCGGCGGGGGCCGCCGCGGCGCGGACGCTGGTGGCCGAGATGGACGCCCGGCTCTTCACGATGAGGTCGACGGTCGCGGCCGCCCTGGCCAGGGCCGACCGGCTCTCCTACGACGACTCGGGCGACCCGCAGGAGCGCGGCCCGGCGATGATGACGCCGTTCCAGTGCGCGAAGATGGTCGTGAACCAGCTGGCGCCCGCGATCGTCTTCGACGCCCAGACCCTGATCGGCGGCGCCTCCTTCTCCGCCGCGCACCCGCTGGCGCGCCTCTACCGCGACGTGCGCGCGGGCGGCTTCATGCAGCCGTACACCTTCGTCGACGCCGTCGACTACCTGAGCGCCCAGGCGCTGGGACCCGTCAGGAACGGTTAGGGGACTCCATGCGCGTTCTCTTCACCGCGTACGCGGAGAAGACCCATTTCCTGGGGATGGTCCCGCTGGCGTGGGCGCTGCGCAACGCCGGTCACGACGTGCGGGTGGCGAGCCAGCCGGAGCTGACCGATGTCATCACCGGCGCGGGTCTGACGGCCGTGCCGGTCGGCAAGGACCACATCCTGCACCGGCTGGTGGGGCGGACGAAGGAGCTGCCGGCGACGGCGCCGCGGGCGCCCTCCTACGACCTGGCCGAGGACCGCCCCGAGGTGCTCACCTGGGAGTACCTGAAGAACGGGTACGGCGGGCAGTTCGTGCCGTGGTGGGCCCGGGTGGTGAACGACCCGATGATCGGGGAGCTGACCGCGTTCTGCCGGGACTGGAGGCCCGACCTGGTGATCTGGGAGCCGGTCACCTACGCCGGGGCGATCGCGGCCAAGGCGTGCGGAGCCGCGCACGCCCGGCTGCTGTGGAGTCTGGACCTGTTCGCCCGGATGCGCGGCCACTATCAGCGCGTCCGACAGGAACAGGCTCCGGACGAGCGCGACGCGATGGCCGAATGGCTCGGAGCCCGCGCCGCCAAGGCCGGAACCACCTTCTCCGAGGAGATGACCACCGGCCACTTCACCATCGACCCCACCCCGGGATCGTTACGGCTGGACCTGCCGCACACCTACCTGCCGTTGCGCTACATCCCCTACAACGGCACCGCCGTCATCCCCTCCTGGCTGCACACCCCACCCGTTAAGCCCCGGGTGTGCCTAACACTGGGAACCTCCGCCACCGAACGCCTCGACGGCTACTCGGTCAGCGTCCAGGACATCCTCACCAGCCTCGCCGACCTCGACATCGAGATCGTCGCCACCCTCCCCGAGAAACAACAGGCCGAACTCCACCACGTCCCCG
Organism: Streptosporangium sp. NPDC002524; assembly: GCF_040295985.1. Lineage (NCBI taxonomy): Bacteria > Bacillati > Actinomycetota > Actinomycetes > Streptosporangiales > Streptosporangiaceae > Streptosporangium > Streptosporangium sp. NPDC002524. The sequence goes on along the minus strand of NZ_JBEOWK010000024.1, from coordinate 59,840 downwards.
ACAACACCCGCCTGGTCTCCTTCGTCCCGTTGCAGGCCCTCGCCCCCACCTGCTCCGCCGTGATCAGTCACGGGGGGAGCGGCACGTTCCTCACCATGGCGGGGCAGGGGGTGCCGCAGCTGATCGAGCCGTTCATGTTCGACGACGAGCTCCGGGCCGAGCGGCTCGCGGCCCAGGGGGGCGGGCTGGTCATGCACGGCCGCGACGCCAGCGGCCCCCGGGTGCGCGAGCACCTGCTGCGCCTGCTGGGCGAACCCTCCTTCGCCGAGGCCGCCGGAAGGCTGCGCGCCGAGATGGAGGCCATGCCCACCCCCAACGCGCTCGTCCCCCAGCTGGAAAGGCTCACCGCCGAACACCGCGGCACCACCGCGAGCTGACGGCGAGGCCCGCCCGGGGGTCCCCGGCGCCACGGGTCCCCGGCGCCACGGGTTCCCGACGTCAGGGGTTCCCGGCTCGCGGCCGGGGACCCCTGACCGGGAGTCAGCCCTGGGCCGCGTACGGGCTCAGCGCGGCGGTGAGGCCGCGGACGCTCTTGAAGGCCCGGGGGTCGATCGTCTCGAACGCCACGTCGATCCCCATCTCGTCGCGGATGTGGCTGACCAGGAGCGCGGTGTTGAGCGAGTTGAGGATCCCCCACTCCAGCAGCGGCGAGTCCTCGCCGAGCTCCCCGCCGGGGTCGCCCGACAGGAACCGCTCCCGGATGAAGGCGAGCAGCCGATCCGATATCTCCCGCTCGGACAGGTCGGTGGTGGTCACGATGGTCGTCTCCTTCACAGCTGGATTCACGGCGTGGTCCCGGAGCTCAGCGCGGCCCGGTCGATCTTCCCGTTGCGGGTCCTGGGCAGCTCGTCCACGAAACGGATCTCGTCGGCGATCATGTAGGGCGGCAGCCGTTCCGCGCTGTGCCGCTTGAGTCCCAGCACGCCCGGCGCGGTGCCGGGCGCGGGCAGCACGAACGCGCGCAGCCGCGCGTCGGCGCCCTCGCCGCTGACGACCACGGCGACGCCGGCCACCTGGGGGTGGCTGCCGAGGACGGCCTCGACCTCGCCGAGCTCCACCCGGTAGCCGCGCACCTTCACCATGTGGTCGCGACGGCCCAGGTAGTCAAGCGACCCGTCGGGGAGCACCCGCACGATGTCCCCGGTGCGGTACGGGCCCTCCTGGGGCTCGCGTCCCCAGTAGCCGAGCATCACGGTGGGCCCCTCCACGACCAGCTCGCCCTCCTCGCCGGCCCCGGCCTCCCGGCCGTCCGGCCGGACGACCCGTACCGTGTCGCCGCAGGCCGCGCGGCCGATCGGCACGGAGCGGTCGCGCGCCAGGTCGGCGGGGACGACCTCGTGGAAGGTGCAGACGTTGGTCTCGGTCGGGCCGTAGAGGTTGAGCAGGCGCGCGCCGGTCCAGGCCGCGAGGTCGCGCACCCCCGCGATCGGGAAGGGCTCGCCCGCGAAGAGCAGCGCCCGCAGCGAGGGGGGCGCGGGCGCGTCGAGCAGGCCGCCGTCGCGCATCATCAGGGTGAGCGCGGACGGCACGGAGTACCAGACGCTGACGCGCTCGCGGCGCAGGAAGTCCACCATCCGGGCGGGCGCGTAGGCCAGCTCGGCCGGGACGGGGCAGACCGTCGCCCCGGCCGAGAACGCCGCGTACAGGTCCAGCACCGACAGGTCGAAGGTGAACGGCGCGTGGTTGGCGAAGCGGTCGTCCGGCCGGGCGTCCAGCTCGGCCGCGGCCCAGTCCACGAAGGCGCGGGCGGCGCGGTGGGTGACGCTCACCCCCTTGGGGGCGCCGGTCGAGCCCGAGGTGTAGAGCACGTACGCCAGGTCGCCGTCCTCGACCGGGTGGTCGACCGGGACGGGCCGCGCGCCGGACGGGGGGTCCCGGTGCGCGTCGAGGTCCACCGCGCGCACGTCCGTTCCCAGGTCCGCGGCGATCGACTCCAGCCGGTCGCCGGTGGCGCACACGGCGCGGGGGCGGCAGTCGCGGACCAGGGCGGCCACCCGGGCCGCGGGCGCGGTCTCACCGGCCGGTACGTAGGCGGCGCCCAGGCGCAGCACGGCCTGCATCGCCACCACGGTGAGCGGCGACTTCCCCGCCCAGATCACCACGCGGTCGCCGGGGCGCACGCCCTCGCCGGACAGCGCGTGCGCGAGGGCGTCGGCGCGCCGGTCGAGCTCCCGGTAGGTCAGCTCGCCGGTCGGCCCGGCGAGGGCGAGGTTGTCCGGGAAGCGGGCGGCGGCGTCGATGAGGAGCCGGTGCAGGCTCACCGTTCTGTCTCCCTCGCGACGGGGCCCGGGTGTACGGGCCGGTGCGGGCTCACAGGCTCAGCCCCCTCGCGGCGAGGTCCAGATGGCGAGGAGACGTACCGAGTACCGGGCTCACAGGCCGAGCCCCCTCGCGACGAGGTCCAGATGGCGAGGAGACGTACCGAGTACCGGGCTCACAGGCCGAGCCCCCTCGCGACGAGCTCCCGCTGGATCTCCGTGGTGCCCGAGAAGATCGTGCTCGGCACCGCGTCGCGCAGTTGCCGCTCGACGCCCGCGGCGCCGAGGTAGCCGGTCGCGCCGAAGGTCTGGATCGCGTCCAGGCTGTTGGCGACGGCCGCCTCCGAGACGGCGATCTTCGACAGCGCGGCGTCGGCGGCGGCGTCGGCGTGCCCCTCGTCCAGTGACCAGCACGCGCGGTAGAGCAGCAGCCGCGCGCCCTCCAGCCGCTGCTTCATCGTGACCAGCCGGTGCGAGACCGCCTGGAAGTCGCCCAGGGCGCGGCCGAACTGGCGGCGGCGCCGCGCGTGCTCCACCGCGTGCCGCAGCTGCTCCTCCATCATCCCGAGGTAGACGGCGGGCAGGCAGGCCCGCTCCCACGCCATCGAGCCCTGGAAGACGGCGCTGCCCCGGCCCTCGGCGCCGAGCCTGAACCGGGCGGGGACCCGGCACCCGGAGAACTCCACCCGGCCGGCCGGGCAGCCGTCGAGGCCCATCTTCGCCATCGGCTCGCCCACGCTCACGCCCGGCAGGTCGCGGGGCACCGCGAAGGCGGTGACCCCGAGGAAGCCGAGGCCGGGGTCGGTGGTGGCGTAGGTGACCAGGAGGTCGGCCGCGGGCGCGTTGCTGGCGAACGACTTGACGCCGTCGAGCACGTAGCAGTCGCCGTCGGGCCGTGCGGTGGTGGCGAGCCTGCTCACGTCGGAGCCCGCCTCGTCCTCGGTCATCGCGTTGGCCGCGACCAGCGCCCCGGAGGCGAGGCCGGGCAGCAGCTCCCCGCGCGCGGCGTCGCCCGCGTTGTCGCGGACGGCGACGCAGCACGCCAGCAGGTGCGCCGAGACCGCGAACGCCAGGCCGGTGTCGCCGCAGCCCCGGGAGAACGCCTCCAGGCACAGCGCCGTGTCCAGGGCGCCGAGGCCGCCGCCGCCGTACTCGGCGGGCAGGCACAGGCCGGTGACGCCCAGGTCGGCCGCCGCCCGCCAGCGTTCGCGGGTGAACGGCTCCCGCGGCGGGCCCGGCTCCTCGTGGAGGCGCTTGCGCGCGCCGTCGAACACCGCGTCGCGCCGCTCGCTCCGCACGCCGCCGAGACCGAACTCCATGGGCCCGCGCCCCCTTTCGAAGTGGTGTCCTAGACCCAGGAGGGGGTTTCGAGGATCTTCAGGACCGCGCACGAGATGGTGATGCCGGGACCGATGCCGCCCAGGAGCACGTGGTCGCCGGGACCGAGCTCCCCGGTGGACAGCAGGTGGTCCAGGGAGACCAGGTGGTCGCTGGCGCCGAGGTGGCCGACGGTCCTGGCGTAGTCCCAGCTGGACTTCGACATGGGCATGCGCAGCACCGACATCCACCGGTGCTCGACGGCCTCGGGGGAGAGGCTGGTGAAGACGGTGCGGCTGAGGTCGCCCACCTTGATGTCCGCCTCCGCCAGGGTCCGGCTCAGGACCTGCATCATCCGCTGCTGCACGATGACCCAGGCGAGCGCGAGGTCGCTGTCGGCGGAGCACATCCGGCCGAACTCCTCGGCCCGCGCGGCGAAGTCGACGGCCTCCCCGGTGGTGGCGCTCGGCGGGAAGAGCGGGCTGCCCGCGCGGTGCAGCTCCTCGGCCTCGGGCACGGAGATCGAGCTCACCGAGAGCAGCCGGGCGAAGCCGGGCTCGCGGCTCAGCACCACGGCGCTTCCCGCGTCGCCGAGCACGAAGTCGGGGCCCGAGCACCAGCGGTCCATCCGGGCGGTGCCGAAGTTGTCGGCCGTGACGATCAGCGCGTCGCGGCGGCGCGGATCGCCCGCCATGAACCCGCCGGCCAGCTCCAGGGCGCTCAGCACGCCGTTGCAGCCCTGGCGCATCTCCAGGGCGAGGAGGTCGCCGCCGACGAGATGGTGCTGCAGGTAGTACTGCGGCGACCAGCCGTCGGGGCCCTGGTGCCAGACGTCGGCGTACAGCATCAGCCCCAGGGCGCCGGTGCCGCCCCCGCCGCGCGTGATCGCCTCCCGCGCCGCCCGCAGCGCCATCTCGGGGGCGGGCGTGTCGCCCGCCACCGCCGCCCCGAGCATGTCGTGGACCTTGGCGTGCTCTGCCGAGCACAGCCCCTCCGCGACGGCCGACTCCACGCTCACCGTCGGCGGGACGAACGTGCCGATCCCCCGGACGAAGATCTCTGGTGTGCGCACTGCCCTGCCCTGCCTCTCTGCTCGCCTGTGGCCCGCGCGGTCAGGCCCGGCCGGACGGGGAACCGGAGCGCTGCGCCTCCGGTGACTCCGCCGCCTCCTGCGCCTCCGCCGGCTCCGGTGTCTCGGGCCGCAGCTGTGAGGTCGCCTCCAGATAGCGGTCGATCACGGTCCGGTGGTAGCCGGGGCCGAACCCCATCCCGGTGACCGCGGGCACCAGCCGCCGGAGCTTCTCCACGGAGATGTGGTGGGACGTCCCCTCGTCGACGACCTGCCTGCGGGCCGTGATGCCCAGCCGCGCTTCAAGGTGGTCGACGATCAGCTTGACCGGTACGGACTCGCCGGTGGCCACGTTGACCACCTCCTGGGTGGTGCCGGTGGCCAGCAGCAGGTCGATGACCTTCACCCAGTCGGTGATGTCGATGATGTCCCGGCGCGCGCTGCGGTACATCGTGAGATTGTCGGAGCGGATCTGCTCGATGAGCGAAGGTATCAACCGGTTCGCGGGCACGTGCGGGCCGACGACGTAGCCGAGCCGCAGGACGAGGTGCCGCACCCCGGAGTCCTGGATCCGTCTCTCCAGCGCGAGCTTGTGCCAGCCGTAGGGGGTGACGGGCTCCACCGGCTCGTCCTCGCGGCCCCGGCAGCCGGCGCCGCCGTACATGCTCATCGACGCGGTCGAAAGGAAAACGAGGATCCGGTCCTGACGGAGACTCTTTTCGATCGTCTCGTCGACCAGAGCGGTTTCCCGTTCGTAGTCGGAATCGGAATTCTTCCACAGGGACACACCGGCGGCGAGAATCGTCACCTCCGGATGCGCGTCGTCGATCGACCGCAGGTGCCTCGCGAGAAAGCCATTTCCGATGATCTCCATTCCCAGCACCGCTTTCCAGCTCTGGAGGTTAACGTACCGGTTCCGCTCGTCACCATATAGCGGAGCTCTGAATAAGAAAGCACCCGTCGCCCGCGGCCGGAAGACGGTTTGTCCCGCCAGCGAGACAGGTATGCGTTCCGCGGGCGGACGGCCGTGCGTTCCCGGATGCGGGCGGTATGCCTTCCCGGGCGCTTTCTCCGGGAGGCGCGGTGAATTCCGCCGCCCGCCCCGAGCCCGGTGACGCGTGCCGTGTCCCGCGCCGCGCCCGGTGACGCGTGCCGTGTCCGGGAACGCGTGCCGTACCGGTCCGGGGAGCGCCGGGGTCACGTGCCGGGGAGCGTGGGGGAGGGGGCCTGCCCCTTCTTCAGCGGCTCCCACCAGCTGCGGTTCTCCGCGTACCACCTCGCCGTCGCCGCCAGGCCCTCCGTGAACGGGGTGAGCGGCCGGTAGCCCAGCTCGGCCGTGATCTTGGAGCTGTCAACGGAGTAGCGGCGGTCGTGCCCCGGCCGGTCCTCCACCGGGACGACCATCGACCAGTCGGCCCCGGCGATGTCCAGCAGCGCCCGGGTCAGCTCCCGGTTCGTCAGCTCTGCGTTGCCCCCGATGTTGTAGACCTCGCCCGGCCGGCCCCGCCAGGCGACCAGGGCGATGCCCCGGCAGTGGTCGTCGACGTGCGTCCACTCGCGCACGTGCAGGCCGTCGCCGTACAGCGGCACCCGTTCCCCGTCCAGCAGGTTGGTGACGAACAGCGGGATGACCTTCTCGGGGAACTGGTACGGCCCGTAGTTGTTGGGGCACCGGGTGATCGAGACGGGGAAGCGGTAGGTGCGCGAGAACGCCCGCGCCAGCAGGTCGGCCGCGGCCTTGGAGGCCGAGTACGGGGAGTTGGGTTCGAGCGGGTGGCTCTCCACCCACGAGCCCGTCTCGATGGACCCGTACACCTCGTCCGTGGAGACCAGCACGAACTTCCCGACGCCGCCGCGCAGCGAGGCCTCCAGCAGCGTCTGGGTGCCGACCACGTTGGTCGCGACGAAGTCGGCCCCGCTGTCGATCGACCGGTCGACGTGGGTCTCGGCCGCGAAGTGCACGACCAGGGAGACGCCCCCGGCCAGCTTCGACATCAGCGGGGCGTCGCAGATGTCGCCCTGGACGAACTCCAGCCGCGGGTCGTCGGCGACGGAGGCCAGGCTCTCCATGGTCCCGGCGTACGTCAGCTTGTCCACGACGACGACCCGGGCGTCCTCGAAGCCCTCGTAGGCGCCGGAGAGCACGTGCCGCACGAAGTTCGAGCCGATGAACCCGGCACCGCCGGTGACCAGGATCCGCATGTGGATGCACCTTTGCTGTCAGTTACGCGAGTGATCGAGCGATGTCCATGACGTACTGGCCGTATGCCGACTGCCTCATCTCGGTGCCCCGGTGGTAGCAGGCCTCGGCGTCGATGAACCCCATGCGCAGGGCGATCTCCTCCAGGCAGGCGACCCGCACCCCCTGGCGGCGTTCGAGTATCTGCACGTACTGGCTCGCCTCCAGCAGGGACTGGTGCGTTCCGGCGTCCAGCCAGGTGAAGCCGCGTCCCAGCTGCACCAGGCTCGCCTTGCCCTGCTCCAGGTAGACCCGGTTGACGTCGGTGATCTCCAGCTCGCCGCGGCCGGAGGGCCGCTGCTCCCTGGCGATGTCCACGACCTGCTTGTCGTAGAAGTACAGGCCGGTGATGGCCTGGTCGGAACGGGGCCGGCTCGGCTTCTCCTCGATGGAGACGAGCCGGCCCTCGGCGTCCAGCTCCCCGATGCCGTACCGCTCGGGGTCGCTCACCGGGTAGCCGAACATCACGCACCCCTCCAGCTCGTCCTGGGCCCTGCGGAGCAGGTCGGGGAAGCCCGCGCCGTGGAAGAGGTTGTCGCCCAGCACCAGCGCGCACGGGTCCCCGCCGATGTGCGAGTCACCCAGCAGGAACGCCTCCGCGATCCCGCGCGGCTCCGGCTGCGGCACGTAGCTGAAGTTCACGCCCACCTGGGAGCCGTCGCCCAGAAGCGCGCGCAGCGACGGAAGGGCGCCCGGCGTGGAAATAACGAGGATGTCGCGTATGCCGGCCAGCATCAGCACCGCGATGGGGTAGTAAATCATTGGCTTGTCGTAGATGGGAAGCAACTGCTTGGAGGTCGCGAGGGTCAGCGGATGCAAACGCGTCCCGTTTCCTCCGGCAAGGACGATGCCTTTCATCGGAGCTCCTGCGTTTTTGTCTGCGGGGTGCCTGAGACTACTGTTCCGGCTCATCGGGAAATCAACCCCCGGCGTCCCGCGAAATGGTATTGCCTTTCTGCCGATCAAATGTGATAGGGCTTGAGACGCCTCCCGGCGGTGACCGGGGTACAGCCTTCGCCACATCGCCACATCGCCACTTCACTTCGCGTTCGCGCGCGCCCGGAAGGACGACATGCGTATTCTGTTCGCTACCTATGCGGAGAAGTCACATTTCCTGGTCATGGTTCCGCTGGCGTGGGCGCTGCAGGCCGAGGGGCACGAGGTGCGGGTCGCCAGCCAGCCCAACCTGACCGACGTGATCACCCGGTCGGGGCTGACCGCGGTGCCGGTGGGCCGTGACCACGGCCTCTGGCGGGCCAACAGGGCGTTCGGATTCTTCGACCCTCGCAAGCAGACGCTGCCCTTCTTCGACGTGGTGGGCGACGATCCCGAGCGGCTCACCTGGGACCACCTCAAACAGGGGTACGTCCAGTTCGTCCCCTGGTGGTGCCGCATGGTCAACGAGCCGATGATCGAGGGGCTGACCGAGTTCTGCCAGAAGTGGGAGCCCGACCTGGTCATCTGGGAGCCGGTCACCTACGCCGGGCCGATCGCGGCCAAGGCGTGCGGCGCGGTCCACGCGCGGTTCATGTGGAGCCTGGACCTGTTCGGCCGGATGCGCGGCCACTACCTGCGGGTGAAGGCGGAGCAGCCGCCGGACGACCGCGAGGACATGCTGCAGACGTGGATCACCGCGCACAGCCGCAGGTTCGGCGTGGAGTTCTCCGAGGAGATGACCACCGGCCAGTTCACCATCGACTACACGCCGCCCTCCCTGGAGCTGCCGCCCGACCCGGCGTCGGGCCCGGAGCCGCACCGCGTCCCGCTGCGGTTCATCCCGTACAACGACCGCGCGGTGATCCCGCCCTGGCTGCGCGCCGCCCCCGAGCGGCCGCGCGTCTGCCTGACGCTGGGGACCACCTCGGTGGAGAACCTCGACGGCTACCTGGTGCCCGTCCAGGACATCCTCGACGGGCTCGCCGACCTCGACGTGGAGATCGTCGCCACGCTGCCGGAGAACCACCAGGCGGAGCTGGAACGGGTGCCGGACAACGTACGGCTGGTCAGCTTCGTCCCCCTGCACGCGCTGCTGCCGACCTGCTCGGCGGTGATCGACCACGGCGGGAGCGGCACGTTCTTCACGACGCTGGCGAGCGGCGCGCCCCAGCTCGTGCTGCCCAACCTGTTCGACGAGCCGCTGCGGGCCCGCTACCTCGCCGAGCAGGGGGCGGGCCTGACGATGCACAGCAGCGAGGCCACCGGCGCCGGGGTGAGGCAGGCGCTCCTGCGGCTGCTGGAGGAGCCGTCCTTCGCCGAGGAGTCCCGCAGGATCCGCGACGAGATGAACGCCATGCCGACCCCCGCCGAGGTGGCGGCCCGCATGGGCGACCTCGTCGACACCTACCGCGCCGCCGTCCCGGCCGCCGGCCACTGAGAGGGGCGAGACCATGTACGAGGCCGAGCTGGCGGACGTCTACGACGCGATCTACCGGGGGCGCGGCAAGGACTACGAGGCCGAGGCGGCGACCGTCGCGGAGCTGGTCCGCGAGCGGCTCCCCGGAGCCTCCTCGCTGCTGGACGTGGCGTGCGGGACCGGGTCGCACCTGAGGTTCTTCGCCGGGCTCTTCGACCACGTCGAGGGGCTGGAGCTGTCTGCGGACATGCTGGCCGTGGCGAGGACGCGGATGCCCGGCGTGCCCGCGCACGAGGGCGACATGCGCGACTTCGCGCTGGGCCGCGCCTTCGACGCGGTCACCTGCATGTTCAGCTCCATCGCCTACATGCGCGACGAGCGGGAGCTGGCCGCGGCGATCGGGCGGATGGCCGCCCACCTCGTCCCCGGAGGGGTCCTCGTCGTCGAGCCGTGGTGGTTCCCCGAGACGTTCCTCCCCGGCTACGTGGCCGGGGACGTGGTCACCGTGGAGGGCCGTACGCTCGCCAGGGTCTCGCGCTCGGTGCGGGAGGGCGGCGCGAGCGTGATGGAGGTCCACTACGTGGTGGCCGACGCGGCCACCCCCGTCAGGCACTTCACCGTCACCCACGTGAACACCCTGTTCACCCGGGAGCAGTACGAGGACGCCTTCACCGAGGCGAAACTGCGGGTGGACTATCTCGAGGGCGGCCCCTCGGGGCGCGGGCTGTTCACCGGGACGCTCGGGTGACTCTCGGGCCGGGCGTGCAGGAAGCTCTGGATGATGGGCGGGAGCCGCTCCCTGACCTGGGGCACGCCGTAGACCTGCGCCTGCCGCACGGCGACGGTCAGGTTGGGCAGCTCCGTCTCCAGCCAGGTCCTCGCCTGCTCGGGGCACTCGAAGCGCAGCAGCGGCACCCCCTCGGGCGCGGGCAGCGGCGGGATGATCGGGCACTGCCTCGGGTGCAGCAGGCGCAGCGCGGTGTCCGCGGTCCGCACGTAGTGGCCGAGGACCCGTGAGACGGCCGCCCGCCTCGTCTGGTACGGCATCTCGGCCACCGCGCGGTCCTTGGCGTACGCGCGCAGCATGCCGTCGTGGAACCGGAGCCGGTTGCCCGGCGTGACCCTCAGCAGATGCCCGCTCAGCAGGTAGTCGACGGTCTGCCTCGCCCGCTCGCACCCGACGTCCGCCATGATCGCGGCCGTCGTCAGGTCGAAGGCCGAGCCCTCGTGCAGGCTCATGACGCGGAACATCTCCGCGGCGTCGTTGGGCAGCGCCCGGTAGGAGGAGGAGAACACCGACCGCATGGAGGACTGCTCGTCGGACTCGGTGTCGGGGCTCTCCAGCAGGTCGTCCCGCCCCGGCGGCGTCCGGCCCGCGCTGCTGAGCCCCACGTGGAAACGGCTCGTCATCCGCTCGGCCGCGATCCGCAACGCGATCGGCAGGTAGTCGCCGACCTGGCAGAGCCCGTCGACGAGATGGTGCTCCGCGTACCCGTTCGCCTGCCTGATGACGTGCTTGACCAGGGTGGCCGCGTCGTCCTTGGGCATGAGGTCCAGCGTCATCCGCAGGGCGCCGTCGCGGGTGGTCAGTCCCGAGAGCCTGTTCCTGCTCGTGACCAGCACCAGGCACGACGGGTCGCCGGGGAGCAGCGGGCGCACCTGCTCCGCCGACCTGGCGTTGTCGAGCACGATGAGGATCCGCTTGCCCGCCACCAGGCTCCGGTAGTGGCTGGAGCGGACCTGGAGGTCCTCCGAGGGCTTGGGGGAGCTCCCCAGCCCGGCCAGCAGGTGGTCGAGCGCCTCGGCCGGTTTCATCGGCTGGCCCGTGTTGGAGAACCCCCGCAGGTCCAGGTGGAGCTGACCCCCGTCGAAGCGCTCGGCGAGCCCGCGGGCGAAGCGCAGGGCGAGTGCCGACTTGCCCACCCCGGGAGCCCCGCTGATCAGGATGACCCCGGCCTCGTCCAGGATGTCGGCCGCGGAGACGAATCCCTCCAGCCGCTTCAGCTCCCGGAGCCGCCCGGTGAATCCCGGGACGTCGCGGGGGAGCTGGGCGGGGGGCGGCGCGACCGGCTGCGAGACGGTGGCGCCGCTGGAGGTCAGCGTCAGCGGGGAGCCGGAGACCGGCATGGGCGAGCGGAGGGTGCCGTTCAGGATCTGGTCGTGGCACCGGCGCAGGTCCTCTCCCGGCTCGATGCCCAGTTCCTTGATGAGCAGGCGCCGCACGCTGTGGAACTGTTTCAGCGCGTCGGCCCGGCGCCCGCAGCGGTAGTGGGCCACCATGAGCAGGTAGTGGAGCCGTTCCCGCAGGGGATGGGTCCGGACGAGGCTGGACAGGTCACTGATGATCTCGTTGGCGCGGTCGGCCTCCAGCAGGAGCTGCGCGCGGTCCTCGATGGCGGTGAAGCGCAGCTCGTCCAGGCGGATCCGCTCGGCGTCGGCCAGCGGGCCGACCGCGCCGCCGAACGCCGGCCCGCGCCACAGGGCCAGCGCCGTGTCCAGCTTCCGCACCGCCTCGGACCAGGTGCCCGAGCGCTGCAGCTCTCGTACGCTCTCCAGGTGCCGCTCGAAGACCTGGGCGTCGATCTTGCGAGGGTCGAGCTTGAGCAGGTAGCCGTTGCCGTCGGCCACCAGGAGCTCGGAGGGCGCCCTTCGTGGTCGTTTCGGCTCGAAACTACGCCTTAACCGCGCTATGTATGTATAAATACTACTTTCAACTGTTATTGGTGGATTCGGGCCCCAGACGGCGTTGATTAATTCCTGTCTGCTGAGGGCGGTCCTGGGGCGTGTGGCCAGTGCGGCGAACAGGGTGCGCTGTGTCGGTGAGCCCAGGTCGAGCTCATGGTCGCCCCGCATCGCCCGCACCGGCCCGAGTAGATGCACCTGTACCAGGTCGTTCAACGACGCTCTCCCAATCTCAGCCCCCGGAGATGCGATGGAAGGACTCCTGAGCACACACTCAGGACCAAACGCTCGGACCTACGCATATAGCCATATCTGGGGGAACGAAGCGTCGGCAAGGGAGGTTCCTTGGGTGACGCTATTGTTACCTGAGTCCCAGAAGTCACTCCAGAATCTTCGGTCACTCCCGTAACGGGTGTCTCGCTGGCGGGACACCGCGTCATGCCCTGACGCTGGGGCGGGGCTTTCGGCACCGGCGCGACGGCCGTGCGGGGCACGTACCGGGACACGGACATGCCGGTCGGGACGCTCCTGGGACGGCCCCCGCCGCCGGGGACCGCTCGTGCGCGGGCGCGGGCGAGACGGTCGGGAAAGGCCGGGTGACGGCCCCGCACCCGCCGGCCGGGAAAGCGGCCGGGAAAAAGCGCCCGGCCCTTGTGGAACCCGGCCCCATGTAATAGAAGATTTGTTCCCGGCTCGTACGTGAAAAGCGTATCCGAGGCGGTGACGAATCCACTGGCTCTCGGTTACCGTCGAGCCCGGCATCGGATTCCCGAACTTCCCGGTGAGGCGCTGGTGGTCATCGACGACATTCATTCTCCGCGAGGTGCTCCGCTCAAGAGGGTGGTCGTCACCGGTTACGGAGTCATTTCCCCGTTCGGGGTGGGCTGGGAAACCGCGTGGTCGAATCTGATTCAGGGCGCGAGCGGTATTCGCGAGCTTTCCGGAATCGACACCTCCGGCCTCCCCGTGAACATCGGCGGCCAGGTCGCGGGCTTCGACCCCGGCGCGTGGCTGCCCGCCTCGCTGGTGCGCCGCACCACGAGACCGGCGCACCTCGCCCTGGTGGCCGCCACGCTCGCGCTGCGCGACGCCAAGCTCGACGTCGACGCCGAACTCGCGCCGAGGCTCGGCGTGACGGTCGGCACGGCCTGCGGCGCGAGCAGCGCCCTCGTCGACGCCGGCACCGCCTTCGCCGAGCGCGGCTTCATGGCGCTGAGCCCGTACACCTTCACCTCCACGGGCGTCGTCACGGTCGCCTCCGAGGTGGCCCTGCACGTCGGCGCGCAGGGCCCCGCGGCCTGCACGGCGACCGCCTGCGCGACCGGGGCGACCTGCGTCGGCGAGGCGATGCGGCTGATCCAGCTCGGCAAGGCGGACGTCGTCCTGGCCGGCGGCGCGGACGACACCATCACCCCCTTCGACATCGCCGCCGCGGCGAGGGCGAGGGCGCTGTCCCGCCGCCAGGGCGATCCGAGCGCCGCCAGCAGGCCGTTCGACACCGGCCGCGACGGGTTCGTGATGAGCGCGGGCGCCGGGATCCTGGTCCTGGAGAGCGAGGAGCACGCCCTCGCGCGCCAGGCCCACGTGTACGGGGAGGTGGCGGGCTACGCGGCCACCACGGACGCCCACAACCTGACCAGCCCGCACCCGGAGGGGACGGCCGTCGAGAGGGCGGTGCGCCTCGCCCTGGAGGACGCGGGAGTCACCCCCGACGAGGTCGGCTACGTCAACGCGCACGGCACCGGGACCCGGATGAACGACACCGCCGAGCTCAAGGTGATCCGCCGGGTGTTCGGCGAGCGGGCCACGTCCGTGCCGGTGAGCTCGACCAAGAGCATGACGGGCCACATGCTGGGGGCGGCCGGCGCCGTCGAGGCGATGATCGCGATGGAGGCCCTGCGCACCGGGATCGTCCCGCCCACCGTCAACTGCGACGACCCGGAAGACCCGGAGATGAACTTCGTCGCGCACCGGGCCCAGGAGCACGCGGCCGACGTGGCCGTCAGCAACTCCTTCGGATTCGGCGGCCACAACGCGGTTCTGGTCCTGCGCCGCCGGCGGGACTGATCACTCTGACCGGCACGGAAAGTCGGAAAAGCCGTCCAGTGTGACCGTGAAGGGATTGCAGAAAATGTCTACGAAGCAACAGGAAATGCTCTCGACTTTGTCCGGGATCGTGGAGAGGGTGGCCGGCGTGCCCGCGGAGAAGGTGCTGCCGGACAAGTCTTTCACCGACGACCTCGCGCTCGATTCCCTGGCCGTCGTGGAGGTCGCCTTCTCCATGCAGGAAGAGACCGGGGTGGAAATTCCGGAAGAGGATCTGGCGCGCATAAGAACGGTCCAGGACTTCCTCGACTTCGTCGAACTCTCCGCGGAGCCGAATTGACCGCCCAGCGAGTTCCCGAACGCGGCGGCGTCGCGCCCGCCGGCGCCCTCGCCTACGAAGAGGTGACCCCCGCGGAGCTGCTCGGCTCCGGCTTCGCGGCGCCGCGGATCAACGAGAGCCCCTGGCTGGTCCGCTGGGACCTGCTCGGCGACGGCCCGGACACCGACAGGTTCGTCCTGGACGCGCTGGCGGAGACCGTGGACCTGGAGACCTCGGGCACCACCGGCCCGAGCCGGTGCTGGCGGCGGACGCGCGAGCAGATGTGGTCGGAGGCGGGCCTGCTGGCCGGCCTGATCGAGCGCGACCGCCCGAGCGCCATCCTCTCCTTCGCGCCGCCCAGGCACGTGTACGGCGCGCTCGCGAGCGTGCTCGTCCCGGCCAGGCTGCGCCTGCCCGCGTGGTACCGGCCGCAGTACTTCGGCGCCATGCCGCCCCCGGAGTCCCTGCGCTGGGCCGTGGTGGCCGTCCCCTGGACCTTCTCCATCCTCCGCAGGCACGTGGCCTGGGTACGGCGGACGGAGCACCTCACCGTGCTGCACAGCACGGCGACGCTCCCGGCGGCGGCGGAGTCCGTCGTCAAGGAGGCCGGGCGGCGGCGGATGCGCGTCGTGGAGGTCTTCGGCTCGACGGAGGCGGGCGGCATCGCCTCGCGCACCTGGAACCCGGACGGGCCGCCGTGGGAGCTCTTCGACGACGTGGAGTTCGCCCTCCCCGACGGCGAGGCCGACGACGCCCCGTCCCGGGAGCGGCCCGGCGACCCGTACGGGGAGGAGACGCCGCTGGTGGTCCGGAGCCCCCGGCTGGCCTTCCGCCCGGGCGAGGCGCCCGCGGACGTCTGGCGGACCGACGACTACGTGCGGCGGCTCGACGGGCGCAGGTTCCGCTTCGACGGCCGGCGCGACCGGCTCGTGAAGATCAACGGCCGCAGGATCGACCTCGACAGGCTGGAGGAGTCGGTGAGATCAGTGCTCCGCTGCGCCGACCTGGCCTTCCTCCCCGTGGCCGACGCCCTCACCGGCGAGAACTTCGACCTGCTCGTGGTGCCGGACGGCGGGGCACCGCTGTCCGTCACGGAGGTGCGCGCGGCGGCGGGGCGGTTCGACGCCCGGCCGCGCCAGGTGCGCCTGGTCGATCGGATCGACCGCTCCGACACGGGCAAGCTCCGGCGACTACAGCGACCTTCCCTTTCCGACGCGGGAGCAGACACGTGACAGCATTGATCGACGGACGTTCCACCGAGAGCCTGGCCTCGATCGTCCGGAGCACGCACTGGGACGCCCGGGTGGAGCCGTGCGATCACGAGGACGCCCACCGCATGCGCGCCAGCGTGGACCTGCTGGCCGAGCGGCTCTCCGGCTCCGACTCCGTGTACGGGGTCACCCACGGCTTCGGCCCCCTCGTGGCGTTCTCCGCGGCCGACTCCCCGATGGAGCAGGGCGCGGGCCTCATCGCCCACCTGGGCTCGGCGCAGGGCAGGCCGCTGGACCCCGAGGTGTGCCGCCTCGTCGTCTGGCTCCGCCTCAGCAGCATGCGCAAGGGCCACTCGGCCGTGTCGCCCGACTTCTGGCAGACCCTGGCCGGCCTGTGGAACGAGGGCTTCACCCCGTCGATCCCGCGTGACGGCACGGTGAGCGCCAGCGGGGACCTGCAGCCGCTCGCCCACGCGGCGATGGCCCACGCGGGCACCGGGGAGGCGTGGGTGCGCGGCGACGGCGGCTGGTCGGTCGTGCCCGCCGCGCAGGCCCTCGCCGACATGGACGCCAAGCCGGTCGAGTGGTCGGCCCGCGAGGCGCTGGCCTTCGTCAACGGGACCAGCGTCAGCCTGGCGGTGTGCATCGTGAACCACCAGGCGGTGCTGAAGCTGGTCAGGGCCGTCGGGGTGCTGACCGCGAGGATCGCCGACATCCTGGGCTCCAACCCGGAGGCCTACCACGCCGGCATCGGCCGGGTGCGGGGCCAGACGGGGCAGCTGACCGTGGCCCGGTGGATCCGCGAGGACCTCCCCCCCGGGATGGAGCGCAACCCGCTCCGGCCGCTGCAGGAGCCCTACAGCCTCAGGTGCGCCCCCCAGGTCCTCGGCGCGGTGCTCGACCAGCTGTACGGGGCCGAGGAGATCCTCGTCCGCGAGGCCATGGGCTGCACGGACAACCCGATCTTCTACGAGGGCGAGCTGCTGCACGGCGGCAACTTCCACGCCATGCCGATCGGCCTGTGCTCCGACCAGATCGGCCTCTGCCTGCAGCAGGTGGCCTTCCTCGCCGAACGGCAGCTCGCCCTGCTGTGCGACCCGGCCTACAACGGCGGGGCGCCGCCGATGCTCACCCCCCGTCCCGGGGCGG
The DNA here is from genome assembly GCF_040295985.1 of Streptosporangium sp. NPDC002524. Taxonomy (NCBI): domain Bacteria; kingdom Bacillati; phylum Actinomycetota; class Actinomycetes; order Streptosporangiales; family Streptosporangiaceae; genus Streptosporangium; species Streptosporangium sp. NPDC002524. The sequence goes on along the minus strand of NZ_JBEOWK010000024.1, from coordinate 43,197 downwards.
GCAGCGGACTGGCCGGGGTGCAGCTGAGCGCCACCTCCTTCGTCTCCAGGATCAGGCAGCTCGCCTACCCCGCCTCCCTCACCGCGCTGCCGACGAACGGCGGCAACCAGGACCACGTGCCGATGGCGCTCAACGGGGCCAACTCGGTGGCCGAGGCCGTGGAGCTGGCGTGGCTGGTCGTCGGCTCCCTCGCGCTCGGCGTGGCCCAGCGGGGCGCGCTCGCCGGGCGGAACGAGACGGCGACCGGGCTGTGGGCCGACCTGGCCCGGCTGTCCCCGCCGCTGCAGGCCGACCGGCCGCTCGCGGCCGAGGTGCGCGCCGCGAGCCGCCTGCTGCGGGAGGCCGCGGAGGGACTGCTCGCCCGCGAGGACTGAGACTCCGGAGGCCGGGGTCCGGGTGGGACCGCGACTCCCCGGGGCTCGCGAGAACCCGGGGCTCGCGATTTCCCGGGACTCGCGACTTCCCGGGACTCGCGACTCCGCGAGGACCGGGGGCCCGCGAGGGCCTCGAAACCTGCGGGACCGCCAATCCGTGAGGACCGCGATTCCGTGAAAACCACGAATCCACGAGGGCCGCGATTCCACCAGCGCCGCGATTCCCGCGGATTCCTGCGGATTCCGCGGACTCCTCCGGATCCCGTGGATCCCGCGGATCCCGCGGATCCCGCGAGAGATGAAAAGCCGGGGGCGACGCCCCCGGAGGCGGAAAAGCGTTCCTCCCCCGGAGGAGCGCTCAAATGAATGTGAATGTGAATGCGAAAGGTCTGGTAACGACGGTGGCCAAAGCAACACGCCGTGGATTTCTGGGAGCGATGGCCGTCGCGGGAGGGGCGGCCGCGGGGCTGGCCACCGGTGAATCGGCGGCGAGCGCGACGACCACCGGCCGGGCGCGTTCCGAGTGCGCCCCGCTGCCGGGCGCGGCGACGATAACGCCGGACGACCCGAGATACGCGGAACTCGTCACCAGGGGCTACAACTCCCGGTTCCTCGCGCAGCCGGAGTCGGTCCGTCTCGTCCACTCCGCCGAGCAGATCGTGCAGGTGGTCAACGAGGCCGTACGCGCCGGGAAGAAGATCGTCGTGCGCAGCGGCGGCCACTGCTTCGAGAACTTCGTGGACGACCCCGCGACGTCGATCGTCATCGACATCTCGGAGATGAACGACGTCTACTTCGACCCCGCACACAAGGCGTTCGCGATCGAGGCCGGTGCCACGCTCGGCAAGGCCTACCGCTCGCTCTACCTCGGCTGGGGCGTCACGATCCCGGCCGGCGGCTGCCCGAGCGTGGGGGCCGGCGGGCACATCGCCGGCGGCGGGTACGGCCCCCAGTCGCGCAGGCACGGGCTCGTGATCGACCACCTCCACGGCGTGGAGGTGGTCGTCGTCGACCGTTCGGGCCGGGCGAAGATCGTCGTCGCCACCCGTGACGCCCGCGACCCCAACCGGGACCTGTGGTGGGCGCACGCGGGCGGCGGCGGAGGGAACTTCGGGATCGTCACCCGCTACCTGATGCGCTCCCCGAACGCCCGCGGCAACGACCCCGCGACCCTGCTGCCCAGGCCGCCCGCGCAGCAGCTGGTGGTCTCGGCGAGCTGGAGCTGGGAGGGCATGACCGAGGAGGGGCTCTCCCGGCTGGCCGACAACTACGCGCGCTGGCAGCAGCAGAACCACGCCGAGCCCGCCTTCGAGAGCATCGACAGCTCGCTCACCATGTACCACCGCTCCAACGGGCGGATCGAGCTGTTCGCGGCGATGGACGGCGACGTGCCCGGCGCGGACGGCATCCTGTGGACCCTGGTGCAGACCGTCGGCGAGGGCGTCGGCGTCGAGCCCGTCTTCGACTACTTCAGCACGGCGCCGTGGCTGCGGGTCACCCTCTCCTACGACTCCGGGGCCGGCGCCTACGCGCTCAGGTTCAAGTCGAAGGCCGGATACCTGAAGAAGCCCTGGACGCCGGCGCAGCTCAAGGTCGTCTACCGGTTCCTGACGGAGGGCGAGGCGGACACCGGGGCGTCGGTCTATCTGATGTCGCTCGGCGGGAAGATCAACGCGGTGGACCCCGCGGCCACGGCCAACCCGCACCGGACCGCGCCGCTCATCGGCTTCTTCGACATCGGCTGGTGGGACCCGGCCGAGGACGAGAGGTGGCTGACGGCGATCCGCGACGCCTACCGGGAGATGCACGCGGACACGGGCGGGGTGCCCGTCCCGGGCGAGGCCTACGACGGCGCGTACATCAACTATCCCGACAACGACCTCGCCGATCCCGCGCTGAACACCTCGGGAGTGCCCTGGCACAAGCTGTACTACAAGGACAACTATCCGAGGTTGCAGCAGGTCAAGGCGAAGTGGGATCCCCGGAACGTGTTCAACCACGCGCTGTCGGTCCGGTTGCCGGGGGCCTCGGACGCGCTGCCCCCGCAGGCCCGTCCCGGGACCGCGCGCAAGGCCGGGCCCGAGTCCAAGAAATACCCCCCGAGGGTGTCCCCGAGGCACGCGAACAACCTGCGCTCGCTCGGCCAGCCCGGCTGAGCGAAGGTGCCCCCGCCGGCCCGGCGGGGGCACCTTCGCCGCACCTCTAGAGCGGCGTCAGGAAGATGATCCCGAGGTTGCGCCGCCGGATCGCCTCCGCGAGCTCCTCGCGGGTCGGCGGGCGGTCGACGTGGACGACGATGCCGAGCCGCTGCCGCGCCTCCTTGAGCCCGATCCTCTTGATCAGGTCTCCCATCTCGCCGGCCATGGTGTCGGGATCGTCCATCAGCTCGGCGCGCATGGGGGTGCGCACCCCCATGTCCGTCACCTCGACGTCGGCGCCGCCGCGCATGTTCGCCTTCCACCCGGCCTCGGTGTAGACGCACAGCCTGCCGTTCTCGCTCTGCTTCATGACGGGAATCTCGTACCTTTTACCGGTCTTTCTCCCGGTGAAGTGGAGAAGTATCACCCCGGCCACGGAGCGTGCCTTTCCCCTGCGCACCTGCTTGCGCATCAGAGGGTTGAAGAGGCGCATCATGAATTTCATCACGATGGGCGTTTCCTTGATGGTCACCGCATGAGATGTGTTTTCCGCCATGACTCATTGTTTCAGCTTCGCGGGGATTTAAAGAGGGGTCGCGGCCGATTCTTCGAACGGCGCCGGACGGCGACCGGACGGCCACGGGCGGTCAGGCCGGACGCCTGCTCCCCGCGTCACCGGCGTTCACGGCGTTCACGGCGTTCACGGGGGTCACGCCGTTCGCGGCGGCGTCGGCGGCGTCGGCGTCCGCGGTCTCGTCGAGGCGCCAGCGCGCCCGCCCGCCCACGAAGGTGGCCACGCACCGGCCGGGCCCCTCGTGCAGCAGGAGGGTGTAGGCGTCCCGCTCGTCGCCCTCCACGGCGAAGACGGCGAAGTCCGCCCGGCCGCCCCGTTCCAGGGAGCCCAGGCGGCCGGGACCCTCGGCCATGTCCAGCGCCCGCGCGCCGCCCAGCGTCAGCGCCTCGACCAGGAGCCGGTCGTGACCCGGCGCGTGGGAGAGCGCGCGGGCGACCGACAGCGGGTCGCCGCCCGTACGGGTGCCGACGGCGATCGCGCTCCCGCCGTCGAGGAGACCCTCGGCGGCGAACGGCGACGAGATGGCGATCACCGTGCCGCGGACCCCGAGGAGCTTGCGGTCGGCCTCGTCCAGCGGGCCGGAGATCGCGACGTGGCAGCCCGCGCCGAGCACGCCCACCTCGTCGAGGAACCCGACCGGGTGGCGGCCGGGCTCGGCGTGCAGCCGGAGCCCGAACGTGCGCGACAGGACGGCGAGGTCCTCCATGACGTGGGGGTCGGGGGAGTGGGCGGCGATGCCGATGACGCCCGGGTGGTCGACCTCGCGGATCGCGGTGATCAGCCGGTCGCGGCCCTCGTCCTCCCAGAGCTCCTCGCTCTCGCAGCGGGTCTCCAGGTAGGTCACGCCGTCCAGCCCGGCCTCGCCGAGGACGGAGGCGGCGTCGAGGTCCGCGGCGACGCCTCCCACCGCGGTGACGCCGTGCGCGGACGGCGCGGCGGACACCCTGTCGAGCCGGAGGTGCGCGTCGATCAGCCCAGGAACGATCATGCCCGGCCACCGGACCGGGGAGAGGAGGGGGTGGGCGGCCTCGATCTCGGCGCGCGGCCCGACCCGGACGATCCGGTCGCCCCTGACGACGACGGCCCCGTCCCTGATGGGAGGGCTCGTGACGGGCAGGATCAGGGGGGCGCAGTGGACGGAGACGGTCCCCCGGGCGCGCGTGCCGATGATCCGCCCGGCACGCGTCGACATAGGCACTCCTGTAAGTTCGTCCCCTTTGGAGAGGTTAAGGGGAGCGACGTTAGATCTCAAATGCATCTCCGGTAAACGTCTGCCCACCTTCCTGACAGAAGATTGTTGATCTATCTGAAAACGGTCTATACCGTCTTTTAGCGTGATACGACCCCCCAGGTTGCTGAAAGTGCTGCTCGCCGCGATCGTGCTGATCCCCGTCGGCCTCACCTCCGTCCCCGCCTCCGCCGACCCCGTTCCCGAGCCCGAACACCCCTGGCGCCTGGACCACTGGCCCCGGACCCAGCCCTGGCAGCAGGACGCCCCCGACGCCGCGACCGCGCGCCGCGCCGACCCCGCGAGCCCTGCGGCGATCGACCCGCAGAACTGGAAGAACCCGGACCACATGACGTGGGCCGACTACCGCAAGCCCCCCGGCACCAACTGGGCCGACCCCGCGGTCAAGGGCTCCAAGCGGACCTTCCGCGGCGCGCTCGTCCTGGCCGACTACCCCAACCAGCCGTTCGTGGTCACCCAGCCCCAGGGTTCCACCGTCTTCAGGAACCCCAGCGCCGAGGCCCACGACATCCCCCGCGACCAGGTCGCCACGTTCTACCGGGACTTCCTCAACACCCCCAACGCGCTCAACCGGGGCCACACCATCCACGAGTACTGGATGGAGGACTCGGGAGGCCGCTACGGCGTGGAGCTGACCTCGTTCGGCCCGTACCAGATGCCGGGCAAGTCGCACGAGTACGCCATGGAGTTCCAGGGCGGCACTGCCTGCCCGGCCGGTGACACCTGCAACCGCAACATCAGGACCGACGCGCGGGCGGCGTGGGTCGGCTCCGTCGGCCAGGAGATCCCGGCCGGCTTCGACTTCGTCTTCTACCTGAGCGCGGGCCAGGACGAGTCGGCCACCTGGCAGGAGTTCGGCCCGATCAAGTTCCCGACCAAGGAGGCGGTGACCGACGACTTCGGCCCGCCCGACCCGGCCCTGCCCAACTGGGCCAGGACCCGCTACGTGGAGTGGACGTCCTGGGCCTCGGCCTCGTCCATCTGGCCCAACGCCGGGGGTGGCTCCTCCACCCAGGCCGAGAGCTCAGGGCAGGGCGTCTACGCCCACGAGCTCAGCCACATCCTCGGCATCGGCGACAACTACAACAACCCGTTCGGGGTGCCGCCGCGCCGGGCGTACACCGGCATCTGGGAGATGCTCAGCCGGGGCAGCTTCAACGGCCCCGGCGGCCCGCACAGCCGCTGGCTGATCCCGCCCACCTCGGGCGGCTCGATGGGCGCCCAGCACATGCTCCGCAACAAGATCAAGCTGGAGATGGTGGACGAGGCGAACGTGCTGCGCCTGTCCAGGGAGGCGCTGGCCGAGTCGGGGCTCGTCGTGGCCAAGGTGACGGCCCGGGTGGCCCAGCCGGGGCCCACCGGCCTGTCGGGGGTCAACATCGCCTTCGGCGACGGCGACCGCAGCCCGGCCTGTGACGTGAGCACCGACCCGTTCTGCGACGGCGGCGGCTACGACAACTACACCGTCGAGGTCGTGGACAGGATGGGCGCCGACTCCTTCACCCCCGACTCCGGCGTGCTGCTGGCCAAGACCAAGAACGAGGACCGGGCGCCGTTCGAGTGGGTCGTCGACGCCAACCCGCAGGACATCGGCATGACCGACTACGTGCTGCCGGACGGCACCGCCGTGCCCATCACGGTCGGCGACTACCGCCAGCTGTCGGACGCGCTGTTCCACGCGGGCACCGGCTCGGGCTCGGAGTTCGAGTACGTGGACCAGGCCAACCGGCTCCACTTCTACGTCCTCGACCTCAAGCGCGACCGCAAGGGCATCCTGTCGTACACGGTGGCGATCCGCTCCCTGGACGGCGCGGGGCCGAACAGGCGCGGCGTGAAGCTGCTCCCGTCCGTCGGCGTCCCGTCGGGCAAGGACCTGACGTCCTGCCGCTTCCCGCTGTTCAACACCGGCAGGACCGTCCAGGCGCAGGGGCAGCACCCCGAGGACGTGAGCGCCTACCTCAAGGGCGACGTCTACCGGCTGTCGGCGACCGTCGACGGACGCGGCTGGACGGCCTCGCTGCCCAACGAGCTCGCGACCGCCGACTCGGGCAAGAACACCGTGGTCTCCGTCGACGCCCGGCGCGGGGCGGGAGGCGCCCGCCTCGCCAAGGTGACCCTGACCGCCACCTCCGAGAGCGACCCGTCCAAGACCGCCAAGGCGACCTGCCTCGCGCTCGGCCGGTAGCGCGGCGGAGAGCCGGACGCGTCACCCGGGCACCGTGAAGGGGCCCGGGTGACGCGAAGGGCACCCGCGCGAGGCCGGGGTGGACGAGTTCACCCGCCGGTGGCCGCGAAGACACGCGGCCACCGGCATTGCGTCTGCTTGAATCAATCATGAGAGAACGCGCCGTCCGGTACGGGGACCGCGGCGTGCCGTGGTCTTCGCCGAGGGGTGTGGATGGCCGGGCCGTCGAACGTACCTGACCAGCATGGTCCGAAACCGCCGAAGCCGCCGAAGCCGCGGCGACGCAGGATCCCGCTCGCCGCGCCCGCCGCGGCCGGGCTCACCGCGGCCGTGGCCAGCATCCTGGCGACCTCGCTGGACGTGTGGGACCTGCCCACCGAGGCGAAGGTCGGCGTCACCGCGGTCGCCGGTCTCCTGGTCGGCCTGCTCACCTGGGCGACGGCCGGATCGCGGCCCGGGGAGCGCGACACCGGTGCCGCCGGGACGTCGTGGCGCCCGCCCGACCAGTGGCCGCCGGTCTCCGCGCACTTCACCGGCCGTACCGAGTCGCTGGCCGAGCTGCGCGAGGTCTTCGCCGAACGCCGCCGCGCCCGCGACCCCGCGGGGAGCGCCTCGCCGCTCGTCGTCTCGGTGTACGGCAGGGGCGGGGTGGGCAAGTCCATGCTCATCGCCCGGTTCGGGCACGAGATCGCCGGAAGCTTCCCCGACGGCCGCCTCTACGCCGACCTGCGCGGCGAGGTGGAGGCCCCGGTCGGTCCCGAGGAGGTGCTGATCGGCTTCCTGCGCGCGCTCGGCGTGCGGCTCACCACCGACCCGGGCGGCCTGGCCGAGCTGCGCACGCTCTGGCTGACCTGGACCAAGGGCAGGCGCATCCTGATCTGCCTGGACAACGCCCACGACGGCGACCAGGTCAAGGACCTGATCCCGGCCGAGGCCGGCTGCGCGGTCATGGTCACGTCGCGGCAGCCGCTGTTCCTGCTCAACACCTACGACAAGCGGCTGTCGGTGTTCAGCGAGGCGCAGGGCGTCGAGCTGCTGGCACGGCTGGCCGGGGACGACAGGGTCGCCGCCGACCTGGAGTCGGCCCAGGAGATCGTACGGATGTGCGACCACCTGCCGCTCGCCATCAGCATCTGCGGCGGGCGCCTCGCCACCCGGGAGAACTGGACGCTGCGCCGCCTCGCCGACCGGCTGAGGGACGAGCGCCGCCGCCTCGACCAGCTGGAGATCGGCCGCAGGCTCGACAAGAGCGTGCGCGCCTCCCTGCAGCTGAGCTACGACGACTGCACCGGGCTCCAGCGCCGCCTGCTGCGGCTGCTCAGCATGGTCAGCGCCCCCGACGTGCCCGGCTGGGTGGCCGGGGAGCTGCTCGCCACCTCCGAGCCCGAGGGCGCCGACCAGCTGGAGGCGCTCATCGACGCCCAGCTCGCCGAGTGCTCGGGCATCGACCTGTCCGGGGTGATGCGCTACCGGCTGCACGACCTCGTCAAGATCTTCGCCCGCGAGCTGGCGCTCTCCGACGACGACGAGAGCCACCGCAGGGCGGCCGTCGAGCGGGTCCTGTCCGGCTACCGCCGCCGCGCGGAGGCCGCGGCCGTGGCCCGCTGGCCCCAGGACTGGGGGCGCAGGGCCAGGCCCACCGGCGCGGAGCCCACCCCGGCGGTGACGCCGGAGCAGACCTCGGCGGCCGACTGGCTCAACGCCGAGCGGCTCACCCTGGTCGCCGCGATCGGCCAGGCCAGGAGCATGGAGATGTGGGAGCTGACCTGGGGTCTCGGCCGGGCCTTCTGCTCCCTCTGCCACTCCCTGCGGGCCTACTGGTCCGACTGGCGGACGGTCGCCGAGATCCTGTGCGAGGCCGCCGACCACATGGGCGACCCCCGGGCGGTGGGCATCGCGCTGCTGGACCGGTCGGCGGTGGCGGGCGGGCAGGGCGGTCACCGCAGCGCCATGACGGACGCCGAACGGGCACTGGACATCTTCACCGACCTCGGCGAGACCTGGTGGGCGGCACGGGCGATGCGCGCGATCGGCATGGCCCTGTTCAACGACGGCCACCTCGACCGCGGGCAGGGCCACCTGATCGGCGCCATCACCGCCTTCAAGGGCGAGGACGACCGCTGGTGGGTGGCGAGGACCCAGCGCAACCTCGCCGAGCTACGGCTCGCCCAGCGCAGGCCGGAGGAGGCGCGGGAGCTGCTGGAGGACGCCCTGGCGGTGTTCGAGCGCGACCGCAACCGCTACTCCGAGGCGCAGACGCTGCGCGCGTACGGCGAGGTGCTCGGCGCGACGGCGCGGGGACTGCACGCCGCCGGGGACACCCGCGCCGCGGCCGAGGACTTCACGAGGGCCGGGTTCAGCCTGGACCGGGCCGCCGAGATGTTCCGGCTGCGCGGGGAGCTGTGGGAGGAGGCCAGGTGCCTGCGCGCGGCCGGGGAGGTCGGCAACCCGGCGAACGCGCTGCGCGAGCTCACCTACGTGCGCCGGGCCACCGAGATGCTCACCGCGCTCGGCGACTCGTGGGGCGTCGCCAGGTCCGAGCTGTCGGCGGGACGCGCCCACGGGCGGCTCGGCCGCACGCGCGAGGCGCAGGAGTCGCTCCTGCGGGCGGTGCACGACTTCGGGGAGCTGGGCGACCGCTGGTGGATGGCGAGGAGCCTGCGCTACCTGGGGGAGGCCCACCTGGAGGCGGGCGACCGGCAGGCCTCGGTCTCCGTCCTGCGACAGGCCCGGAGCATCTACCGCAGCCTCGGCAACCAGGCGGGCATGGACCGCACCCTGGAACTCCTGCGCCGCGCGGACGGTTGAGGGCGTGCGGGCCGTCCTCCGGAACCTTCGTGCCACGCGGACGGTGGAGAACGTACGGGCCGTCCTCTGGAACCTTCGTGCCACGCGGACGGCTGAGGGCGTGCGCCGCGAACCGGGATGCCTAGGGCGTACGCCGCGAACCGGGGTGTCTCAGGAGTCGGCGGACGTCAGCAGGTGCCGGGCGGCGTCGCGGGCCTCGTCGATGCTCTCGTGGAACAGCTTCCTGACCTGCTGGGCCTGCTCGGTGAGGTGCTCCAGCCCGGGGAGGGTGAGCGCGTCCTCCGCGGTCTCGGCGACCAGCGCCTCGTACTGCGGGGTCCGCTCGGCGAGCACCTGGAGCTGCTGGTAGGCGCGGTAGACGCCGTCGGCCCTGCGGACCTGCCTGGCGTACTCCTCCAGCGCGCGGACCCGCCTGGTCAGCGAGAGCTCGGCGGTCTCCAGGGCCTTGACGTAGGGGGTGAAGGCCTCGGCCACCTCGGGCGGGGGCGCGCCCGGTACGAGCCGGTTGTGCTCGGCTCTCATCTCCGACAGCCGCACCAGCTTCTTCGCGATCTGCCAGGCCTGGTCGGGCAGGGTCACCGCGTTGTCGATCGTGTCGAGCAGGCGCACCCGGTTGATCTCGGAGGCGAGGACCGACTCCGTGGCGTCCTGCGTGCGGCGCAGCAGGTCGCCGCAGTCGCCGTCGAGGTCCTCCGGCAGGATGAACCGGTCCCTGTGCTCCATGGCCACCCGGACGCGCCGCCGCTCCCGCCGGTTCTCGGGATCGTCGCTCAGGCCGCGCAGCGCGGAGAAGGAGAGCAGCACGAGGACGGCGATGAAGCCCCCGGTGGCGCTCAGGCTCGCCATGAGCAGCAGGAGCCCGGCGATCGCGATGAGCTTGACGGGGTCGGGCCCGCGGCGGCCGGGGATCCGTCCCTGACGGGCCGCGCGCAGCGCCTGCGGGCTGGCGCGTAAGACCGAGGAGATCGGCTCGGGCAGGGCCGGATCGATCAGCAGGTGCGGGGGGCGTCTCCTCGGATCCACGCGACCTCCTCGTGACGGGGTACAGGCGGGTCCTTCCACTGTCCCCCATGGATAGAGGTATGGCGCATTTACGGATGGCATATGGGGACATCGGTAATTACGGAAACCGGCACCGGACGTTAACTGCCCGCGCGTAAAGCGACGTATAAACTCGAAGGTGATGAACGACTTCACGCGTTGGATCGATCTCGAGGGTGCCGCCAACGTCCGCGACCTCGGCGGGCTCGCCACGGTCGACGGCGGGACCACACGCTTCGGCCGGGTCTACCGGTCCGACAACCTGCAGGGACTGACCGGACGGGACGTCCGGCAACTCGTCGGCGACCTGAAGCTCCGCAACGTCGTCGACCTGCGCTCGGGGGCCGAGGTGCGCCTGGAGGGGCCGGGGCCGCTCACCGAGGTGCCGGAGGTGAGCATCCACCACCACACCCTGTTCGCCGAGGGCGGCGTGTACACCGACGTGGAGGCCGACACCATCGACGGCGACAGGGTGCTGCCCTGGACCGAGCGGGTCGAGGAGGATCTCGCCGAGCTCAGGGTGACCGGGTTCTACTACGCCTACCTCCGCGACCGCCCCGACTCGGTGCTGGCCGCGCTGCGCGCCATGGCCCTCGACGACGGGGCCGCCATCGTCCACTGCGCGGCGGGCAAGGACCGCACCGGTGTCCTCTGCGCCCTCGCGCTGGAGGTCGCCGGGGCCACCCGCGAGGCGATCGTCGCCGACTACGTCGCCACGGCCGACCGCATCGACGACATCCTGGCGCGGCTGCGCGCCAGCGACACCTACCGCGACGACCTCGACACCCGCCCGCCCGACGACCACCGCCCGAGGGCCGAGTACATCGAGCAGTTCCTGCGCGTCCTCGACGAGCGGTTCGGCGGCCCGCTGGAGTGGCTCGCCTCGCACGGCTGGAGCGAGGCCGACTCGCGGACCCTCCGCGCCCGCCTGCGCGACTAGCGGTCGTCGCCCAGGGTGACGACCCGGCGCTCGGCGGCCGAGCGGCGGGCGGCCTCCAGCACGGTGAGGGCCTCGACGACCTCCTCCGGGGCGACCGGCGGCGGGGCGCCCTCACGCAGGCACGCCAGCACCGCCCGGTAGAAGCCGGAGTAGGCGCCCGGCTCCGTGGGGACGGCGCGGACGTCGTCGGGACCGCCGTCCGCGCCGAGGGTGCCCCAGCGCTCGGACGGCTCCTCGCCGAAGCCGGGGGAGGCCGGGGTCAGACCGGCGCGCAGCTGCTCCTCCTGCACGTCCAGGCCGTACTTCAGGTAACCCGCCCGCGAGCCGAGCACCCGGAAGCGGGGACCCGGCCGGGGGGTGACCGCGCTGACCCACAGGTGCGAGCGGGCCCCGCCCGCGTGGGAGAGGGCGATGAAGGTGTCGTCGTCGGCGTTCACCCCGGAGCGGCGCACGTCCGACTCGGCGTACACGTCGACGGCCGGGCCGAGCAGCCGCAGGGCCTGGTCGACCAGGTGGCTGCCGAGGTCGTACAGCAGCCCGGCGACCTCCTCGGCCCCGCCCGTCTCGCGCCAGCCGCCCTTCGGCACCGGACGCCAGCGCTCGAACCGCGACTCGAACCGGGTGACCTCGCCCAGCTCGCCCGCCGCGACCAGGCGCCCGAGCGTGAGGAAGTCGCCGTCCCAGCGCCGGTTCTGGAACACGGTCAGCATCAGGCCCAGGTCGCGCGCGAGCCCCGCCAGGCCGCGCGCCTCGGCGGCGGTCGCGGCGAGCGGCTTGTCCACCACGACCGGCAGGCCCGCCCTCAGCGCGGCCTCCGCCAGGGGGACGTGCGTGCGGTTGGGGGAGGCGATCACGACCAGGTCGACGGAGTCCCACAACTCGGCGGCGTCACGGACCGCCCGCGCGCCGTACTTCCCCGACACCTCGGCGGCCCGCTCCGGATCGCCGGTGACGACCGCCGACAGTGTCAGGCCGGGCGTCGCGGAGATCAGCGGGGCGTGGAAGAACGCCCCCGCCACGCCGTACCCGACGAGGCCCACGCGCAGGTCGGTCATCGCGCGCCCGGCACGTCGTACGGGCGCCCGGTCCGGCGGAGATCAGTCACCGCGCTGCTCGTCGCGCTCGGCGAGGAACGCCTCGAACTGGGCGGCGAGCTCGTCGCCGGTCGGCATCTCCGAGGGCTCGGCCATCAGGCTCTCGCGCTCGGAGCCCGCCGCGAACGCGTCGTACTGCTGCTCCAGGCCGGTGATCGCGGTGGACAGCTCCTGGGAGGCCTGGATCTGCTCGGCGATCTCGGCGTCGGTCTTCTCGGCGGCCTCGCGCAGGCCCTCCAGCGGGAAGACCAGCCCGGTGCTCCTGGTCACCGCCTCCAGCGCGGTCACCGCGGCCGACGGGTATTCGGCCTGGGCCAGGTAGTGCGGGACGTGCACGGCGTAGCCGAGGGCGTCGTGGCCCTCGCCGCCGAGCCTGAACTCGATCAGCGAGGCCACGCTGCCGGGCACCTGGACCTTGCCGAAGGCGCTGGTCTGGCCGGTGACCAGCTCGGGGCGGCTGGCGTGGCCGGTGACGCCCAGCGGGCGGGTGTGCGGGACGGCCATCGGGATGCCGTGGATGGTCACCAGCCTGCCCACGTTCAGCCGGGTGACGAGCGTGCCGAGGGCGGCGGTGAACAGCTCCCACTCCCGGTCGGGCTCGGGGCCGCTGAGCAGCAGGAACGGGGTCCCGGTGGTGTCGTGGACCAGGTGCAGCGAGAGCTCGGGGCTCTCCAGGTCCGCCCAGTGGTCGGTGTCGAAGGTCATGGTGGGCCGCCGGGAGCGGTAGTCCAGCAGACGGTCGACGTCAAAGGTCGCCACGACCCGGTGCTCCAGCTCGTCGAGCAGGTGGGCGATGGCGAGCCGTCCGGCGCCGCCCGCGTCCACGAACCCGTCGAAGTGGTAGAGCAGCACCGGATCGGTCAGCTCAGGGACGTCTCCGCCGAGCCGGTAGAGATCCGTCGGGTCGAACACCGTTTTCCAGCCTTTCGTCGGTCGTCTCTTCAGCTCAACCCGTGGGGGGTCCGCTGAATTCCGCCTACCCTCGGCGATCACACGGCACCCTACCGGGGCACAATGGGTCACATGCAGTCTGACCCTGAGCTCGAGGAGTTCGCGACCCGTCTCTTCGGCCTGGCGAGGACCGGCGAGACGGAGCGGCTCCGAGCCTACGTCGGAGCGGGGGTCCCGGTCGATCTCAGCAACGACAGGGGCGACACCCTTCTGATGCTCGCCGCCTACCACGGCCATGCGGACACGGTCCGGGCTCTGGCGGAGCTGGGCGCCGACCCCGGCAGGGCCAACGACCGGGGGCAGACGCCGCTGGCGGGCGCGGTGTTCAAGAAGGAACCCGCTGTGATCAGGGCACTTCTGGAGGCCGGGGCCGATCCGCGCGCCGGGACCCCCTCCGCGGCGGACACGGCCCGGATGTTCGGCCAGGACGAATACCTGGAATGGTTCGGGCAGTAAGTCAGAAACCACGATATCCAGGTGTTTCCTGACGTATAGGAAAACGGGCGTCCTTCGGCCATCCTTGGGGAGTGGGAACTACTACTAAGCGTAGGTCAGGCCTGTCTCTCCGCATCCCCCCGTTACCCTGTCCCTTCCCCAGCGAGGTCAACCCCCATGTCGAGAGGGTCAACACCGAGACCCTCGACTGGCTCGTGGACACGGGCATCCTGGAGGACCCGGAGACCGTCGAGCGCTACCGCCAGGCCAAGTACGGCTGGCTGGGAGCCCGCACGTACCCCTATGCCGAACACCACACGCTGCGCCTGGCGACCGACTGGTGCGTGTGGCTGTTCGCCTTCGACGACGCCTTCTGCGAGTCGGGCCGCGGCGCCGGTGAGATGACCCGCGCCCTGCCCCGGCTCTTCACCGTCCTGGACGACCTGGAGGCCGGTCAGGAGGTCGACGACGTCTTCGCCAGGACGCTCCTGGAGATCAAGACCAGGATCTCCACGTACGGCGGCGACGACCAGCTCGACCGCTGGCGCACCGTCACGAAGGACTACCTCTTCGCCCAGGTGTGGGAGGCCGCCAACCGCGAGGCCGACGTCGTGCCGAAGGTGGACGACTACATCTTCATGCGGCGGCGCACCGGCGCCATGCTCACCGTCTTCGCCCTCATCGACGTCGCCAGCGGATACAGCCTCACCCCCGAGGAGTGGCGCCACCCCGACGTCAAGGCGATCACCGAGAGCGCCAACGACGTCGTCGTCTGGGACAACGACCTCATCTCGTACGCCAAGGAGAGCGACGGCGCCAACTCCCGCAACAACCTGGTGAACGTGCTCGCCAGGCACCGGGGCTACTCGCGGCAGCAGGCGATGGAGGCGATCGGCGCCATGCGCAACCGGGCCATCGCCGACATGGTGGCGCTGCGCCCCTCACTGGAGGCGCTCGGCTCCGAGGCGGTGCTCGCCTACGTGCGCGGCCTGGAGTTCTGGATCAGCGGCAGCGTCGACTACTCGCTGACCAGCTCCCGCTACACGGGCGCCTGGCAGCGGGAGGCGCCGCAGCCCCCCGCGGGATGACTCACCCCTGGACGACCTGACCGTCCTCGTGGTCTCCGAGCGCGAGGACGATCAGCTCCTCCAGGTTCAGCTTCCTGCCCTGGGCGAAGGCCTTCTCGTGGGCCTCCTCGCCGAGGACGCGCTTGCACTCCTTGACGCAGCGGTCGTGCTCGGAGTTGAAGAACGGGGAGCCCAGCTGCGGCATCCCGAAGGTCCGCCAGTTGGCCTGGCCGCCGCCCATCAGCCGGGCGGCGAGCGCCGCCTGGCCGTCCTCCAGCGCCTGCTTGGCCACCACCTCGATCGCGAGGCCGATCCCGAGCACGTCGTGGAAGTAACGCTTGAGCCGGAGCGCCTCGCGCGCGTTGGACATGGCCTCGGGGGAGCGGCCCATCGCCTGGTAGACGCTGGCGAGCGCGTAGATGGCGTACGAGCGCAGCCACAGCTCGCCGCGCTGGGTGCAGACCGCGATGCAGTCGCGCAGCAGCACCTCGGCCTCGGCCGGTTCGTTCTGGATGAGCAGGACCATGGACAGCTCGACGATCGAGGGCAGCAGGCCCGGGTTGAGCTCGCGGCCGCTCTTGTGGAACTCGATCGCCACGCCCAGCAGCGCGCTCGCCTTCTGCAGGTCGTTCTGCAGGAACGCGGCCGTGCCGAGCATCTTGGTGGCCAGGATGACCGCGCCCGAGTCGCCGACCCTGACGGCGTCGGAGCTGCACTGCTCCGCGGCCTCGATGGCGCCGGCGATGTTTCCCTGCGCGCTGTTGATGTAGGACAGCACCCACAGCGCCTTGCACCGGTCGGGGCTCGGCTGGCGCGCGAGCTCCAGCGTCTTCTCCAGGTAGAGCCTGCCCTCGCGGGCCAGCCCGCAGGCCACCCACATGAACCACAGGGAGGAGAGCAGCTTCAGCCCCGCCTGCACCTCGCCGGGGGTGCGCAGGCAGTGGTCGAGCGCGACGCGGATGTTGTCGTGCTCGTGGCGCATCCTGACGTACCAGTAGACCTGGCGGGCACCCGACCAGGCGTCCTCGCTCCGCTTGGCCAGCTGCAGGTAGTAGTCGCGGTGCTTCCGCCTGATCCCCGCGGTCTCGCCGAGCTTGTCCAGCCACTCCTCGCCGTACTGCCGCAGGGTGTCGATCAGCCGGTAGCGGTGCCCCGAGGGCGTGCCGTCGCTCAGCAGGATCGACTTCTCCACCAGGCTGGAGATGAGCTCCATGATGTCCTCGGACGGGAGGTTGTCGCCCGAGCAGACGTAGCGGGCGGCGTCGAGCTCGAAGTCCCCGGCGAAGACCGACAGCCGCGCCCACAGCAGCCGCTCGGCCGGCTCGCACAGCTCGTGGCTCCAGCCGATCGCGGCCCGCAGCGTCTGGTGCCTGGGCAGCGCCGTGCGGCTCGCCCCCGCGAGCAGGCTGAACCGGTCGGCGAGCAGGCCGAGGATCTGCTCCACCGACAGGGCGCGCATCCGGACCGCGGCCAGCTCGATGGCGAGCGGGATGCCGTCGAGACGGCGGCAGAGCTCGGCCACCGGGCCGATGTTGTGCTCGTCCAGCATGAAGTTGGGCACCACCGCGCTCGCCCGCGCGACGAAGAGCTGCACCGCCTCGTTGCTGAAGACGTCCTCGCCCGGGGAGTCGCCGGGGACCGCGAGCGGCGGGATGGTGACCGTGTGCTCGCCCCTGGCGTTCAGCGACTGGCGGCTGGTCGCCAGGATGGTGAGCCCCCCGGCGTTGCCGAGCAGGTCCTCGAAGAGGGCGCCGCACGCGTCGACCAGGTGCTCGCACGTGTCGATGATCAGGAGGATCTCGCGGTCGCCCAGCCACTCGACCAGCGTCTCGTCCGCCGAGCGGGCGGACTGGTCGGCGATCCCGAGGGCCGAGGTGATCGTGTGACGGACCATCCCCGAGTCCTGGAGGCGGGCCAGGTCGGCGAACCAGACGCCGTCCTTGAAGTCGGCCCGCATCTGGTGCGCGATCCGCAGGGCGGTGCGGGACTTGCCGACCCCCCCGATGCCGGTCACCGTGACCAGGCGGTGCTCGCCCAGCCGCTGCCGGAGTGTGGTGAGCAACCTGGTGCGCCCCACGAAGCTGGTCAGCTCGTTGGGCAGATTGCCGTCTCGCCGCCATCCTGCTGGCGTTGTCATGGCGCCTCACGGGGGGATAGCCGGAACCTGCCACCGCATCGTACCGTCTGGGCCCCCGCCTGTCCCCGGCGTCACAGGGAGCGGGGGACGGCTTTCCACGCGGAAAACGGGCTTTTCTCCCGAGGGGTGGGGGAGGGCTCTCCCGGGTCCTCGGAGGAGCGGAAAGGGCTTTTTCTCCGGGCCGGGGACGACCTCCGCCCGGGGCTTCGATCCGGGGCTTCGATCATCCGGGGCTTCGACCACAGGGCTTCGCCCGGAAGGCGTCGGCCGGGCGGCCGGAAGGTGTCGTCTGGGTGGCGTCGCCCGGAAGGCCGACGGCCTCTGTCCGGGAGGTCGGGGAGGTCGGGGAGGTCGGGGAGGCCCGGGGGAGGCATCGCCGGGAGCTCCAGGAGGTCCGGGAGGCATCGCCGGGAGGCCGGGGGAGGCCTTTGGCCGGGATGGGGAGGCGCGGGCCGCGAGGGTGGCTAGCATGGGGCGCGTGACAGTGCCCGAACCCGATGACCTGCGTCCCGTCGACCTCGCCGACGACGGGCTGCCGATCCTGCCCGACCAGACCGCCGACGACACCGATCTCGGCTGGAGCGAGTGGCGCGAGGCCGACGACGACGCCCGCCTGATCGAGGATCGCCCTCCCCACTGGGGGTGACCCACAAGCCCGCCGGAGGTGATCCGTCGATCCACCGGGGGTAGCCCACAAGCAAGCCCGCCAGGGGTGACCCGTCGATTCACCGGGGGGAACCACCGGAGGTAACCCATGGACCCGTCGGGGGTGACCGATGGGCCCGCTGCGGGTGACCCGGGCGGAGCCCCGCCGCGAGACCCCGCACACGACCTCCCGAGCCGTGGGATCTCCCGAGCCGTGGGACCTCCCCATGGGGACGTCCCGCGCCGTGGGATCGCGCCATAGGACACCCCTGCCGTACGGCAGGGCCGTACGTAGGACAGCCCCGCCGAAGGGCGCCCCTCCAGGGGCCCCGCCGGCAGGGGGTCCGCTAGGAGACCACGTCCTTGACGCGGAAGCGGCGGAAGGCGAACGCGATCAGGATCGCCGAGTAGGTGACCGAGACGGCCACCCCCTTGAGCATGCCGTCGTACTCCGGTTGCGGGGCCAGGGCGTCCAGCCACGCGGTGTTCCAGAAGGTCGGCAGGAACTCCCTGAGCCAGCCGAGCGCCTCGACCGCCTGCAGGATGTTGCTGACGATCACCAGGCCGACCGCCCCGCCGACCGCCCCCAGCGGGGAGTCGGTGCTGACGGAGAGCAGGAAGGCGAGGGCCGCGACCACGAACTGGCTGACCAGGGCGTAGCCGATCACCACCCCGAACCGGGGCAGCACGTCCAGGGCGGCGATCGTCTCACCGGTCCCCGGCACCCTGACGTCGTTCCACCCGAACGCGAGGGTCCCGGCCAGCAGGGCCATCACCGGCAGGCAGATCACCGCCGCCGCCGAGTAGCCCATCGCGACGACGAGCTTCTGCCGCAGCAGGCGGTCGCGCGGGATCGGGGCGGCCAGCAGGTAGCGCAGCGACGACCAGCTGGCCTCGCTGGCCACGGTGTCGCCGCAGAACAGCGCCACCGCGACGACCAGCAGGAAGCTCGCCGACACCGACAGGGCGAACGCCGCGAAGTTCAGCCCGCCCTCGGTGGCCAGGTCGGAGATGCGCAGCGTGGTGGTGGGCTGCCCGGACCCGGCGCCGACCTTGAAGGCGATCACCAGGATCCACGGCAGCGCGAGCAGCAGCCCGAACATCACCAGCGTGCGGCGCCGCTTGAACTGCCGGACGATCTCCACGGCGAGCGGCAGCGTGCGCCCCGGCGCGTACCCGCGCGCCGAGCCGTTCGCCGCGGCCCCGTTCTCCGGGGCTCCGCTCTCCGGGGTCCGGCCGCTTCGCGCGGGGCCGTCGCCCGTCGCGCCGGTCATGGTGCCACGGGCACCGTCGGTGTCGCTCACGCCTTCTCTCCGATCAGGTCCAGGAAGACGTCTTCCAGGCGGGTGCCGGAGCCGTTCACCGGGGTGCGGCTGCTCAGCAGCTCGGCCACGGTCCCGGCCGTGACGAGGCGCCCGCGGTGCATGACCACCACGTGACTGCAGGTCTGTTCCACCTCGGCGAGCAGGTGGCTGGAGACGATGACCGTACGGCCTCCCCTGGCGTAGCGGATCAGGACCTCGCGCATCTCGCGGATCTGGGGCGGGTCGAGACCGTTGGTGGGTTCGTCCAGGACGAGCAGGTCGGGCAGGCCGAGCATGGCCTGCGCGATGGCGAGGCGCTGGCGCATGCCCTGCGAGTAGGTGCGGACGGCGCGGTCCAGGGCCTTGCCGAGGCCGGCGATCTCCAGGGCCTCGGCGAACCGGG
This sequence comes from Streptosporangium sp. NPDC002524, assembly GCF_040295985.1. NCBI lineage: Bacteria > Bacillati > Actinomycetota > Actinomycetes > Streptosporangiales > Streptosporangiaceae > Streptosporangium > Streptosporangium sp. NPDC002524. The sequence continues at coordinate 23,852 of NZ_JBEOWK010000024.1, read as the reverse complement.
CGTCCTCGGCGGGCCGGCCGGTCGCCTTCCAGTACAGCTCCAGGTTGTCGCGGCCGTTGAGGTGCGGCAGGAAACCGGGACCCTCGACGAACGAGCCGAGCCTGGACAGGACCGGGGCGCCGGGCGTCACCCGGTGCCCGAAGATCCGCACCTCGCCGCCGTCGGGCTTGATCAGGCCCATCAGCATGCGCAGGGTGGTCGTCTTGCCCGCCCCGTTGGGGCCGAGCAGGCCGAGCACCTGGCCGTGCTCGACGGTGAACGACAGGTCGTTCACCGCGAGCTCCCCGTTCCGGTACGCCTTGGTCAGGCCCCGGATCCGCAGCGGTACGGCGTCCAGCTCGGGGTCGTGCTCGTCGGCGGCGCGGCGGCGTCCCGCGAGCAGCAGGACCGTCGCGACGACGAGGGAGAGCAGCGGCAGCGCCCAGATCCACCAGGCGGGGCCGGTCGAGGGGGTGCGCAGGGTGGCGTAGGTGGGGACGCTCACGGCCGGCGCGGCCAGGGCGACCTTGTAGACGGCCGGGGTCGCGGGGGTGCTGTAACCCAGGTCGGTGGTGGTGAACGCGACGCGCAGCCGGTGCCCGACCTCGAACCTGTGGTCGACGGCCGGCAGGGTCACGGTGGCCTCGCCGGTGCCGCCCTCGGGGATCGCGATCCTGACCGGGGCGACGAGCCCCTCGGGCAGGATCGGCGCCTGCGTCGCGCCCGCGACGTCGTAGAGCTTGGCGAACAGTGTCACCTCACCCGCCGCCGACTCCGCCTCGCCGCTGCCCGTAACGTCACCCGATGCGGTGTCGCCCGCCGCGGGGGACCCGGACGGTTCGGGCGTCACCCGTACCCGCACGGTCGAGCTGCCGGTGACCTGGAGCGGGGCGGTGAGCGGAGGGGAGTCGAAGGTGGCGCTCTGGCCCGCCATGTCGATCGAGAGGTTCGCGGTGGCGTTCCCGCCGAGGCCGCCGAAGCCGGGGACCGCGGAGATCGAGGAGGGCGACCCGCCGGGCGGGTTGGCCACCTGCTGGTCGGGCCCGCTGAGCGGCACGGAGGTCTGGCCGGTGCCGGACAGCCCCGGATAGCCGCCGGCGACGGCGTGCAGCTGGACCGGGCGCCGGGTGCCGGGGTCGCGCCCGCCGTCGCGGGTGACGGTGAAGGCGCCGCCTCCCTGGCCGGCCCCCGCGTCCTCCTTCAGGTGGCGGTCGAACCAGCCGAGCGTCCTGTCGTGCAGCCAGTCGACCTCGCCGTTGCCGCCGTCGTGGCCGCCGTCGAACCAGGCGACCTCCACCGGGGCGCCGGTGGCGGCGATCGCCTTCGCGTTGGCGTCCGCCTGGCCCAGGGTGAACAGCGAGTCGCGCTGTCCCTGGAGCAGCAGCGTCGGCACCTTGATCCTGCCGGGCACCGAGATCGGGCTGGACCTGCGCAGCGTCTCCACCGCGTCCGCGGTCGCCCGGCCGCTCTCGGCCACCTTCTGGTACATGTCACAGATCTCCGGCAGGAACCGGCCGCACCGGACCTCCTCCGCGGTGAGCGGCCGGGGCGGGGCGGGCGGCGGCCCGTCCGCGCCTTCCTCGCCCTCTGGGCTCTCCGCGCCCTCCGCGCCCTCCGCGCCCCTCCCGAGGGCGGCGAGACCGGCCGCGCCCGGCGTGGGACCGCCGCGGCTGAAGAACAGCCCGGCCCACATGCGCTTGAACACCCCGCTCTCCGGGCCCTGCCCGGTGGCGTTCGGGAACAGCGCGTCGGCCAGGTCGTACCAGGTGATCTGCGGGACGATCGCGTCGATCCTGGGGTCGTGGGCGGCGGCCATCAGCGCGATGGCCCCGCCGTAGGAGCCGCCCGCGACGCCCACCCGCGGGTCGCCCGCCGCGTCGAGCCGGACCTCGGGCCGCCTGGCGACCCAGTCGACCAGCTGGCGCACGTCCTTGACCTCGTAGTCGGGGGAGTTCAGCGCGATCTGCCCCGAGGAGCGGCCGAAGCCGCGCGCGGACCAGGTCAGCACGGCGTAACCGTCCCGCGCCAGCCGTACGGCGGCGTCCCGCACGCTCTGCTTGCTGCCGCCGAAGCCGTGCGCGAGCAGCACCGCGGGGGCCCTGCCGCCTCCGGCCGGGGGGAAGAAGCTCGTGTCCAGCGTGACCCGCTGGTCGTCACCCGGCCCGTCGACCACCGTGATCATCTGGTTCTGGGCCCGTACGTCCGCCTCGGACGGCCACACCAGCCAGGCCGCGACGCCGACGACCAGCACGGCGACCAGCGCGACCAGGACGGTCCGTTTTCCCCCACGTTGCATGACGAGAGCCTACTGATCGGAGCTGAGAGCCTCCTGAGACCGTTCTCAGGAGCGTTCCCGCCGGTCAACCACCGGTCGGCCATCGGTCGGCTGCCGGTCAGTCACTGGGGCCGGTGGCGCGGCCGGACGCGGGTGATCGTCCATGCGGAGGAAAGGAGGCGGCGGCCCCGGTGCTCAGGGTTATCCCCGATTGCGGAGCGAGGTAAAGGAGCGGCATCATTTCGACGCGTGAAGCCAGTAGAGAGCCTTCGAAGAAGAGCCACTCCCGTCATCGAGTGGGCTCTGCCGTATTGGACGCGCGGGAAGGCCGGCAGGGAGACCCCGGAGGATCTGTTCAGGCTCCTTTACCTCGGGTGGCTGGTGGCTTTCTCGTTCAAGGTGCTCGGGGCGTCCTGGGACGTCTCCTGGCACTTCAAGTGGCTCCGCGACGACCTCGCCCCGCCGCATCTCCTCAACAGCGTCGGCACCGCCATCGCCCTCGCGCTCACGATCATCCACATCTACACCGGCTACGGGGTGGACAAGCTCGCGCAGCGCCTCATCACCTGGGGCACGGGCGTCTTCCTGGTCGCGGTCCCGCTGGACCTGATCAACCACCGGATCAACGGGCTCGACATCACTTCGTGGAGCCCGTCGCACCTGATGCTCTACGTCGGCACGCTCTTCATGGTCTGCGGCGTGATCCGGGGCTGGTTCGTCCGGGCGGTCCCGGGGCGGACGCGCACGCTGGTCCTGGGCGGGCTCTTCGTGTTCCTCATCGAGAACGTCTGGTTCCCGGCCCAGCACCAGGAGTACGGCGTGTACAGCATCGCCGCCTGGGACCGGGGCCAGCCGGAGGCCGAGCCGATCCTGATCAAGTTCGCCGCCGACCAGATCGGCCTGCCGGTGGACGACAGGGCCGTGGCGCTCCACTTCGCGCTTCCCGTGCCCGACCAGCTCTACCCGCTCTACGCGGTGATGGCCGGGATCATGGTGGCCGTCTACGCCCGCGCGATGATCGGCCGGATGTTCTCCGCCACCGCCGTGGTCGGCGTCTACATCGTCTTCCGCGCCCTGATCTGGCCGCTCCTCGCCGTGGCCGACTTCCCGCGCTCGGCGATCCCGGTCTTCCTGATCGCCGGGGCGCTCGCCGTCGACCTGGCGTTCCTGATCAGGATGCCCGTGGTCAGGGCGCTGGCCGGCTCCGCCGCCGCGACCCTCCTCGTCGACCAGGCGCTGCGCCTGCAGCACTCGGCGTTCATGGCGCCCCCGCTGGTGCCCCCCACGACCATGCTGGTCGGGGGGGCCGGGCTCGCCGTCCTGTGGCTCGCCGCCGAATGGTCGTTCAGCCGTCACACACTGCGGGCTCAGGAGAGGGAGGCGCTGGTCAGCGCGACCGCGACCCCGTAGGCCAGTCCCATCACGGCGATCTCGGCCGCCGCCCACCCGACGACCGCCGTCACCCGCCGCTCGGCGATGTGCGGCAGCAGGCGGAAGCGGATGTGGGCGGCGAACGGGACGAGCAGCGCCACGCACGCGGCCTTGGCCACCACCAGCAGGCCGTACTCGTTGGTCAGCAGGGCCCCGGGCAGCTCCACCCCCGGGGTGAGGGCCATCGTGGCCAGGCCGTTCACCAGGCCGGAGAGGCCGACCACGAGCAGCGCCAGGGTCGCGAGCCTGGAGAACGCAGGAAGCACCCGGGCCAGCAGTTCCCGGTCCCCGGCGACCAGCAGGACGATCGTGAGCAGGCCGCCGGTCCACGCCGCCGCGCCCATCACGTGCAGCTCCATCGAGATCATGATGGGGTCGTGCCAGACCGAGTCGACCGCGTGGCCGGTGACCGGGATCGGCAGCAGCCCGAAGAGGGCGACCACGATCCGCAGCTCGGCCGGGACCTTCTCGCCGTACCGCACGGCGAGCAGCCCGATCCCCGCGTAGGACAGCGCGCAGGCGGCGCTGAAGAGCATGCCCTGCCCGGCGCCGACGCTGTCGACGTACGCGGCGATCATCCCGGGGGTGGGGACCAGCCCGGGGTTCAGCTCGGCCGTCTGGAACACGATGACGACCAGCGCCAGCAGCGCCCACGCCCAGGCGAAGGTCACGGCCATCGGCCGGGCCCGGCGCATCACCGGCTCGGTGCGCTCCGGGTCGTCGAACCCGAGCAGCTTCGGCAGCAGGCTGAGCCCGACCACCGCCACCGCCGCCAGGTCGAGCAGCACCCGCAGCACCGGCAGCCCGTACTCCACCAGCGGCCCCGGGATGGCGATCCCCGGCACCGCCTCCTGGCGGGAGAGCGCCGTCGCGACCAGCACGGCCACCAGGGCCGCGGACACGAACCCGCCGATCACCAGCCTCCTGGCGGTGCCGGCCTCGGCGGCCCGCTCGACGGTCACGGTCATCCCGCCCCCCCCTGCTCCCTCGTACGGCGCATCGCCACGACGGTCGCCCCGCCCAGCAGGACGATGGAGCCCGCGATCCACAGCACGGCCATCCCGGCCCCGCCGTTCTGCGCGGCCTCGGCGGCCTGGGCGCCCAGATCGGGCTCCTGCGGCGCGGCGGCGGAGACCGCGGGGGCGGAGGTGGCGGGCGCCTGGGCGGAGGTGCCCTGGCCGGGGGAGGTGAGGGTGAAGGTGATCTTCTTGGAGACCGGGTGGCCGTCGGAGGAGAGGATCCGGTAGCCCACCGCGTACACCCCGGCGGGGCCGAGGGGCTTCACCCCGACGCTGACCTCCGACCTGTCGACGGTGGTCTTCCCGTCCTCCCAGCGCGTGCCGTCCGGGCCGATCACGCTGATCTGCGCGAAGCCCTGCCGGACGGGCTGGTCGAAGGTGAGTGTGATCTTCTCGGGGCCGGTGGCCAGCTCCGTACCGTCCTTGGGGTCGCTGCTGATCAGCACGTTGTGGGCCTGCGCCGGGGCGGCCGCGCCGAGCAGCGCGGCGGACGCGAGCAACAGGACCGTGAGTAGCCGCCTCACCGGTCGTGGCCTTCCTTTGGGATCGTCATGACGAATGACATGCTCCCACCACCGTCTTTCGCCCGGAACCTGGAAGGGCGGAGCCCCCTGCCCGCGGGGCCTTCAGCACCGGGCGGCGGAGGCCCGGTCGCGGGGGTCCAGGACGTCCGACCTGATCTCGGACAGGACGCGGAGGAGCCGGTCGCCGTCGACGCCGAACTGGGTGACCTTGGCGGTCGCCGCGCGGACCGCCTGGCGCAGAGCGGTCACGCGGTCGACCGAGGCCAGGCGCAGGGCGAGGAAGACGCCGGCCAGGATCTCTCCCGCGTGGGTGCTGTCCACCGGGACGACCGCCTCGGTGGCGGCGTGCCAGGTCCGCCCGGCCTCCGAATAGGAGGCGCCGCGCCCGCCGTGTTTCGTGACGACCGGCGTCCGCGGCAGGGTCTCGCCGGGGAAGAGGAGCCGGCGCTCCTCGTCGTTCAGGAAACACAGGTCGCAGCCGAGGAGGGCGGCGCGGGACCGCCCGGGATCGGTCTCGGCGTAGTGCTCGAACGCGTCGCCCGAGACGGTACGACGCCCCGGGAGCGCCCGCAGGAACCCGAGCCACTCCAGTTGCTGGGCCGGCGGCGCGGTGCAGATGTGCACGTGCCCGGCGCTTTCGTACTCCCTGGGAAAACAGGAGAGGGCGGTCCGGGACGCGACCCCGAGGTCGGCGTCGAACGACCGCTGCCCGTCGGCGTGCTGGACTATTCGGAAATGGGCCGAGGGGCCATTCAGAATCCCCACCCCGCGGGTGTCGACACCCAGCCGCCGGAGAGGCTCCGGATCATAATCGGTGCCGACGGCGGAAACGAGCCCGATGCGTTCCGGAGTGAGAAGGGAGGCGCCCCGTACGCCTCCGTACCCGGCGCCGCCTGGACCTCGTGTTTCGCCATGTGGGGAGCGTTCGTCATTAATACCGACATGTCCTATGATCACGAGGTCGACCACTGACATCTCTTTCATCCGGCTACGGCGGTATTCGGCTATCCCAGCGTACCGCCGACCGGACTTTCGGGCCAGCCTGAATTAATTTGTGGCCTCATATCCCAATGATTAGGGACTTTACGGGGTGGCGGCCGTCATCCGGGCCGATTATTCTTGACTCCCCCTTTGGGAAGAGTCCGATATGGATATCGCTTTGTTCGTGCTGGCGGTAATAGCATCCATAGTTGGCGTGCTGACGTTGTGGGTCAATCTCAACCAGTATCGGCTCCAGGTGTCGCGGGAGTCCGGCCTCCCGGGGGAAAGGCTGGACCCGGCGGAGGCCGGCAGGATTCTCGGTGACGTCGTCCCCGATTCCGTGCGCGCCGTCGCCGCGAATCACATCTTCATAGAGTCGGAGAAGAAGGGTGTCGGTTACATCGACAAGCAGGAAATCGGCGTCTATCTCGACCTGCACACCGCCTCCTGCGACCCGCGGAAACGCGAGACCCTGGCGACGGCCATGGAGGAGTTCGTCAGGAAGACGATGGGACACGGTTATCTCAGGGGGGCCTCGATCGCGTCCCCGCGTGAGGGAAACCTTCTCGTGGGAGCCGCGGCGGCGCAGCGTCTCGGGCTGAACTTCCTGATGATCAGGACCGGAAGGGCCCCGAGATTCGGTTATCCCATCGAAGGGATCTTCTCTCCGGGATCGACCGTGATCCTGGTGGACGACCTCTGCATGGAGGCGACGTTCCTCACCCGGTGCGTCAGGCTGCTCCGGCGATACGGCCTGAACGTCTCCCACTGCGTCTGCCTGTTCGAGAGGCTCGACGGAAACGCCAGGGAGGGGCTCAGCGGGGTCTCCGTCGAGCTCCACTCGAAGTACCAGATCGACGACGACGAGCTGGCCCGGTTCCAGCGGTACGGCGAGAGCGCCGCGGGCACCGACGAGCGGAAGAAGGGACAGAGCTGAGATGACCGGCGATCTGACGTCCTTGGGGGAGAAGGGTTTCCTGGCCGGCCTGCTTCCCGGGCTGTACTCCGATCCCCTGCTGGTGGGGGGGTTCGGGCACGACGCGTCGGTGATCGAGCTGCCGGACGCCCCCTTCAACCTCATCCAGAAGATCGACCGTGCCTCGTACCCGGTGGCGCTCAAGGAGGGCTGGTCCGGATACCGGAGCTGGGGAAGGATGGCGATCACCGCGAACTGCAGCGACATCCTGGCGTCGGGCGGGCGGCCGGTGGCCTGCATGATGGCGATCATGGTGCCCGGCACGGAAAGGGCCTCGGACGTGCGGGACATCGTGCTCGGTGCCGCGGACGAGTGCCGTTCCCACGGTGTGGTCTACGCCGGCGGCGACACCAAGGAGGCCCGCGACCCCCATGTGGTGGGCACCGCCGTCGGCGTCATCGAGAAGGACGCCTTCCTGCCCAGAAACACGGCCAGGCCCGGTGACCAGCTGTTCTGCGCCGGACTCGTCGGCGGTTTCGCCGGGGCGTACTTCATGCTCAAGAACGTTCCCCGGGAGGACCGGGACCACGGGGCGGAGAGGTACGTCGAGTATCTCGCCTCCCCCGTCGCGCAGTGGCGCGCGGCGGAGGAGGTGAACAGGAGGAGGGCGGCGCGCTGCGGCATGGACGCCAGCGACGGGATACTGGACGTGCTGCAGACCTTCTCCTCCCCGGGCGTCCGGGTGAGTATCGACCTCGACCGGATTCCCTATCACGAATTCGCCGTCGAGTGCGCCCGCAAGACCGGCATCCCGCTCACGCAGCTCATCTTCGGCGGCGGAGACTGGAACATCCTGTACAGCGTCCCTCCCGGCCGGGCGGAGGAGCTGCGCGGCCTGCGCGGCGGCCCGGTTCCCCTCTACCACATCGGTGAGATCACCGAGGGAGGCGGCGTGGCCGCGCGCGACGGCGACGGGACCGAACACGCCATCCGCGGAGTGGTGAACGAACACTTCAAGAGCAGGATCGAGGATGCCTCCGGCTTCATGGACAGCATCGAGAAAGGAAGGTTCGTTCAGTAGAGCCCGCCGCGGGCCAGGAATTTCCGACGGCTCACGGTGACCTGGGAGACGGCCTGCCGGACACCGACCCTGAGAATGGGCTCGCTGTAGGTGTAGCCGTTCCCGATCGCGTCGAAGAAGCGGCCGGCGGGATCGACCATCGCGTAACTGCCGATCATCGCGTCGTTGTCCTCGGGGACGACCCGTATGCCGTACGCCTCCACGGAGCGGCTCCGTGCGACGAACCGCGCGAACTGGCCGGGGGTGACCAGCAGGGGTTCGACCTTTCCCGAGTTCTGGCCCTGGACGGGGAGCACTTCGAATATCTTCCACCGTTCGGGGCGGGCGGCGACGATGAATCCGGTCAGGTCCTCCAGGTGGTTGGCGGCGGTGACCACGGTATTGATCTTCAACCGGAGGCCCGCGTCCTTCAGCCGGTCGCACAGATCGAGATAGTGGCGCTCGTCGGCGGCCCTCGCCGCGGTCATCCGGCCGATCAGGGCCAGGGTGCCGCTCCGCACGCTGTCGACGCTGACCGTCACCCAGTCGAGGATTCCGCGCAGATCCCGGATGGTCCCCGAATCGATCAGGCTGCCGTTGGTGACGAGCGCGGTGGTGAGACCGAGGCCCTTCGCGAGCCGGATCAAATCGATTATCCAGGGGCAGAGCAGGGGCTCACCGCCGGCGAAGGTGATTTTCGTGAATCCCGCGTCCGCGAGCAAGGTCACCACGCGTTCGGCGTCCCGCCGGGGCAGATGGCCTTCGGGAAGAACCGTGCCGCGAACGTCGCGGAAGGTGGCGAAGCAGAAACGGCACTTCATGTTGCAGGGCTGCCACAGGTGGAAATTGACCGTCTCAACCGGCATCCGGGCGTTAGTCAAGATCGCCATTCAGCTCCATATCGGCCAAGGCATCTTCGCTGCCAAAATGTTAGTTCACCCTGTCGTCGTTAGCCAGTCCGGTGACAAAGCGGGCCCGGCCGATAATCGATTCCCGGGTGACCGGTGAACCGTGAGCGCGACTCCACGCCATTTCCGGCCATGGCGGGAATCTTTTTAAGGACTTACGTCTCGTGAAGTGCCGGGACGATTGATACACCGGTGGTGTTCCCCTCCTCAGCACGGCGGGGAAAGACACCGCCGGGAAAGGCGCGGCCTGGGAAGGCACGACAGGGGAAGACATGGCGGGGAAAGGCGTGGCCGGGGAAAGGTGCGGCCGGGGAAAGGGGGCGCGGTCGGCCGGGGCCGGGGAGCCGTGCCGCGGGACGGCTCGCGGCGGACGGTCCCGTCCGGCGGCCGGTCGATGGCGGAGCCGCGGTCCGGTCGGCTCGGTCGGGCGGCTCGGTCGGGCGGGTCGGACGGGCGGGTCGGTCGGACGGGACCGCCGGGGCCGGTGCTCCGTGACCGGGGCTCCGTGACCGGGCCCCAGGATCGATGCTCCGGGTGACGCGGGGCGCGGGGACCGGAAGGGGGAGTCGATGACTAAGAGGATGACAAATGTTCAAAAGTTAAGAATAGGCTGATTTGTCTGGTAAAAGCCTTTAAATGATAGTTTGCTTGGGTTTATCGCGCTGGAAAACAAGCGTGAAACCTTGACGAATTCGGCGCGTGATCCTTAGCCTCGCTTCAAGCAGCGTCACCGATTCTCCGTGCTCACGCGCGGTGGAGAGGCCGCCGTGCCTCCGCGCGGTGTGAAGGCGGGCGTGTGGCCGGGGCGCGTCGCGCCGGGGCGTTCGCCCGTCCCGGCACCGGAGCCGTTCCATGCCGCGCACGTTCTCGACGTCGTCGGGTCTCCGCGTCCCCCAGGGGCCGGCCGGCCCGGCAGGTCGTCGTGGAATCGCCCGTCCGGGTGGTTCCGTTCCTCGCCGCAAGGGAGCGCGTCCGGGTTCCCCGTCCCGCCGGTACGGAGGCGCCGTGACGCGAACCGGGCTCTCGCCGCTCAGGAAGGCCCTCGAAATGTCGCTGGTACACGGATGGGAACGGGCGTCCCGCGAGGGCGTCGCCGAGGAGAGCGGCGGAGAAGGCGCCGGAGAGAGCGCCGAGGAAAGCGCCGGGGAGAGCGGCGAAGAGATCGGCCGGGTCCGATGACGGCCGGTCCCGCGCGGCTCGGCGAGAGGTCCGTGGAGTTCGCCGGAGCGCGGGGCGGCGAGTCGCCGCTCAGCTGGGGCCAGCTGGCCATCTGGCGGCTCACCCGGTGGCTGGACGACGACGACCCGTACTTCAACATGCCCTGGGTGCTGCCCGTCTACGGCAGGCGCGACCTCGACACCGTCCTGGGGGCGCTGCGCGTGCTCGTCGAGCGGCACGAGACGCTGCGGACGACGTACGAGGAGACGCCGGGCGGGCTCGTCCAGCGCGTGGCGCGCGAGGGCCGGTTCACCGTCGAGGTGCACGACGCCGGGGAGGCCAGGCCGGTCGCCGCCGCCAGGGAGCTCTCCGTCCGGCTCGCCGCCACCGCGTTCGACTACGCGGTCGACCTGCCGTTCCGCTGCGCCGTCGTGACCGTCGACGGCCGTCCCAGGACGGTGGCCCTCACCCTGTCCCACCTGGCCGTGGACGGCGGGAGCCTGGAGGTGCTGGCGCGCGACTGGCGGGACCTGCTCGCCGGTGCCGCGATGGCCGCCCCCGCCTGGCAGCCGATGGACCAGGCCGCCTTCGAGCGCGAGGGGCCGGGCGCCGCCCGCGGCGAGCGGACGCTGCGCCACTGGCGCGCGATCCTGGAACGGGCGCCGCTGAGCATGTTCGACTTCCCGCGTACGACGCCGGAGGAGCCGAGGTTCGTCAAGGTCGGCATGGAGTCGGCCGCGACCGCGGCGGCGGCCGAGGTGCTGGCGGCGCGCTGGTCGGTCAGCACGGCGAGCGTGCTGACCGCGGCGAGCGCGGTGCTGCTGAGCGCGCTCACCGGCCACCGCGAGGTGGTCATGCAGCTCATCGTGGCCAACCGGCACGACCCCCGGGTCGCCGCCATGGCGGGCAGCGCCGTACAGGACGGGATCTTCGTCCTCGGGCTGCCGGGCGGGACGTTCGCCGACGCCGCCCGCGCCGGGCACCGGCAGGCGCTGACCGCCTACCGGAACGCGCACTACGACCCGTACCGGATGATGGCGCTACGCGAGGAGATCGGGCGCGAGCGCGGGCGGCCCGTGGACCTGTCGGCCTACTTCAACGACACGAGGACCGTCGGCCACTGGCCCCACCTGCCCGCGGTCGAGCCGCCGGGCGACCCCGCCGCGATCGCCGCGCTCACCGAGAGGACCAGGACCTTCCACGCCGGGTCCTGGCCCGAGGTGGACGCCACGGCCCTGTTCGCCACCGGTACGGCCACCGGCACCTGCGAGCTGTACCTGATGGCCGACACCGCCTGCCTGCCGCGCCCCACGGCCTACGCGCTGCTGCGCGGGCTGGAGACCCTGCTGGTCGCCTCCGTGGCCGGGGACGTCCCGCTCGGCGAGGTCGCCGGGCTGTGCGGCATCGTCCCGGTCGAGCGCCCCGCCGGTGCGCCGGGCACCGGTATGGCGAGGGCCGAGGGGGAGGCCGGTGTGCCGGGGCCGAGGGAGCCGGACTCCCGGCCTGCCGGTGGCGCTGCGGGGATCGAGGGGGAGCCCGGTGTGCCGGGGCCGAGAGAGCCGGACCCGCGGCCCGCTGCCGCGCCCGGCGTCGGCGCGGCGAGGGCCGAGGGGGAGCCCGGTGTGCCGGGGCCGAGGGAGCCGGACCCCCGGCCCACCGGCGCGGCGGGGACCGGGGGAGACCACGGCGTGCCGGGACCGAGAGAGGTGGCCGGTGACCACGTCTGACCCTCGGGCGGCGCTCGCCGAGCCGACGCGCAGGGTGGGGCCCTGGTGGGTGACGAGCATCTCGCTGGCCAACCTGGCGCTCTGGATGGCCTACTTCGGGCCGCTCCAGGTGCTGCTGCCCTCGCAGGTGGCGTCGATCGACCCGGTGGGCAAGGAGGGGTCGCTGGCGCTGGTGACCGGGCTGGGAGCCGCCGTCGCGATGCTGTTCAACCCCGTCGCCGGGGCGCTGTCCGACCGTACGGCCGGACGGTTCGGGCGCAGGCACCCGTGGTCGCTGGGCGGGGCGCTGGCCGGTGCCGGGGCGCTGGTCCTGCTGGCCGGTCAGGGCTCGATCCTCGGCGTGGCGGCCGGGTGGTGTCTCGCGCAGGCCGGGCTCAACGCGATGCAGGCCGCGCTCAGCGCGGGGGTGCCCGACCACGTCCCGGTCGGCCAGCGGGGTGAGGTCTCGGGCTGGATCGGGATTCCCCAGTCGCTCGGGGTGGTGCTCGCCGTGGTCCTGGTCACCATGGTCGCCACCACCACCCAATCCGGATATTTCCTGATAGCGGCGCTGATTCCGCTCTGCGTGCTCCCTTTCGTCCTCACCACCCACGACCCCCGCCTGGTGACCAGGCCGCCCTTCGAGCTCCGGGCCTTTTTGAAGGGGTTCTGGATCAGCCCCCGCAGCCACCCCGACTTCTTCTGGGCCTGGCTGACCCGCTTCCTGATGCAGCTGGGCAACGCCGTCGCCACGCTCTACCTGCTGTACTTCCTCACCGACGCGGTCGGCTACGAGCGGGTCTTCCCCGGAGAGAAGGCCGAGGACGGCCTGCTCGTGCTGATCCTGATCTACACCGCGACCGTCGTGCTCACCACCGTCGTCGCGGGTGTCGTCTCCGACAGGATCGGCCGCCGCAGGGCGCTCGTCACGGTCTCCGGCCTGATCAGCGTGATCCCCGCGGTGATGCTCGCGTTCTGGCCGCAGTGGCCGGTGGCGCTGGTGGGTGCCGCGATCATGGGCGTCGGCTTCGGCATCTACCTCTCGGTCGACAACGCCCTGGTCACCCAGGTCCTGCCCGCCGCCGAGGGACGCGCCAAGGACCTCGGCGTCATCAACATCGCCAACTCCGGCCCCCAGGTGCTCGGCCCCGTCATCGCCGGTCCCATCGTGGCCGGTCTCGGCGGCTACCCCGTCCTCTACCTGACCTCGGCCGTCCTCGCCCTCCTGGGCGCCGTCCTCGTCTGGCGGATCCGCTCGGTGCCCTGAGCGTCCGGCGCCCGGCTCGCACCACACGGACGCGGGAGTGACAGCCGGTCTTCCCGTGGCGGCGGTGACTCTGAGCGTCCGGCTCCCGCGCTCAGGGGCACGGTGACTCCGAGCGTCCGGCTCCCGCGCTCAGGGGCGTGGTGACTCCGAGCGTCCGGCTCGCGCGCTCAGGGTCGTGGTGGCTCTGAGCGTCCGGCTCCCGCGCTCAGGGTCGTGGTGACTCCGAGCGTCCGGCTCCCGCACGGACCCGGGGAGTGGTAACCGCTCTCCCGGGGCGGCGGTAGCCCTGAGTGCCCGGCTTCCGGCCCTCACACCACGGAAGTGCCGGAGGAAAGGCCGGTGAAGGTATGAGGTCCCTCGTGCCGGTGTGGCGTCCTTCACTCAGCGTTGTATCCATGCCACTCCCGATCCGATCGGTGACCCTCCGGTCGCTGCGAGTGATGGAACCCTTCGGGTATGGCAGTGGTAGCTCCCCGGCCCGTCCTGGGAATCGTGCTCCTGATCTTCGTCAGCGCCGCATGGGGATCGGCTTTCCCGCTGATGAAGGACCTCATCGTCCGCATGCCCGTGGCGGACCTTCTCACCGAGCGGTACGGCATCGCCACCCTCGTACTGCTCGCTCTCCGCCCGAAAAGCCTGCGGGGGCTGTCGGAGAGCACCTGGCTGACCGGCATCCTGCTCGGCCTGCTGTTCGGTGTGGGCCAGACGGCCCAGGCGGTCTCGCTGCACGATCTGCCCTCGTCGGTCTCGGGGTTCACGGTCGGCTCGTACGTGGTGATCACCCCGGTCCTCGGGCTGTTCCTGCTCGGGGCCAGGACCCCGCGCCGTGTCTGGGCCGCGGTGGCGCTGGCCATGGCCGCGATGACCGCGTTCACCCTGCTGAGAGGCTCGGAGGGGGATATCGCCATGCCCGCGCTGGCCGCCACCCTGTTGTCGGCGGTCCTGTACGCGGCCCACACGCTGGTGCTCGGCAACTCCGCCGAGGCGCGGCAGAACGCCTACGCGGTCACGGTGATCCAGCTCGGCACCATCGCCGTCATGACGGGGGTCCTCGCCGCGCCGGACGGCCTCACCCTGCCCTCCGCGCCGGGTGACTGGGCGATCCTCGGCCACCTGTCGATCGTGGCCTGCGCCCTGGGCTTCCTGGCCCGCTCCTGGGGGCAGGTCCACGTCCCGCCGGTGCCCGCCGCGGTGATCCTGTCGGCCCAGCCGCTCTGGGTGACCGCCCTCGCCGTGGCGCTGTACGGGGAGCCGCTCACCACGGGCGTGTACCTGGGCGGGGGACTGATCGCCCTCGCCATGCTCCTGGTCGTGCTGCCCAAAGGGCTGTTCAGCTCAGCTCGGCGGAAGAGAGACCCAGTTCCGCCGCCGCGGCCGTCCGGATGAACTCGGTCATCCGCGCCCGCGAGAGCACCCGCCGGTGCACCGTCACCTGCGTGGACAGGCCGTCGATGAGGGACATGATCCGCCAGGTCGCGCCCTCGGTGTCCGCGCAGGTGAAGATCCCCGCCGTCACGCCGTCGTCGATGATCGCGCGGAGGGCGTCCTTCCAGCGCAGGTCGATCCTGCGGGACATCTCCTCGAGCTCGGTGTTGCGCATCGACTCCGCCCAGGCGTCGATCCACAGGGCCCACGACTTGGACTTCCCGCTGGGCGGATAGAACCTGAGCAGGGCGCGCAGCCGGTCGAGGGGGGAGCCGCCCGACTCCTCGACCTTGACGAGCGCGTCCAGGTCGAGCTGGGCGGCGTAGGAGAAGGCCTGGGCGAAGAGCTTCTCCTTGGTCTCGAAATGGTAGAAGAGCAGCGCCTGGCTGACCCCCGCCGCCTGGGCGATGTCCGCGGTCCGTGTGTGACCGAACCCCTGGGCCGCGATGACGTCGCACGCGGTCCGGAGCAGATCTTCACGACGTAATCGCCCAAATCCCCTTGCCACAAGGGAACACTAGCGGGTCACGGTCCACGGTCAGGGGCAGGGGGCGGGGCTCGGCGACCGCGCTCCGGGCCCACGTCCGGAGGGAGGCGCAGTACGAACCGGGCGCCCCGCACGCTGTCCTCCAGCCTCAGGAGACCGCCGTGCGTGTGGGCGATCTCCCTGGCGATGGGAAGTCCCAGTCCCGTGCCTCCCGCGTCCCGGTGGCGGGAGGCGTCCAGCCGGGTGAACCGCTGGAAGACCAGCTCCCGCTGCGCGGGTGCGATCCCGGCGCCGTCGTCGGACACCTCCATGACGGCCGTTCCGCCGTCCAGGTGCACGCGTACCGAGATCCGGGAGACGGCGTGCCGCTCGGCGTTGTCCATCAGGTTCGTGAGCAGCCTGGCCAGCCGGAGCCGGTTGCCGACGACCGCCACCCCGGGTGTCAGGTCCCTGTCGACCGGGACGCGGCGCTCGCGCCTGATCGCCCTCACCGGTACGAGCGCGCTGGTCACCGTCCGGTAGGTTCCGGCCGCGGTCACCGCCACGATCGCCAGGGAGCCGCCGACGATGAGGGTGAACAGCTCGGGGCGGACGTACCAGGGAACCTGGCCGGCCGCGGCGTAGAGGACCCAGTCCCCCTCGTCCCGGTGGATCCGGAAGGCCACGACGTCCATGCACCTGCCGGGGTATCGAGGGATGTCGCAGACCTCCCTGTCCTGCCTGACGCTCGTCGCGGGAGGGGCGAAGTCCGCCATCCGGGGGGCGCCGACCAGGTTGGGGGTCGACGCCATGATCTCGCCCTTCGCGTTCAGCAACTGCATGCCGTCGGTCTTGCCCAGCGGTACCACCGGGGGCAGTCGCCCCCGTTTGGCCAGATGTACGCTCTGCAGCGCGGCGCCCGCCGCCTCCTCGGTCTTGAAACTGCCCGCCAGGCCGTGGACGGAGAACGCCGCGATCGCGACGAGGGCGATTCCCGACACGATGGTCATGGAGACGGCGATCAGCGTCAGTCGGAGCCGTACAGACCACCCGCTCCCCGTGAACACGTCGCTCTCCAGCCATTCGACAAGGGCATTGGGCAGATTAATTACCGTTTAAAGGGGATTAATCGCCAAGGGGTTGCAAACATCATTATACCTATGTGAGTAGCTATTGATTTGGATGAATTCAGCCTTTTACGGGTACCGGCCGGGACCCACCGTGCCGGTACGGAGGAAGGCGAGCGGCGCCTCGCGACCCGCTCCCGCCCGCCGCGTCTCCGCCGCCGTCCGAGGGCTAGAGGGTGATCCACTCGGTGGAGGTGGTGACCTCGTCGAGGACGGCGGGGATGGGGTCGACGCCGATGCCGGGGGCGGTGGGGACGGCGAGGTGGCCGTCGTGGAGTTCGAAGGGCGGGGTGAGGTCGGTGCCGTAGTAGCGGCGGGAGGCGGAGGTGTCGCCGGGCAGGGTGAAACCGGGCAGCGCGGCGAGGGCGAGGTTGGCGGCGCGGCCGATGCCGGTCTCCAGCATGCCGCCGCACCAGACGGCGAGGCCGTGGGCGCGGGCGAGGTCGTGGATGCGCCGGGCTTCGAGATAGCCGCCGACGCGGCCGGGCTTGATGTTGATGACGGAGCAGGAGCCCAGGGTGATGGCGGCGGCGGCGTGGGCGGCCGATTCGATGGACTCGTCCAGGCAGATGGGGGTGGTGATCCTGGTGGCGAGGCGGGCGTGCTGGAGGAGGTCGTCGTGGGCGAGGGGCTGCTCGATGAGCAGCAGATCCAGGGGGTCGAGTTTGGCCAGGTGGGGGGCGTCGTTGAGGGTGTAGGCGGCGTTGGCGTCGACCTGCAGGAGCAGGTCGGGGCCGAAGTGCTCGCGCACGGCGCGGGTGGGGGCGAGGTCCCAGCCGGGGGCGATCTTGAGCTTGACGCGCCGGTAGCCCTCGTGGAGATACCCGGCGACGGCCTCGACGAGCTCGGGGACGGAGCCCATGATGCCGACCGAGACCCCGGCGGGGACGCGGTCGGCGGCGGCGCCGAGGTAGGCGGCGAGGGACTGGCCGCCGGCGCGCAGCTGGGCGTCCAGGACGGCGGTCTCCAGGGCGGCCTTGGCCATGCGGTGGCCCTTGAAGGGCTGCAGTGCGCGGCCCACGCCGTGGGCGTCGGTGGAGGTGGGCAGGGCGGGGACGAGGAAGCGGCGCAGCACGTCGGCGGCGGCGTCGACGTACTCGGGGGAGTAGAGGGGGTCGGACATGGCGACGCACTCGCCCCAGCCCTCGGCCTCGGGGGTGACGACACGCACCAGCAGCACGTCGCGTTCGGTCTCGGTGCCGAAGGAGGTGCGGAAGGGGGTGACCAGGGGCATGGCCACCCGCCGCAACTCGATACCAGTGATCCTCACGCGTCTCTCTTTCCTCCGCCGTACGAGCTCCCGTCACGCCGGGCTCCGTCACGCCGGCCGCCGTGGTCGTGGGGGATGTCGCCGTTGTACTGGGTGGTGCTTTTGTATGAAATTTCGGTCTTATATGGATTTTCGGGGTTGCGACGGAGGACGTCACCGCCGCGCGGCGTTTCCGGGCCGTGCGAGGTGCCGTCGCCGCGTGGAGTGCCGATGTTGTGCGGGGTGTCGTTGTCGTGTGGAGTGCCGATGTCGTGTGGGGTGCTGTCGGCGTGCGGGGTGCCGGTGTTGTGCGGGGTGCTGTGGGCGTACGGAGTTCCGGGGGCGCGCCGGGGGGCGTCGTCGTACGGGGTTTCGGTGTCCCGCCGTCGTGGCTCTCCCTCCGGCCGGGGCCCGTCCTCGGGCCGCCGCCGCACGACGTAGCCCGTCTCGCGGTCGAATCCGGTCACCCGGCCGCCCTCCTCCAGCAGGCCGCCCAGCACCTCGCGTACGGCGAGCCGCCACGCCCCGGCCGCCCGGGGGTCGGCGCGGCGCAGCGCCTCGACGTCCCGGGGGACGGCGACCAGCACCGTTCCCGGCCCGGCCGCGCCGGCAGCGTCGACCGGCCCCCGCACCGGCCCGCCGTCCCGCTCGCCCAGCCAGGCCACCGCGTCCGCCGGGATCACCGGTCGGTGCGGCTCCCCCCGGACGGCGGCCAGGACGTGCGGCGCGGTCAGCCGCCAGACGGCGAGCACCCGGTCCGACTCGTCCCCGGCGTTGATCGCGTCGCTCATCGCGCCGTAGAAGGACGGCAGGTACTCCTCCGGGCGGGCCCCCAGCTTGGCCAGGTTGAAGTGGGCGTTGCGCCGCACCAGCGGATCGTAGGTCCAGGTGATCCGCTCCAGGCCGCGCTCCAGTGCCCAGTCCCGCTGGTGCAGCTTCAGCGCGAACCCGATCCCGCGCCCGGCCAGGGCGCCGGTGACGTGCGAGTGCAGCACCTTCCCGGCCGGGGCGCCCAGGAAGCCGACCGACGCCCCCACCAGCGTGCCGCCGTCGTACGCTCCGGCCACGTAGTTGCCCGCGTGCGACAGCGCCCGCATCATCTCCACCGTGATCGGCGGGTTGGCGGGGTCGGGGTTCCAGATCCCGTCGAACAGCCGCTGGACGTCCTCGAACTCGCCGATCTCGGTCAGTTCCGTGACGAGCACCCGGCCGTCGCGGGAATCACCCGCCATCCGCCCGCCGTCCCCCCTCGGGACGCACTGCCCGGCGCCCGGATCGCGGGTCATCCGTCGTGCTCCCTCGGAGGTCCTGCCTGGCGCTCGGATCGTCCGTCATGTGTTGTTCCGTTCCCGTCCGGGATGTGCCGCCCGACGTTTGGGCCGCTGGTCATCCGTTGTTCCGTTCCACTGCTCGATGCCCGGATCGCCGGTCGTCCGTCGGTCCGTCCCCCTCCGGGACGCGCCGCTCGACACCCGGGCCACCTGTATCGGCCGACATCGTCGTCCGGTCCCCCTCCGGTGGTGCCCCCCGCCGGGCTCGCTCAAGCGGGTCTGCCCAGCTGGTCGCGGAACAGCCGGTGCACGTTCCCTCCGATGATCTTCACGATCTCCTCGTCGGCGAAGCCGTGCTTGAGCAGGGCGTCGGTGACCAGGGGCAGCCCGCTCGGGCCCGACAGCCCCGGCAGGGCCGCGAAGGGGTCGACGCCGTAGTCCGTCTCGCAGCACGGGGGAGTCACGTCGTGCATGACCTCGCGGACGAAGTCGGGGCCGAGTCCCACGTGGTCGATGCCGCCGACGCTCGCGACGTGCTCGATGTGGTCCACCAGCCGGTCCACGGTGTACTCGGCCGGATCCTCCGAGAGGAAGGCCGCCAGGAAGTTGACGCACACCACGCCGCCGGTCGCGGTGACCGCGCGGATCTGCTCGTCGGTGAGGTTGCGGTGGTGGTCGCGCAGCGCGCGGGCCGAGGAGTGGGTGGCCATCACCGGCCGGGTCGCGAGCTCCAGCACGTGCTCCACCCCGGAGGCGCCCAGGTGGGAGATGTCGAAGATCATCCCGAGCCGTTCCATCTCCCGTACCGTCTCCACCCCCGCCGCGGTGAGCCTGCTGCCGGTGGCGTCCTCGCCGCTGCCGTCGGCCAGCGCCGTACGCCCCCAGTGCGCGATCGAGGCGACCCGGACGCCGAGCCGGTGCAGCGTCGGCACCAGCTCGACGGCGGCGTCCAGGCCCGGCATGCTCTCCAGCGCCAGGACCAGGGCGATCCTGCCCTCGGCGAGCGCCTCGTCGATCTGTGCCCCGTCCAGGCAGAGGCGTACGGCGTCGGCGTTGCCCTCGGCCAGCACGTGCGCGCACTCGATCATGCGCAGGGTCTGCCGGAGCGCGCCCTCGGGACGGTACTGGTCGTCGATGAAGACCGGCAGCACCTGGAGGTTCACCCCTCCCTCGCGCAGCTGCGGCAGCCAGCGGTCGCGGAAGAAGGAGGCCCACCGGTGAGGGGGCCTGGCGGTGACGGCCATCAGCAGGTCGTTGTGGGTATCGGCGACCACGGAGTCGCTGTGGAGGTCGGCGGACACGGCGGGCCCTTCTGCGCGGACGGCTCTCGTTCGCCACGACGGTATCGGCACCCGGCCCGTCCTGTACTTCCACGCCCCCGCGATCGCTCGCCTCCGTGCGAAGCACGGGGCGCGGGTACAGGTTCCGTGATTGATGAGACCCGTGGCGAACGCGAGGATGTGGCGGCACACCGGCGATCACAGGAGGAACGATGACGGACACGAGCGCGGAGGACAGGCGGGCACCCGCGGACGGGCACGGGACCGCGCCGGTCGACGACCTCACCGCAGGGCACCTCGCCCACCGAGGCCCGCACCCGGTGGCCGGCATGTGGGAGATGGTTCCCCGGCTGCTCGGCGACAGCCGCTACCTCGTGCTCGCCACCGCCGATCGGCAGGGGCGGCCGTGGGCCACACCTGTCTTCTTCGCCGCCCGCGACGAGGACCGGCTCTTCTGGGTGTCGGCACCGGACAGCAGGCATTCCCGCAACATCGCCGAACGCCCGGACGTGGCCGTCACGGTCTTCGACTCCCACGCGCCCGTGGGCGGCGCCGAGGCGCTCTACCTAGAGGTGACCGCCGGGCCCGCCGACGATCCCGTCGCGGCCGTGGCGACGCTCAACGCCCGCCTCCCCGAGGGCAAGGAGCTCACCGGCGACGACCTCGCGCCGTCCGGCCCCCTGGTGGCCTACAGCGCCGACGTGCGAAGGCACTTCGTTCTGGTCCGGGGCGGGGATTCGCGCTTCGAGAACGTCACCGACGCCCGGCTCCGCGTCACACGCCCCCGATAGGAGGGCCCGTCCTCGCCCGCGAGAGGCGGGCCGCCGACAGGATCGTCCACTTCACGGCGCCGCGGCGCCGCGCGACATCGTGGAACGGGCCGCGAGTGAGGGGGCTCGTCGAGGGCGGCGGGTCGGCGCGCGATTTCACGGCGTCGCGGCGCAGCGCGACATCGTGGAACGGGCCGTGAGTGAGAGGGTTCGTCGAGGGCGGCGGGTCAGCGCGCGAAGTGGAAGGCCTCCGGGCGCGGGGCCCTGGTGATGCGGCGGTAGGTGGTCGTGGTGCCCGGCCAGTTGTTGGTGATCCGGCCGGCCGCGTTCTTGTACCAGCTCGTGCAGCCCGCCTGCCAGACCATGTCCTCCATGGCCCGGCCGAGGCTCCGCCGCCAGGTGGCCATCGCCTCCGGCCGGACCTCCATCGGCCCGCGCGAGGCCAGGTGCGGCAGGCAGCCCATGACGTACCGGACCTGGCACTCGATCATGAAGACGATCGAGTTGTGGCCGAGGTTGGTGTTGGGCCCGTACAGCAGGAAGAGGTTGGGGAAGCGCGGCACGGCGATGCCCAGGTACGCCTCCGCGCCGTCCTTCCACTCCTTGGCCAGCTGCCGTCCACCGCGCCCGGTGACCTGGATGGGGGCGAGGAAGTCGGAGGTCTCGAACCCGGTCGCGTAGACGATGACGTCGGCCTCGCGGAGCCCGGCGGTGGTCTCCACGCCGCCCGGGACGATCCCGGTGATCCCGTCGGTGACGACGTCCACGTCGGGGCGGGTCAGCGCGGGATAGAAGCCGCTGTCGATCACGACCCGCTTGCAGCCGACCGGGTAGCCGGGGGTCAGCTTGGCCCGCAGCACCGGGTCGGGGACCTGCTCGCGCAGGTGTCCCAGGGCTCGCCTGCGCAGCAGGTCCGCGCTCCAGCCCCGGGCCAGGGCCGGGTAGAGGGCGTTCTCCGCGTACCGGTAGACCCACTCGCGGTAGGCGCGCTGCAGGAACGGCACGTGACGGAAGGCCGCCCGCGCGCGGGGGCCGAAGACGGCGTCCGCCTTGGGGATCACCCAGTTGGGGGTCCGCTGGAAGACGTCCAGGTGCCCGGCCACCTCGGCCACCTTCGGGATGAGCTGCGCCGCCGACGACCCGTTCCCGATCACGGCCACCCGCTTGCCGGTCAGGTCGACGGAGTGGTCCCAGCGCGCGGAGTGGAAGGCCGCCCCATCGAATGACGACATTCCAGGAATGTCGGGTAGGTAGGGACGGTTGAGCTGCCCCACGGCCGACACGACCACGTCGAACAGCTCGTCCCCGGCCGTGGTGCGGACCCGCCACCTGCCCAGCGACTCGTCGAAGGCGGCGGCGACGACCATGGTGTTCAGCCGGATGCGGGAACGCAGGCCGTACTTGTCGGCGCACCCCTCCAGATAGCGCAGGATCTCCGGCTGCCCGGGATAGCGGCGCGTCCAGCTGGAGTATCTCTCGAAGGAGAAGGAGTAGAGATGCGAGGGGATGTCGCAGCCCGCCCCCGGATAGGTGTTGTCGCGCCAGGTCCCCCCGACGTCGGCCCCCTTCTCGAAGACCGTGTACGAGCGGATGCCGGCCTTCTCCAGCTGGATGGCCATGCACAGCCCGCCGAACCCGGCACCGATGATCGCGACATTGGGCCTCATGCGCACGCCTCCGGAGGTCAGTGTCCACTTACGCTAGGCGATCCCTCCGCGCCGGGGAAGTAGCCGTGTCCGGCGGATTCGGGTACGGGCAGGCAGGGGGTGGACAGGCGGGGACGGACGATCAGCGCAGCGCGCTCACGGCGCGTTCGATCTCCTCGCTGGGGTACGGGGTCGTCCTGCTGGTGCCGTACACGTCCCAGTAGAAGTCGTTCATGGCCGCCGCGACGGGGGCGTACCGGCGGATCATCGCGGCCACGGACGGCGGAGCGCCTGCGGGATCCGCCCCGGCCGCGCACGCGCGGACGTACGCGTTGCGTCGCGCCGGGCCGCCGTCCGGCGGGACCTTCTCCCCGCAGAAGCCGGTGACGAGCCAGTTGACCAGCCCCATCAGCGCGTACCCGAGGTCGTGGGTCCGGTTGCGCTCCACGAACTCGGCCTCCCGCTCGGACAGGTCGAACCGGGGGGAGGTCGCCAGCCCGAGGTCGGCGATGTACAGGCGTTCGCCGTCGGTGAGGATGTTGCCGAAGTGGCCGTCGAAGTGCGTCAGCTCCCGGTCGTTCATGAAGGCCAGGTCGTTGAGCAGGCACGACTCGACCATGGCGCTCGCCGCCGTCGCGGCGTCCCGTCCGGCCGCGAGCCGGGCGGCGAGCCAGCCGTCGAGGGTGTGGGGGATGAACTCCTGGAACAGCACGATGCCGGCCGAGGCGCGGGCGAGGGCGTGGAGGCGATCCCGTACCGCCGGTGATCCGTCCCAGTACCGTACGACCGCCTCGACGTCGGTGTGCTCGTCGCCGGGCGGCGGCGCCCCCGGCAGCACCCGCCAGTGGTACAGCAGCGGGAAGGCCGCGCTGTGCCCGGCCAGGACCCAGTTGGTCGTCATGACGTTGGCCGCGAGTTCGCGCCACGCGCCGAAGCCCGGCCCGGGGAGTTCGACGAGCCCGTACTGGCAGAACAGGGGCACCCCGAACAGGTTCGCGGTGGACATCACGTTGTCCGCGCGGCGCTCCAGGTCGGTCAGCGGGATTCGCTTGGCGAAGACCGGCACGCCGTCGACGGCCAGCAGCACCGAGGTACCGCCGACCCCCGAGCCCAGGACCCGCGCCCGCTCCAGTGCCTCGCCGAGCCGCCGGTCACTGTGCAGCGCCAGCGCGCTCGCGACCTCGCCGTATCTGCCGACACGCTCAGCGTGGGACATGTCCAGCCGCGTGTCCCGCGTGTCCCGCAGGCTTTGCCGGTCTCGCGCGTCTTGCCGGTTTTGTCGGTCTCGCAGGCCCAATATCCGGCTGCTGCGCGAGTGGAAGTCCGCCCAGTACCAGCGGATGGGCCGCCCCGACCGCTTCGGCAAGGCGTGGGTCGTGGAGCTGGCCGAGCGG
>NZ_JBEOWK010000023.1:0-153387 GCF_040295985.1 Streptosporangium sp. NPDC002524 | reverse complement strand
GAGGTCGTCAACTGGTTCAAAGCCCAAGGCTGCTACGTGATGGGCGGAGTGCCCACCCACTGGCGCCGCGGCGTCGAAGACTCCCGCCCGGGCTTTTTGGACGTCTACCACGCCTTCCACATGATCTCCCCCTGGATGGTGGGGCGGATCGGCACCCTGGCCGACGCCGACCACTTCTACGCCAACGTCAACCTGCCCGACCAGGCCGACTGCGACGCCCACGGCATCGACTACCAGCCCTGCGTCCTGCCCGGCGACGTCACCACCCGCCAGCGCCGCCACGGCGACTTCATGTGGCGCCAGTTCTACAACATGGTCCGCGTCGGCGCCCAGGGCATCTACATCTCCATGTTCGACGAGTACAACGAGGGCAACCAGATCGCCAAGACCGCCGAAACCCTCGCCGACGTCCCGGCCAACTCCGGCATGCTCGCCCTCGACGAAGACGGCACCGCCTGCTCGGCCGACTACTACCTGCGCCTGACCGGCGACGGCGGCCGGATGCTCAAGGGCCAGATCCCCCTCACCGCCACCCGCCCCACCCCACCCGTGGTCGGTGCCGGGGGTGACGGGCAGGCGCCGACCGTGCCGGGCAACCTCGCCGTGACGGCGAAGACGGCCACCACGGTGACGCTCTCGTGGTCGGCCTCCACCGACAACGTGGGGGTGGCCGGCTACCAGGTACTGCGCGGCGGCACGGTCGTGGCCACCGCCCCGAACACGCCGCACACCGTGACCGGCCTGACCCCGGCCACGGCGTACAGCTTCACCGTCGTCGCGCGCGACGCGGCCGGCAACACCTCCGGCGCCTCGAACGCCGTGAGCGTGACCACGTCGGCGTCGTCGTCGACGTCGGTGATCTCCCTGCGTTCCAGGGCCAACAGCCGCTACGTCACCGCCGCCAACGGCTCGCCGCTGATCGCGAACGGGACGTCCGCCGGGACCGCGCAGCAGTTCGAGCGCGTCGACCTGGGCAACGGCAACGTGGGGCTGAGGGCGAGGGTCAACAGCCAGTTCGTGTGCGCCGAGGGCGCCGGAGCGCAGCCGCTCATCGCCAACCGCCCCTCGGCCGGGGCGTGGGAGACCTTCCAGCTGGTCAACAACCCCAACGGGTCGGTCAGCCTGCGGGCCCAGGTCAACGGCAAGTACGTGTGCGCCGATGGCGCCGGGGCGCAGCCGCTCGTCGCCAACCGGGACGCGATCGGCCCGTGGGAGCAGTTCGACCTCGTGACCGGCTGAGAACCCGCCCCGCCTTGAATCCGCCCCGCCGAGAATCCGACAGGCGGAGAGCGTGACCGGCTGAGAGCGTGACCGGCTGAGACGACGTCCACGCCGGGCGGGCCACGGTGCCCGCCCGGCGCTTCCGTCACAAGGTCACAGCACCCGGAGACCAGAGCGTCGCGGGGTCGCGGGGTCGCGGGGTTACGGGGTTACGGGGTCGCGAGGTTACGGGCCAGGGCGTCACGGGGTCGCGAGGTTACGGGGTCGCGGGGTTACGGGGCCAGTGCTTCACGGGAACGCGGGGTTACGGGGCCAGTGCTTCACGGGGACGCGGGAACACGAAAAACGGCTTCACGGCGGGACGTCGGCTCGCAGGGATCGCCAGATCCGCTCGGGGAGCAGCCGGCACGCCTCGTCCAGGTCGATGCCGGGGGCACCGGCCAGCCAGCGGCGGGCCGTCTCCGCCGCCGGGCCGACGACGAGCATCTCCGTCAGCGTGTCCGGCAGCTCCACGACCAGCCCCGCCTCCGCGTACGGTCGCAGCCAGCCCAGGATCCCGGCCAGTCTGGGCTCCTTCTCCTTCGCGACCAGGGCGGCGTGCGCGGGGAGGAAGGCGGCGTAGGCGGAGGCGTGGACGAAGTGCGCGGCGGCCCTGTGCTCCCGGGTGAAGCCCAGATATCCGGTGACCACGGCCCGGATCCCGGCGGCGACCCACGCCTCCGCCTCCTCACGACCTCCGGCCTCGGCGCCCTTACCGCCCTTATCGCCCTCGCCTCCCTCGACCTCAGTGCCCTCGCCGCCCTCGCCGCCCTCGCTGCTCTTGCCGCCTTCACCCCCCTCGACCTCAGCGGCCTCGGTGCCCTCGCCTCCCTCGGCCCCGGCGCCCTCGCCGGGCCCCGTTCCCTCCCCCGGCGGCAGCGCGGCGAGCGCGGCGACGACGGCGTCGAGCAGGCCGGACAGGCAGCGGGCGTAGAGTGCCGCCGCCAGGCCGTCGAAGCTGCCGAAGTGGTGGTAGAGGCTGCCGACGCTGACACCGCTCGCAGCGGTCACCGCCGTCATGGTGAAACCGTCGGCGCCCTCCCGCTCGTAGAGGTCCAGCGCGGCGGCGAGCAGCCGCTCCCTGGTCTCCTCGCCGCGCCGATGTCTAGGCGACACCGGTCAGCTCCGCGGCCTGCGCCCACAGCCTCCCCGCCGTCGCCGGGTCGGCGGCCACCGGGGCGAGGGGCGTCTCGCGGTCGACGTCGAAGTAACGCCCGGTGCCGGTGCGGTCGAGCGCCAGCCGTACGACGGGGGCCGCCCCGTCCGCGGGCGCCTTCCACAGCAGCTTCGCGGCCCTCAGCAGCAGGCCCACCGGCCCGCCCCGGTCGCCGAGCCCGGTCCTGATCACCCCGGGGTGCACGGCGTCGATCGTGAGGCCCCGCCGCCTCCAGCGTTCGGCCCACAGCGGCATCAGCGCCAGGTTGCAGAGCTTGGTGTCGGCGTAGGTGCGCACGGAGGAGAAGTCGGCGCCCGCCGGGGTGCGCTCGGGGTCGGCCCTGCCCTTGACGTACAGGCCCGCGGTGACCTGGACGACCCTGTCCAGGCGGTCCTCCAGCAGGTGGTTGAGCAGGAAGGGCGCCAGGTGGTTGACGGCGAAGGACTCCTCGAACCCGTCCTCGGTAAGCCGTCGCGCCGACGGCCAGATCCCGGCGTTGTGCACCAGCACGTCGAGCCGCGGGCAGGTCCGGGCCAGCGCCTCGGCGGTGGCCCGGATCCCCTTCAGGGTGGAGAGGTCACCGGTGACCAGGTCGGCGCCGAGCCGGGCGGCCTCGTGCGCCGCGGCGGGGTTCCGCGCCACGAGCACCACCCGGTGGCCACGGCGGGCGAACTCCTCGGCCGTGGCCAGGCCGATCCCGCGGTTGCCTCCGGTGATGACGGCGGTGGCTCTCATCCCGGAAGCGTAACCGATTCTAGAGAGACTCTCTAGAATCGAGGGCGGGCGGTCAGGTGGCGAGCATGGTGTAGAGGCCGAGCACGATGCCGGCGGCGACCACCAGGAAGCAGAGTCCGGCTCCCGCGCGACCGGCCGTCCGCCCGCTGGACAGGCCGACCAGGGCCAGGGAGAAGACCGCGACCAGGCCCGCGCCCGCCAGCAGCGAGGCGAGCAGGACCCTCCACAGCGCGTCCAGGTCGATGTAGTCGCTCATGCGGCGTGCTCCCTCGTTCTCGTGGCCGGGGCGAGCCGGCCGGTCCATTCGTCGTTGACGTTTCCGGCGTTGACCGGCCGGCGGCGCGAGGCGAGATACAGCGCCCCCGACAGTGCCAGGGCGACGCCGAAGACCACGCCGACCCCCAGCGCGCCGCCGATCAGGTTGGCGCCCGCCCAGGCCAGCGCGCCGACCGCGGCGGCGGCCGGGAGGGTGATCAGCCACGCGGCCCCCATCCTGGCCGCGATGCTCCAGCGGACCTCGGCCAGGTGCTTGCCGATGCCGGAGCCGATCACCGAGCCCGCGCACACGTGCGTGGTCGACAGCGGGAAGCCGAAGTGCGAGGAGGCGAAGATGACGGCCGCCGAGGACCCCTCGGCCGCGAAGCCCTGCGGGGTCTCGATCTCGGTCAGCCCCTTGCCGAGGGTACGGATCACCCGCCAGCCGCCCAGGTAGGTGCCGAGCGCGATCGCGGTCGCGCTGGCCACGATCACCCATGTCGGGGTTCCCGCGTCCTTGCCGATGGCACCGGCGGCGATCATCGCGAGGGTGATGATGCCCATCGTCTTCTGCGCGTCGTTGGTGCCGTGGGCCAGGGAGACCAGCGAGGCCGAGCCGATCTGACCGTATTTGAAGCCGCGTTTCCTGGTCCCCTCGGGGACGTTACGGGTGATGACGTAGACCAGGTAGGTGCCGATGGTGGCGACCAGGATCGCCGCGAGCGGTGCCAGCACGGCCGGGATCAGCACCTTGGACACGATCTCGGCGCCCTTGACGGCCGAGGCGCCCGCCGCGATCAGCGTGGCCCCGACCACGCCGCCGATCAGCGCGTGCGAGGAACTGGACGGGATGCCGAAGTACCAGGTCAGCAGGTTCCAGGCCAGACCCCCGATGAGCCCGGCGAAGACGACCGTCAAGGTGATGGCGCCGGCCTCGACGATGCCGGTCGCGATGGTGGCCGCGACCTTCAGCGACAGGAACGCGCCGGCGAAGTTGAGGACCGCCGACAGCGCGACCGCGACCTTGGGACGTAACGCGCCGGTCGCGATCGAGGTCGCCATCGCGTTGGCGGTGTCGTGGAAGCCGTTGGTGAAGTCGAAGGACAGCGCGGTGACGATCACGATGGCGAGCAACACGAAGTTCGCATCCATGCCCACGGATATGACACCTCAGAGGCCATCTATGCAGATCAGAGAATTCCATACCCAGAATTCATCTTCTCGTCGACCGTCCGTCGACCACGCGCCACCTCGGACGACGGAGATCATCGGGAGTCAGGCCCGGCCCCGCGCGGGCTGGAGGTCGCGGGACGGCCGGTCAGAGGTATCCCCACTCGACGCAGATCTCGCGCAGTTCCTCCGGGATCTCGTCGGGGGTGGGCAGCGGCCTGCCCGGCTGGACCCTGCCGCTCCTGATCTTGTCGCGCCAGTCCCCGATGCCCTTCACGAATTCTCCGTGCCCGTGGTCGCCGTACGTGACCATGCCGGGCTCGTAGCCGACCCCGAGGTAGGCGCAGACCCGGCGCATCTCCTCCTCCGGGCCGGCGACGAGTGCCTCGTACGTCAGGGTGAGCCCGTCGAGCAGCCGCCTGGCCTCGGTGAGGTAGCGCATGTACTGCAGGGTGTGCCGGATCGCCTCCGCCCAGGGGCGCTCCAGCGGGGCGGCCTCGTGCCACGACAGGGCGATCGAGGCGGGGTGGCGCATCAGGAAGACGTAACGCGCGTCGGGCCAGCAGGTCGCGAGGCGCCGGTGGGCGAAGACGTTGCTGGGCGTCTTGTCGACGATGATCTGCTTGCCGCTCCCGGCCAGCTCGCGGTGGAGCATGCGGTCCCACAGGATGTGCTCGATGTCGCTGGTGGAGAGGCCGAGCGCCTCCATCGCCTGGCGCAGCGGGTCGGTGGTCAGCGTGACCGCCAGGCGCCGCACGTGCAGCTCGTGCGGTGCGTGGATCCGGGAGTGGCTGTTCAGCATGACGCGCAGCAGGGTGGAGCCGGACCTCACCGGCGACAGCACGAACACCGGTTCGCGCAGCAGCCGGTCGATCGCCGGATCGGCCGGCGGCCGGGGGACGTCGGCGGGCGGAGGTGGGGGCGGCGGGGGCGGCGGAGGGGTGATCTTACGCCGCACCCGGGTGATGTTGTAGCCCGTCATCCCTTCGAGAGCCGTGTTGACTCGGGTCTTCCACGCCATGACCAGCACCGTAGGGACCCAAAACATCGGGAGAGTGAACGTGACCTGTGTGTTGTGTGTGCCGCGCCGTGCGAACGCCGTCACACGGCGCGGCCTTCCCGGGTACGGACCGGGGGGGATCGGGTACGGAACGCGCCGCGCGAACGCCGCACGGCGCGGCCTTCCCCCGGTTACGGACCGGGTACGGGGTCAGGGATGTGGATCAGGTACGGAACGGGCCGGTCACGCAGTAGGTGATGCCCCCGGAGGAGGAGCCGGACGTGCCGCGCTGGGAGGAGAAGTACAGGCGGTTGCCCGCGGGGCTGAAGGCCGGGCCGGTGATCTCCGAGGACCCCTGGCCGCCGATGCGCAGGAAGGGGGAGACGGTGTCGTTCGCGGTGATCAGGCAGATCTCCATGTTGCCGCCGTCCTCGGCGACGTACAGGTCGCCGAAGGTCGAGCCGGTGACGTTGTCCACGCCGGTCAGCGGGGCGGTGCCGGGGCTGACGAGGCTGTCGTCGTAGGCGAGCTCGTAGGTGCCCGCGGCGACGTTGACCTGCCAGACCCGGTTGTCGCCCTTGGTGGTGAACCACACGGTGTCGTTGGCGTAGTAGCACCCCTCGCCGCCGTTGAAGGACTTCGACCCGGAGACCTGGCTGCGGGTCGCGGTCGGGGAGCCGTCGGGGTCGGGGACGTTCGCCCAGGTGAACGAGCCGCTGGTCGCGGAGCCCGCGCGCAGCACCTGCAGCGTGCCGGAGGACAGGTCACCCCAGGTGGTGGGGATGAAGCGGTAGAACCGTCCGTTGGTCTCGTCCTCGGTGAGGTAGATGACCTTGCGGACCGGGTCGGCCGCCGCCGCCTCGTGCTTGAACCGGCCCATGGCCGGGCGCTGTGTCGCCGCGCCCCCGAAGGGGCGGGTCTCGTAGACGAAGCCGCGGTCGACCTCCTCGCACGACAGCCAGGTGTTCCACGGCGTCGCGCCACCCGCGCAGTTCTGCCGGGTGCCCGACAGGATCGAGGAGGCGGAGACCACGTTTCCCGAGGAGTTGAAGCGGATCGCCGAGGCGCCGCCGCCGGGGTTGATCTCCGAGTTGGACACGTAGATCCAGCCGCTGCCGTCGGCGAAGCAGGCACCGCCGTCGGGGGCGCTGTGCCAGGTGTAGGAGGTGCCGGGAACCGCCTGGCCCGACCGGGCGATCACCCGGCTGGTGAACCCCGCCGGGAGCTGGATGCCGTTGGCGTCGGCGGCGAGCAGGGGGCCGTAGGGACCCGGGGCGTTCTGGGCCGGGGCCGCGAGGGCGGCGTCCTGCCAGAGACTTCCGGTGAGGGCCAGGGTGCTCGTACCGAGCACCGAGGCACGAAGGAATGTGCGGCGTTCCATCGACGAACCTCCAAGACGAGGATCAGCAGAACCACTTCCCTGAGCGATCACAACGGTAGGAGCGTCGGTGAACTCCCGCTGGTTAATCGGGTAAACGGCATATGTCCTGTATATGCTGATTAAAGGTAAATAGTCTAATTGAAGCGCCCAAAACCATCCGGTACGGGGTGAAACAATCTGCCGATGTCCGGACACGTGCGGAGTGGAAGGGGCGGGCCGTCAGGCGCAGACGGGCAGCGTGGGGTTGTCGTGGGTGCGTACAGCCGGAAGCCAGGCGACGCCGCCGGGGACGTCGGCGAGGCGGACCCGGAACCAGCGTGTCGTGCCGACGCCCGTCTCGTCCTCGACGCGGTCGCCCCCGTAGAGGACGCAGTCGGCCTGCAGGACGTCGTCGTGCCACACGCGATGACCGACCACGTTGTCGGCGTCGTACCTCTGCCGCGGGTCGCGGGCCAGCCCCATGCTGCAGGCCGGCACCCGCTGCGGCCTGCTCTTGCAGTCGCCCTCGATGTTGAAGACCCGCACCGGCGCCGTCGAGGAGACGGTGACGGTCTCGCTCTCCACGATCGTCGGCGATTCGGCGCCGCTCCCCGTCTCCAGCACGACGAAGACGGCCGCGGCGATCGCGGCCAGCGCGATCGTCACCGCGACGACCGGCAGCGGACGCCATCTGCGGCGTTCCGGCGAGGCGGGCGCGACCGGCCGCGGCGACGGCCCGGCGACCGTCTCCGGCCCGGCCCCCGCGTGGTCGGCGTCGCGCTCGCCGGGTGACGGGCCGGCGGTCGCGGGCTCGGCCGCCGAGGGGTCGTCCAGGCCGTCGTCCGCGCCGTCGTCCGGGGCCGCTGAGGAGCGCGCGGCGTCGGCGAGGGCCCACAGGCGGTGGAGCTCCCTGAGTTCCTCGCTGCTCGCGCCGCACGCCTTGGCGAACGTGTGGACCGTGCCGTAGCCTGCCGGGAGTTTTGTACCGGCGCAGTAGCGGTGCAGGCTGGAGCGGCTGATTCCCGTCTGCCTGGCCAGCATCTCG
Source organism: Streptosporangium sp. NPDC002524 (assembly GCF_040295985.1). NCBI lineage: Bacteria > Bacillati > Actinomycetota > Actinomycetes > Streptosporangiales > Streptosporangiaceae > Streptosporangium > Streptosporangium sp. NPDC002524. The sequence continues at coordinate 145,406 of NZ_JBEOWK010000023.1, read as the reverse complement.
AAACTGCTGCCGGAGCGGCTCTTGAGCATCCGCAGCCGGGCCGCGAACCGCTCGACCTCTTCCGCCTGCGCCATCGCGCCTTCCCTTTTCAGAAATGAACCGCTCGCGGAGCCCGCACCGACGAAGATCGTATCCCACCCCCGTCCCAGCCGGTGGCCGAGCGCCCAGCTCGGAGGGGATGAGCCGTCCCAGCATCCCACCCGGACCGTTCTCCTTGCAGGGGATCGGGGTGTGCTGCGAACGTCGTTCACGCCGCGCCCATTTGGAACGGCCGGTCACGAACGGGCACGCGGGAGAACGCGAGGAGGCGTCGCCGCGGGCCCGGGAAAGGGCGGACGCGTGAACCGGCTGTGACCGGCCGTTCCAGATGCCTCGCGATCCCATGGCGGTCCCATGGCGACGCGCGCACGCTCGCATGCGCGCGTCGGATCACGGCCCTCACCGGCGTACCCCGCCGGAGCGGGCCGTCCGGGAACGACGCACCGGTCGAAAACAGAAAACAGCGGGCCGGTCAAGAACAACGGACCGGCCAGGGGCAGCGGGCCGTTCGGGAACAGGGGCCTCGAACGGCCCGCCGGTCACATCTCCGCGACCTGCGGGACCGACGCCGAGCGCCGGGCGATGGAGCGCACGATCTCGCCGGTGCGGACGGCGGTCATGGACAGCAGCGACGAGGCGATCCCGTGGCTGTCCTCGGTGGCCCCCTGGAGGTAGACGCCCCAGCTCTGCCCGGGATCGACGGCGATCCGGTAGTCGCGCTCCACCAGCAGCTCGCCCGCCTCGCCCGTACGGCAGTGCTCGCGCGCCTCGCCGAGCAGGTCGAGGGGGTTGCGCTCGCGGTAGCCGGTCGCGCAGACGACCGCGTCGGCCTCGATCGTGCTCACCTCGCCCGTGGGCAGGAAGCACATCCTGACCCGGGCTGCGTCGCCGTCGTCGTGCACGTCGAGCAGGCGGGAGGCGTTGAGCATGCGCAGCCGCTGGACACCGGCGACCTTCTCGGCGTACGAGCGCCGGTAGAGCTCGTCGATGAGGTCGAGGTCCACCACCGAGTAGTTGGTGTTGCGGGAGTACGCGAACAGCATGCGCTTCACGTCCTCGGGGGCGGTGAAGAAGTGGTCGACGGCCTCCGGGTCGAAGATGCGGTTGGCGAAGGGGCTGTCGTCGGCCGGTGAGTAGCCGTACCGGGTGAAGACGGCGCAGACCTCCGCGCCCGGATAGGTGCGGTGCAGGTGCTCGACGGTCTCGGCCGCGCTCTGCCCGGCGCCGACCACGACGAACCGCCGGGGCTCGCGCTCGCCGAGGGTCTCCAGCCGGGCGAGCAGTTCCTCGGTGTGCCAGATCCGCTCGCCCTGCCGCACGCCTTCGGGGAGCACGGGGTCGAGGCCGACCGCGATCACGAGGTTGCGGGTCAGGCAGGTGTGCAGCTCGTCGCCGTGCTGCACGACGACCTCAAGAGTGTCGTCGTCGTGCGGGCGCACCGCGACGACCTCGGAGTCGTAGCGCACCAGGTCGGCGAAGGAGGACGCGACCCATTCCAGGTAGTCGTGGAACTCCAGCCTGGTGGGGAACATGGTCTTGTGGTTGATGAAGTCGACCAGTCTCCCCTTCTCCTGCAGGTAGCACAGGAAGGAGTAGGGGCTGGTGGGGTTGCGCAGGGTGACCAGGTCCTTGAGGAAGTGGACCTGCATCGTGGCGCCCTCGATGAGCATGTTGCGGTGCCAGCCGAACCTCGGTTGCCTCTCGAAGAAGACCGCGTTCACGCTGGAGCCGTACTCCTCCTCCAGGGCCACCGCGAGCGCGAGGTTGGAAGGGCCGAAACCGATGCCCACGACGTCATAGACCGGGCTCGACATGTTCGCCTCTCACGTACTGAAGGGATGGTCCCCCCGCGGCCGGGCGGCGGCGGGGGGCAGCATGAAACAGCATGGAACAGGGTGGAACGGATGGGTCAGGCCCCGCCGACGGCCTTGGCGGCCTTGGCGACCTGGGGCACGACCTGGTCGATCACGTACGGGACCGCGAGCGGCGTGGGCGTGCGCAGCGGCCAGAACGCCTTGAGGTCCAGCGGCACGTAGGAGCCACGCTTGACCACGTCGAGACCGGCGAACAGCTTGTTGGCCTCGATCTTCTTCTGGGTGGCCGCGTCGTCGTTGTAGTGGCTGAGCAGCAGGTCGACGTCGAGGACCTTGACCTTCTCCATGCTCAGCTCGGCCGCGAAGCCCTCGCCGGGAAGCGCCTTGATCTCCTCGGGCAGCGCGAGCCCGAACTGGCCGAAGAGCTTCACGCTGATGTCGGCGTCGGCCTTCATCACGCCGATGTTCCCGGAGGGGAAGACGCTGGTCAGCGCGAACGTCTTGCCGTCCAGCTCGGGGTAGGCGGTCTTGACCGAGGCGATCTTCGCCTCGACGTCGGCGACGAGCTTCTCCCCCTCGTCCGCCTTGCCGACCGCCTTGGCGACCTGGCGGGCCACCACCTGCCAGGAGTCCTCGGCGGGGCCGGTCTCGTAGGCGGTGGTCGGCGCGAGCTGGGAGAGGTTGGCGTACTCCTTGTCGATGTAGTAGTCGCCGCCCGCGAGGATGAGGTCGGGCTTGAGCGCGGCGATCTGCTCCAGCGAGAAGCCGGCCTCCCCGGCCTTGAGCAGCGTCGGCTTGGTGCCGGAGATCTTGGGGGCGGTCCAGGGGGCGAGCCCGTCGTCCTGGATCCCGGTCAGCTCCGCCATGGCGACGGGCTGCACGCCCAGGGCGAGCAGGGTGTCCTGGTCGATCTCGCCGAGGGCGACGATGCGCTGGGGCGCGGATTCGATCGTGGCGGTGCCCAGTTTGTGGGTGATGGTGACCGGGAATCCGGCGGCGGCGGCCTGGGTCGCGGGGGCGCTCGCGGCGGGCTGTCCGGCCCCGCCGCTCTCACCGGCGCACGCGCCCACCAGACCGAGGCCCAGCAGCAGCGTTCCGGTCGCGGCCAGGCGGCGCATCGTGTCGCGCATGAGTATGGATGTCCTTCCAAAGCCCGGGAGGGCTCGCAGTTTTAGGTTAGGCTCACCTAACCTAACAATCTTTGGCTGTCGTGTGAAGCGCCTCATTCCAGGTGGTTCACGAGTTCCGCAACGGTTTGTGCCGTCATGAGCGTCGCGACCTTCACCCCGGCACCGCCCGGCTCCCGGCGGATGCGGCGCACCAGCTGCATGACGAGCAGCGAGTGCCCGCCCAGGTCGAAGAAGTTGTCGTGCGGGCCGACCGCGTCCACCTCCAGGACCTCGGCGAACGCCCGGCAGAGCATCGCCTCGCGGTCATCGTCGCGCCGGGCCGCGCCGGTTCCGGCGCCGGTCCCGATGCCGGTGACCGTACGGGCCTTGAGCGTGACGGGCAGGTCGCTCAGGCGCGCCTCGGGGTCGGCCGCGACGGCCTCCAGCACGCCGACGAGCGCCCCGATCATCGTGTCGATCGTGGCCGGGTCGAACAGGTCGGCCGAGTAGTCGACGACGAGATGGAGCTCCTCCCCCCGCTCCCGGAAGATGAAGTCGAGGTCGAACTTCGCCGCGGGCGGGCTGAACAGCGCCTCCCGCTGCCGCAGCCCGGGGAAGCGGACGTCGCCCATGGCCTGGTTCTCGTAGCCGACCATCACCTGGAACAGCGGGTTCCTGCCCGGCACCCGGGAGGGCCGCAGCGCCTCGACGAGCGCCTCGAAGGGCAGGTCCTGGTTGGCGAGACCGGCCAGGTCGGTGTCTCGGACCCGGGCGAGCAGCTCGGCGAAGGAGGGGTCTCCTGAGGTGTCGGCGCGCAGCACGAGCGTGTTGACGAAGAAGCCGACCAGGTCACCGGCCGCCTCGTCGGTACGGCCCGCGACGGGGCTGCCCAGCGGGATGTCCTCCCCCGCGCCCGTGCGGTGCAGCAATGCGGCGACGGCACTCTGGCAGACCATGAACATGCTGGCCTGGGCGCCGCGCGCCAGCCCGCGCAGCCGCCCGACCAGCGGGGCGGGCAGTTCCCAGGTCGTGGTCCCGCCACGCTGGCCGACGGTGGCGGGCCTGGGCCGGTCCACCGGCAGCGGGATCTCCTCCGGCATGCCCGACAACGCCTTGGCCCAGTAGGCGAGCTGGCGGGCGTGCGGGCTGCCGGGGTCGACGGGGTCGCCGAGCAGCTCGCGCTGCCAGAGCGTGTAGTCGGCGTACTGCACCGCCGGAGCCTCCGTCGCGGGCGCCGCTCCGTCCAGGCGTGCGGCGTAGGCGTTCGCCACGTCCCTGGCGAACGGCCCGAAGGACCACTCGTCGAACGCGATGTGGTGGAACACGGCGAGCAGCAGGTGCTCGTTCTCCCCCTCCGGGATGAGCGCGACCCGCAGCGGGATCTCGGTGGCGAGGTCGAACGGCCGCGCGATCACCTCCCCGGGCGGGCAGGTGGTGATCTCCAGGACCGGGCGCGCCTCCTCCGGCGGCAGGATCCGCTGGTAAGGTGCCCCCTCGTGCTCGGCGAAGACGGTACGCAGGCTCTCGTGCCTCGCCGTCACGTCGCCGATCGCGGCCCGCAGCGCGTCCACGTCCAGCTCGCCGCTCAGGTGCACGGCGAGCGGCAGGTGGTACGCCTCGCGGGGGCCGTCGTCCTCGCGCAGGATCTGGTCGATCAGCCAGAGCCTGCGCTGCGCGTACGACAGCGGGACGCGCTCGGGCCGTTCCCTGGGCGCCAGCGGGGGCCGCAGCGTGACCCCGGCCCTGTCGTGCAGCCGGGTGGCCAGCTCGGCGACGTTCGGCGCCTCGAACAGGTCGCGGATCGCGAGCTCGGTGCGCAGCACCGCGCGCACCCGGCCGACCAGCCGGGTCGCGAGCAGCGAGTGCCCGCCCAGGTCGAAGAAGTTGTCGTCGATGCCGACGCCGGAGACGTCGAGCACCTCGCCGAACAGGGTGCACAGCAGGTGTTCCACCGCCGTCCTGGCGGCGCGCCCCGACCCGCGCGGGCCGCCCTGCCGGTCGGGGGCGGGCAGCGCCCGCCGGTCCAGCTTGCCGTTGACGGTGAGCGGCAGCGCGTCCAGCGTGACGACCGCGCTCGGCACCATGTAGCCGGGCAGCCGCTTCTTCAGCCCCTCGCGCACCCGCGCGGCGAGCGCCCCGTGGTCGCGGGCCGCCGCCGGGTTGTTCGCGTACGACGCGGGCCTGCGGTCCGGGTCCGCCGGGAGGAAGGCGTCCCCGCCGCCGAAGACGGCGTCGTAGTGGCCGACCTCGTCCGAGGGGGTGGTCACCACGCCGGGGTCGAGCGCGTACAGCAGCTCGGGCTCGACGCCCTCCGCCGGTGCCCGCAGCAGCTCGCGCGCCTCCCGGTGGGAGGCGCCGCCCTCCAGCGCGCGCAGCGCGGCGAGCTCGGCCGACAGCCTGGGGTCGGGGATGGCGCGCACCCGCAGCGGCCCGGAGCGGGCGGACAGACGGGCCGCCAGGTCGTCCGGCCCGGCCCAGTCCACGACCGTGGTCCCGGTGAGCTCGGCGCTAAGTCCTGTGGCGGGCTCGGTGGCAGGCTCGGTGGGGTGTCCCGTGGCGGGCTCGGCGGTGAGTCCTGTGGCGGACTCGGTGGTGGATCCCGTGGCGGGCTCGGCGGTGAGTTCGGTGGCGGGCTCGGTGGCGGGTGACTTCCAGAGGGTCACGTCGTAGCGGTGCCTGCTGAGCTCGTTGTGGTGGACGCCCCGCTTGGTGCGGACCTCCACCCGCGCGGCCAGGCCGAGGGAGGCGAAGAACGCGGGGTCGAGCAGGAGCTCCTTCTCCATCCGCACGGCCCGGTCGACCGCCGCCGTGCCGGTGCCGTCGTCACCGTCGCCGCTCCCGCCCCGGCCGAGCTGGATCGCCGCGTGCAGGAGGCGCACCGACCGCAGGTCGCGCACGTCGCCGACGAACAGCGCGCCGCCGGGGGCGAGCAGGTCCATCGCGGCGGCGATCACGTCGGCGAGGTATCCGGCGCTCGGGAAGTACTGGACCACCGAGTTGACGACGATCGTGTCGAAGTGGCCGGAGGGCAGGCCGGTGGTGTCGTGCGCGGCCTGGCAGCTCAGGCGCACCGGCGAGCCGGGGCCGAGGTCGGCCCGCAGCTTGGCGATGACGGGGGCCGCGAAGTCGGTGCCCCAGTACTCCTCGCGTCCGGGGGCGAGGCGTGACAGCAGCAGGCCGGTGCCGACGCCGATCTCCAGCACCCGCCGGGGCTCGAGGGCCTCGACGCGGGCCACGGTGGTCTCGCGCCACTCGCGCATGTGCTCCAGCGGGATGGGCGACCCGTCGTAGCTGCTGTCCCAGCCCGCGAAGTCCTCGGTGTGCACGGCGGTGCCGATCTCGGTGTACTCGGCGTCGTAGATCTGCCGCCACTCGGCCAGGTGCTCGCGCTCGGCGTCGGGCCGCGCGGCGCCGTCGGGCACCACGTAGCCGATGAGCCGCTTCACCCCGGGCACCTCGGTGCCGACGGCGATGACGGCGGCCTGTCCCACCCCGGGCTCGGCGGCGAGCGCGGTCTCGACCTCCTCCAGCTCGACCCGGTAACCGCGGATCTTCACCTGCTCGTCGGTACGGCCCAGGAAGTCGATGTTGCCGTCCTGGCGGACCCGTACGAGGTCGCCGGTGCGGTACATCCGGCCGCCGCCGAACGGGTCGGCGACGAACCGCTCGGCGGTGAGGCCCGGCCGGTCGAGGTAGCCCCGGGCCAGACCGGCCCCGGCGATGTAGAGCTCTCCCGGCGAACCGGGCGGGACCGGCCGCAGCCAGCCGTCGAGCACGTAGCCCCGGGTGTTCCAGATCGGCTTGCCGACCGTGGGCGTGGCGCTGTCCTCGGTGCCGCCGCCCAGCGTGTTGATGGTGTACTCGGTCGGGCCGTAGAGGTTGTAGCCCAGCACCCCCTCGGCCTCCGCGAGCCGGTCCCACACGGCCGCGGGGACGGCCTCGCCGCCCAGCAGCACGAGCGGCGGCCGGTGCTCGCCGTCGAGCAGCCCCTCCTCCAGCAGCTGCTGCGCGTAGGTCGGCGTCACGTTGACGACGTCGATCCGGTGGCGCCGCAGGTACTCGGTGAGCGCCTCGGCGTCGCGCCGCAGCTCCTCGTCGCAGACGTGCACCTCGTGGCCCTCGATGAGCCAGAGCAGCTCCTCCCACGACATGTCGAAGGAGAACGACACCGTGTGCGCGATCCGCAGCCGCCGCCCGGCGGACGCCACCACCGGGTCGAAGATGTTGGCCCGGTGGTTGAACTGCATGTTGGTCAGGCCCCGGTAGGGGGTGACCACGCCCTTGGGACGCCCGGTGGACCCGGAGGTGTAGATCACGTACGCGGGGTGCTCCAGCCGTCCCGGCACGTCCCTGCCGAAGCCGGGCAGCTCCTCGGCCGTGAGCTCGCCGCCGGGCAGGCCCGCCAGCGTCTCCCGTACGGCGGGGTCGTCGAGCAGGATCGAGGCGCCCGGGTTCGCGAGCCCGGCGGCGATGTCGCGGTGCGAGACCAGGCAGGCGGGGGCGGCGTCGGCCAGCATGAAGTCGAGCCGGTCGGCCGGGTAGTCCAGCTCCAGGGGAAGGTAGGCGGCGCCCGTCTTGAGCACCGCGAACAGCGCGACGACCATCTCGGCGGAGCGGGGCAGCGCGAGGGCGACCACCCGTTCCGGTCCCGCGCCGTGCGCCTTCAGCAGCCGGGCCAGGCGGTTGGCCGCCGCGTCCAGCTCGGCGTAGGTGAGCCGCGTGTCGGGCTGGGAGACCAGGGCGAGCTCCTCCGGGGTGCGAGCGGCCTGCTCGGCGAGCAGCTCGGCGATGGTGAGGTCGGGGACGAACCGCTCGGCCTCGGCCCAGTCGCGGCGCAGCCCATCGTGCTCGTCGGGCAGGAGCAGGTCGAGCCGGTGGCAGGGGGTGTCGGGCGCGGTGGCGAGGGTCTCCAGGACGCGCACGTACCGGTCGGTGAGCCGTCCGGCCTCGGCCTCGGTGAAGGCGTCGCCCCGGTACATGACGCGCAGGCCCGCGCCGGGCTCGACGACCATGGTGACCGGGTAGTGCGTCGCGTCGCGGACCTGGCGGCCGGTCACCCGCACGTCGCCGCCGGGGCCGAAGCCGCGCCCGGTGGGCATGCCGGGGAAGTTCTGGAACACGAAGAGGGTGTCGAACAGGGTGCCCAGCCCCGTCACCCGCTGCACGTCGGCGAGCGCGACGTAGGAGTGGTCGAACAGCTCCGACTGGAACGTCTGCACCCGCTCCAGGACAGTGCGCAGCGGGTCGGCCGCCGAGGCGCGCACCCGGACCGGGACGGTGTTGAACAGCAGGCCGACGACGGACTCGACGCCGTCGACGTCGGGGTGGCGGCCGGACACCGAGACGCCGAAGACCACGTCGTCGCGGCCGGTGAGACCGGCCAGGAGCAGGCCCCAGGCGCTCTCGTACAGGGTGCCGAGGGTGAGCCCGGACTCGCGGGCGAGGGCGCCGAGCCGGGCGGCGAGGTCCTCGGGCAGCGCGCGGTGGATCTCCCCTGCGGTGGCGAGGTCGGCGGGACGGTCGGCCAGCTCGGGCTTGAGCAGGGTCGGCTCGTCGAGCCCCTCCAGGCTGCGGCCCCACGTCTTGATCGTGGCCTGCCGGTCCTGGCCGGTCACCCAGTCGAGGTAGGCGTGGAAGGGGACGACGGGCCTGGCCCGCTCGGTGGCGGCGTCGGTGTAGGACTCCAGCAGCGAGGTGACGAGCAGGCCGCCCGACCAGCCGTCCAGCAGGATCAGCTCGGAGGTGAGCACCAGCCGGAAGTCGTCCTCGCCTGCCCTGGCCAGCGCGAAGCGGATCAGCGGCGGCTCGTCGGGGACGAACGGCCGGGCGCGCTGGGCCTCGACGAACGCCTCCAGCGCCTCCGGGCCGCCGGTCTCGGCGTAGGTCCAGTCGACCTCGAAGTGCTCGGGGACGAACTGCGCGGTACGGCCGCCGTCGGTGCGGAACCCGGCCCGCAGGTTGGGGAACTTCAGCAGCACCTCGCGCGCGGCCCCGGCCAGCCGGTCGGGGTCGACGGGCCCGGCCAGGGTCACCACGGCCTGCTGGACGTAGATGTCGCGGTCCTCGCCGGCGAGCATCAGGTGGAAGAGCAGGCCTTCCTGCAGCGGCGACAGCGGCAGCTCGGCCCGCTCCCCCACCGGCCCGCCCTCGCCCCCGCTTGACAGGACCTCACCGGGGATGACCGCGACCTTGGCGAGGGCCTCGACGGTACGCAGCCGGAAGACGTCGCGGACGGCGAAGGGGAAACCCGCGCGGCGGGCGCGTCCCACGAGCAGGGCCGCGCTGATGCTGTCGCCGCCGACGCGGAAGAAGTCGTCGTCGGCGTTGACGCCGTCCCGCCCGAGGGTCTCGGCGACGAGCCCGGCGATGGCGCGCTCGGCGTCGGTGCGCGGCGCCCGGCCCTCGCGGACGGCGGGCTCGGGCAGCGCGCGCCGGTCGAGCTTGCCGTTGGGGGTACGCGGCAGCCGGTCGAGGCCGACGAGCACGGAGGGGACGAGATAGTCGGGCAGGATCTCACCGAGCCGGGCCCGGAGCGCGTCGAGGTCGAGGCCCGGGTCGAGGCCGGGTTCGCCCACGACGTAGCCGACGAGGCGCGGTCCCGAGCGGGCCGCCACGGCCGCCTGGCGCACGCCCGGCTGCGCGGCGAGCACCGCCTCGACCTCTCCGGGCTCGATGCGGAAGCCGCGGATCTTCACCTGGTCGTCGGCCCGGCCCAGGAACTCCAAACCGCCGTCGCGGCGGCGGCGCACCCGGTCGCCGGTGCGGTAGAGCCGCGATCCCGGCGGGCCGAAGGGGCTCGCCACGAACCGTTCGGCGGTGCGGGCCGGGTCGCCGAGATACCCGCGCGCCAGGCCGTCCCCGGCGAGGTAGAGCTCGCCGACCGGGACCTCGCGGAGCCCGGCGTCCAGGACGTACGCCACGGTGTTGGCGATCGGGACCAGTCCTCCGGCTCCCTCGGCGATCAGGCTGTCCCCGGCCGCCTCGGAGCAGCCGTACAGGTTGACCAGCCGGGCGGGGACCCGCGCGGCGAGGGCGGCGGGCAGGGCCTCGCCGCTGCTCACCCACGTGGTGACCGAACCCAGCTTCCCGCGTTCCCCTGCTTGTCCCGCTTTCTCCGTCCGCGCGGTTTTCCCCGTTTCCCCGGTCCGCGTGGCTTGTCCCGCCTCCCCGGTTCGCGCGGCCTCTCCCGCCTCCTCGGTCTCCATGAGCGCGGCCAGCAGGCTCGGCACGACCGTCACCAGGTTCACGTCGTGGCGGCGGATCAGCTCGGCCAGGGCGAGCGCGTCGGTGGCGGTGTCGTCGTCCGCGACGACGACGGTGTCACCGGCGACGAGGCCGCCGAGCAGCTCGGTGCTGCCGTCGATGAAGGCGGGTGAGCTCTTGGCGACCCGTACGCCGGTGGGGGCGAGGTCCGCGCCCCAGGCGAGCCGGTTGGCCAGCGCCCGCTGGGTGCCGACGACGGCCTTGGGAGTCCCGGTGGACCCAGAGGTGAAGATCACGTAAGCGGGGTGGTCGGGGCGGACCTCGACCTCGGCGCGGCGCGGGGCGTCGCGCGGCGGCTCGTCCACACCGAGGACCAGCAGCGGCCTGGCGGTGCCGAGCATCAGGTCGATCCTGGAGCGCGGGTAGGTCGTGTCGATCGGCAGGTAGGCCGCACCAGTCTTGAGCACGGCGAGCAGGGCCACGACGAGTTCGGCCGAGCGGGGCAGCGCGATCGCGACGATCTCCTCGGGACCCGCTCCGGCCGCGGCGAGCCGGTCGGCGAGGGCCTCGGCGCGCTCGTCCAGCTCGGCGTAGCTGAGGGTGATCGTGCCATCGCCGTCACCGTCACCGCCTCCGTTGCCGAAAACAGTGCCGGAAACAGTGCCGGAAACAGTGCGGGAAACAGTGCCGGAGCCGTCGCTGGAAACGGAGCCGCCGCCGGAAACAGTGCCGGAGCCGTCACCGGCGCCGGAGACGATGCCGGGAACACCGACGGAGACGCCACCGGCGACGACGGCCGTGGCGTGCGGGGTGCGCGCCACCTGCGCCTCGATCCGCTGGGCGACCGTGAGCGGGTCGAACGCGCGGGCGGTGTCGGGCCGCGCGAGCCCCCCGAGCGGGGTGCCGAGCGACGACAGGCGCCGCGCCGGGTCCTCGGTGGCCCGGTCGAGCAGCTCGGCGAGGTCGGCGAGCATGCCGGTGACGGTCTCGGCGTCGAAGAGGTCCGTGGCGTAGGCGACGAACCCCTCGATCAGCTCCTCGCCCTCGGCGAAGTAGATGTCCAGGTCGAACTTGACGCCGCCGGTCTCCGGCAGGAACGGCTCGGCGCGCACGCCGGGCAGCCGCAGCCGCACGTCCTCCAGCCGCTGGTGGACGATCATCACCTGGAACAGCGGGCTGCGGGCGAGCGAGCGCTCGGGGGCGAGCCGCTCCACGACCTGCTCGAACGGCACGTCCGCGTTGGAGAACGCGGCCAGGTCGGTGCGGCGGACCCGTTCCAGCAGCTCGGCGAAGGTGGGGTCGCCGGTCAGGTCGGTGCGCAGCACGACGAGGTTGACGAACACGCCGACCAGGTCCGCGAGGTCCTCGTCGGGGCGGCCCGCGATGGGCGAGCCGAGCGCCACGTCGTCGCCCGCGCCGGCCCGGTGCAGGAGCGCGGCGACGGCGGCGTGCAGGACCATGAAGACGCTGGTGCCGGTCTCCAGGGCGAGCCGTCGCGCCCCGGCCAGCGGCAGCCGGAACGGCGCCAGCCCGCCCCGGTGGCTCGCCTCGGCGGGACGGGGCCGGTCGGCCGGCGGCGCGCTCTCCTCGGGCAGCCCGCGCAGCGTCCGCTCCCAGAAGTCGAGCTGCCCGGCCGGGGCCGGGGACTCGCTCCGCCAGACGGCGTAGTCGGCGTACTGCACGGGCAGCGGCGCCCAGTCCGGCGCGGTGCCCGTGGTGCGGGCGGTGTAGGCGCGCGACAGGTCGGCGAGCAGCGGGGTGAACGACCATTCGTCGGCGGCGGCGTGGTGCTGGAGCACGACGAGCACGGACTCCTCGGCGGCCACCCGCAGCAGGGTCGCCCGGATGGGCAGGTCGGCCCCGAGGTCGAAGACGTGCGAGGCGGCCCTCGTCTCGGCCGCGCGCAGCCGTTCCTCCGGCCAGCCGCGCGCGTCCACCACGTCGAAGGCGGCCTCGCCGGTGTCGAGGACGCGCTGGACCGGCAGCCCGTCGGGGCCCTCCTCCAGCAGGGTTCGCAGCGACTCGTGCCGGGCGACGACGTCGCCGAACGCGGCGCGCAGCGCGTCGACGTCGACCGGCCCGTACAGCCGCAGGCCGAGCGGGAGCGCGTCGGCGGCCGAGGGGCCGCGCAGGCGTTCCTCGAACCAGAAGCCGCGCTGGGCGGGCGAGGCGGGCACGGTCCCGGGCCGGGTCACGTCGCGGACCCTCGGCCGGGTGCCCCGTACCAGCCTGGGCGCCAGCGTGGCGACCGTGGGCGCCTCGAAGACGTCGGCGATGGTGAGCTCGGCGTCGAGCGCGGCGCGCACCCGCCCGGCGAGGCGGGTGGCGAGCAGGGAGTGGCCGCCCAGCGCGAAGAAGTCGTCGTCGACGCCGACCGTGTCCAGGCCGAGGGTCTCGGCGAAGACCTCGCACAGCGCCGCCTCGCGCTCGTCGCGCGGCCCCCGGCTCGACACCTGGACCTCGGGCGCGGGCAGCGCGGCCCGGTCGAGCTTGCCGTTGACGGTACGCGGCAGCGCGTCGAGCAGGACCGTCGCGGCGGGAAGCATGTACTCGGGCAGCGATCCGGCCGCCGTCGCCCGCAGGTCCGCCTCGTCGAGGTCGCCGTCCGGCACGACGTACGCGACCAGCCGCTTCTCGCCCGGCGTGTCCTCGCGGACCACGACGGCGACCTGGGCGACGCCGGGGTGGGCGGCGAGCACGGCCTGCACCTCGGCGGGCTCGATGCGGAAGCCGCGGATCTTCACCTGGTCGTCGGTGCGCCCCAGGTACTCCAGCGTCCCGTCGCGACCCCGGCGGGCCAGGTCGCCGGTGCGGTACATGCGCTCGCCGGGAGGGCCGAAGGGGTCGGCGACGAAGCGTTCGGCGGTGAGGCCCGGCCTGCCCGCGTAGCCGCGCGCCAGCTGCGTCCCCGCGAGGTAGAGCTCGCCGGGGACGCCGACCGGGGCGGGGCGCAGCGCGGCGTCCAGGACGTACGCGCGGGTGTTGGGGAACGGCGTGCCGATCCCGGACGACGGCAGCTCGGCGGAGGTCGCCCAGATCGTCGCCTCGGTCGGCCCGTACACGTTGACGGCCGACGCCGCGACCGCGTGCAGGGTCTCGGCGAGCGCGGCCGGGAGGGCCTCGCCGCCGACGAGCACCCGCAGCCCGCGCAGCGCGGCCGGGTCCAGCGAGCCCAGCAGCGACGGGGTGCCCTGGACGACGGTCGCCCCGGCGAGCAGCGCGCCCAGCGCCGCCGGTTCGCGCACGGTCTCGCGCCCGGCGAGCACGACGGTCGCGCCGCTGATCAGCGGCACATACAGCTCCAGCGCGGCGATGTCGAACGCGATCGTGGTCACCGCGACGAGCCGGTCCTCGGCGCCCAGGGCGAGGCGCTCCCCCATGGTGTCGAGGAAGGCGGTGAGCGCGGAGTGCGGAACGGCCACGCCCTTGGGGCGGCCGGTCGAGCCGGAGGTGTAGATGACGTACGCCAGGTCGCCGCCCCGGACCGGGTACGACCCGCCCGTGCCGGGAGACGTGCCGTCCGGGGTCAGCGTCCCGGTGCCCGGGGCCGGTGTCCCGGTTTCCGGGGTCAGCGTCTCGGTGCCCGGGGTCAGCGTCTCGGTGCCCGGGGGAAGGAGGGCGGCGGTCTCCGGGGTGGCGATCACGCAGAGCGGGGCAGCGTCCCCGATCATGTAGGCGAGCCGGTCGGCCGGGTGGTCCAGGTCCAGCGGCAGGTAGGCGGCGCCCGACTTCAGCACGGCGAGCAGCGCGACCACCAGGTCGGGGGTGCGGGGCAGGGCGAGCGCGACGACCCGGCCGGGTCCCGCGCCGCGCCCGCGCAGCGTCCGGGCGAGGGCCGAGGCCCGCAGGTCCAGCTCGGCATAGGTGAGCGTGCCGGTGACACCGTCGACGGCGACCGCGCCGGGGGTGCGGGCGGCCTGCTCCTCGAACAGGGAGGTCACCGTCGTGTCCGGGACGGGACGCGCGGTGTCGTTCCACCCCGCGAGCAGGGCCGACTCGGCCGCGCCGAGCAGTTCCAGGTCGGCGATCCGCAGGTCCGGGCGGCGCACCGCGGCGCCGAGCAGCGTCTCCAGGTGGGCGAGGAGGGCGTCGGCGCGCTCGTCGTCGAACAGCTCGCGCCGGAAGGTGGCCTCGACGGTCATCCCCTGGGGCCGGACGAAGGCCTCCAGCGAGAGGTCGAAGTGGGTGGTGCCGTTGTGGATGTGCGTCCAGCTCGTGGTGACGCCGGGCAGGTCCAGCTCACCGATCTCCTGGGCGAGGAAGAGCAGCATGGTGTCGAAGAACGGCGAGCCGCCGCGCCTGCGGGCGGGCCGCAGCTCCTGCACGATCTTGTCGTAGGGCAGCGTCCGGTTCGCGAACCCCTCGGTGCAGGTGTCGCGGACCCGGCTCAGGACCTCGCGGAAGGTGGGCGTGCCGGACAGGTCGGTGCGCAGCACGAGGGTGTTGCCGAAGTTCCCGGCCAGCCGCTCGATCTCGGTGTGCTCGCGGTTCATCACGGCGGAGCCGATCGCGATGTCGGTCGCGCCGGTGTAGCGGTGCAGCAGCACCGCGTGCGCGGCGAGCATCACCATGTACGGGGTGAGGTTCTCCTTCGCGGCGAGCTCCCGCATCCCTGCGGTGACGGCGTCGTCGAAGCGGCGGGCCCTGCGCCCGCCGCGCTCGGAGGCGGTCGCGCCGCGCGGGCGGTCGGCGGGCAGGTCGAGGGGCGCGGGCGGCGGGTCGAGGCGCCCCCGCCAGTAGTCCATCTCCTCCTCCGGGAGGGGGCGGTTCTGCTCCCAGGCGGCGAAGTCGGGGTAGTGGACGGTCAGCGTGGGCAGGCCGTCCGGCTCGCCGGAGACGGCTGCGCGGTACAGGGCCGACAGGTCGCGCGACAGCGATCCCCAGGTCATGCCGTCCCAGGCGATGTGGTGCACGACGAGGACCAGGGCGTACGCGTCGTCGCCGAGCCGGAGCAGCTCCAGCCGGATCGGCCGCTCGGCGCGCAGGTCGAAGGGGAGCGCCGCGAACCGCGTGGCGTACGCCTCCGCGTCGGCCTCGGCGCAGTCGCGCACCGGCAGGTCGAGGGAGTCGTCGGCGACGACGTGCTGGAACGGCGTCCCCTCGTCGTTCTCGCCGTAGACGGTGCGCAGCACCGCGTGCCTGCGCAGGAGGGCGCGCAGCGCCTCGCGGAGCGCCCCGGGGTCGAGGGCGCCCGACATGCGTACCAGCAGGCACACGTTGTAGGCGGGGCTGGAGGGGAACGTCCGGTGGTGCAGCCACATGCTCTGCTGCGCGTAGGACAGCGGGGCCGGGCCACCCGAGCGACGTGGAGTGATGCGGTCCCTGTCGAGGCCGAGCCCCGCCTCGGCCATCATCCGCCGCATCAGTTCGCGCCGCCGTGCAACGTCCTGCTGCTGTTCCCGCACGCTCAACTCTTCCTTCGGGGCCGGGGTCGGGCACTCTGTCCCGCATCAAGACTTAGGTTAGCCTTGCCTCTTAAATCGACACAAGGTTAGCCTTACCTAAATTGATCGGTATTGTCCGGTTTCGCAGAGGGGTGGGTTCGTTGTCCTTTGGTGTCCGCACGGATGAGATGCGCACGGAGATAGCGGTCGAGAGCGCAGCCGACCCGTTGCGTCTGGTCACCCTCCTGGCCGGGTCCGGGCTGTTCGACGACTACACCGTGTACGAGCGACCGGGCCTGTGGACCTTCGCGGGCGGAGTGGTGGGCGAGGTGGTCCTTGAACCCGGAGTCGTGCGCAGCCGCTGGCTGGACGGGGCCGCCCTGTCCGCCGCGACCTCGGCGGGCTCGCTGGACTCGCTGGAGTCGCTCGCCTCGCTCGGATCACTCGGATCGCTCGACGCGGCGAACGCGCTCGGCCCGCTCGGCCCGTTCACCTCGGCGAACACGCTCGACTCGGCGAACTCCCTCAAACCGGCGAACGCGCTCGATTCGGCGAACTCTCTCAAACCGGCGAACGCGCTCGACTCGGTGAAGGCGCTCAAACCGGCGAACGCGCTCGACTCGGTGACCTCGGTGGACGAGCCGTGGTCCGGCCGTCCGGCCGAGGCTCTGGAGGCGGCGTTGCGGGCCGCCCCCTGGCCGGTCTGGAACGCCTACGGCTGGATCGCGTTCGAGTTCGCCGCGCTCACCCCGGCGGGCAGGCTCGCCCACCTGGTCGTGCCGCGCACCGAGGTACGCGTCGAGGCCGGACGCGCGGTGGTGACGAGCGTGGACGCCGCCGAGGCCGGGCGGGTCGCCGAACTGCTGTCCGGCCTGGGCGCGCCCGGGAAACCCGCACCGGCGCCGTCACCGGTCGACGTGCGCCCCGGCGGCGACCTCTACCGGTCGCGGGTCGCCCAGGCGATCTCCGAGATCGACGCCGGGCTCTACGAGAAGGTCATCGTCTCCCGGCGGCTGCCGATCCCGTTCCCCGTCGACGTCGTCGCGACGTACGCGTGCGGCCGTGCCGCCAACACCCCGGCCCGCTCCTTCCTCCTCGACCTGGACGGCTTCCAGGCCGCCGGGTTCAGCCCCGAGGTGCTGGTGAGCGTCGACGGGCACGGCACGGTGATGACCCAGCCGCTCGCCGGCACCCGGGCCTTCGGCCGGGGCGAGGAGGTGGACTCGGAGACGCGTCGCGAGCTGGAGAACGACCCCAAGGAGATCTTCGAGCACGCGGTGTCCGTACGCGCCTCCCAGGACGAGCTGTACCGGGTGTGCGCGCCCGGCACGGTCCGGGTCACCGGCTTCATGACGGTGAAGGAGCGCGGCAGCGTGCAGCACCTGGGATCGAGCGTGAGCGGCGAGCTGTCCCCCGGCCGCACCGGCTGGGACGCGCTCGACGCGCTGTTCCCCGGCGTGACCGCCTCCGGCATCCCCAAGGCGGGGGCGATCGACGCGATCGCCCGTCTGGAGGAGCCCAGGGGCCTGTACGCCGGAGCCGTCCTCACCGTCTCCCAGGACGGGGCGATGGACGCCGCCCTGGTGCTGCGCGCCGTCTACAGCGAGAACGGCCGGGCCTGGCTGCGGGCCGGGGCCGGCATCGTGTCCGGTTCGACGCCCGAGCGGGAGTACGAGGAGACCTGCGAGAAGCTCTCCAGCATCGCCCCGTACGTGGTCCCGCGCGCCTGAAGCAGTGAATCCCCTGAGTCCTTGAAGCCTTGAGTCCCTGAAGCAGTAAGTCCCTGAGACCCTTGAAGCCTTGAAGCCTCGAAGCCTTGAGACCCTGAGACCCTGGGGAAACGCCGCCCCGGCGTTCGTCCTCGCACCCACCCCCCACCCATCCCACATCCGGCCGTCCGCCCTCACGCGCCTTCCCCGCGCGTGAGGGCGCCGGTGTCTCGCCACCGTCCCGCGAGCCCTTCACACACGAGGACGCACGGCAACCGCCACCACGCACGAGAGGCCCGTGGGGACGTACGGCATCTCGCCGCCGTCCCCACGGGCCTCTCGTATGTGAGCCTCCCGCCTAAAGCCCGCGCGAAGCCCGCGTGAAGCCCGCGTGAAGGCGCTCAGCGCAGGCTCGCGGCGAGCTCCTTCTTGCTGATCTTGCCGACCGGGGTGCGGGGGAAGGTCTCGACCAGCTCGACGCGGTCGGGCCACTTGTAGCCCGCCACGCCGCGCTCCTTGAGGAACTGCTTGATCTCCCTGAGGGTCGGCGCCTGGTCCCGGACGATGAGGAAGGCGCAGGTCCGCTCCCCCATCACCGGGTCGGGGGTGCCGACCACGGCGGCGTCGTGCACCGCCGGGTGGGCCAGCAGGTGGTTCTCCAGCTCCTCGGCGGAGATCTTGTCACCGCCCCGGTTGATCTGGTCCTTGTCACGGCCTTCCACGACGAGGTGGCCGGTGGGGAGCATCCGTACCAGGTCCCCGGTCCGGTAGAAGCCGTCGGGGGTGAAGGACCGCGCGTTGTGCTCCGGCGCGCGGTAGTAACCGCGCAGGGTGTACGGGCCACGGGTGAGCAGCTCGCCGACCTCGCCGGGGGCGACCTCGGCGCCGTCGGAGTCGACCACGAGGATCTCGTCGGCCGGGGACAGCGGCCTGCCCTGCGTGGTGTCGACCAGCTCGCGGGGGTCGTCCAGCCGGGTGTAGTTGAGCAGCCCCTCGGCCATGCCCAGCACCTGCTGCACCGCGCAGCCCAGCACGCCGGGAACCTGCGCGGCCCGCTCGGCGGCGAACTTGGCCCCGCCCACCTGCAGCAGCCGGAGCGACGACAGGTCCTCCTTCGACCAGGACGCCGCCTCCAGCCAGAGCAGCGCGATGGGCGGCACCACCGCGCACACCGTCGCGCGCTCCCGTTCGATGAGGGGGAACGCCTCGTCGGGCGACCCGGAGGGCGCCAGGACGACGGTGCCGCCCTTGGCGAACACCCCCAGCACCCCCGGACAGGCGAGCGCGAAGTTGTGCGCGACCGGGAGCACCACGAGGTAGACCGTCTCGCGGTCGAAGCCGCAGACCTCGGCGCTGGCCTCCAGGTTGTAGACGTAGTCGCGGTGGGTGCGCGGGATCAGCTTCGGCAGCCCGGTGGTGCCGCCAGAGAGCAGGAACACCCCGACATCGGCCGGATCCGGCCGCTCGTACACCACGGGACCAGCACCGGCACCGGAATCGAGAACGGCATCGGAGCCGGAACCCCGATCGACACCGAGACCGGCGCCGGAACCGGAGCCGAGGTCCTGGTCGAGGTCCAGGTCCAGGTCCGCCAGGGGGGTGAACTCCTGGGCGTCCCCGTCCACCACGACGTGCTCCACGGCCAGCGAGCGGGCCAGGTCGCGGTAGTCGAACCCGCCGTACACGTCCGGGATGACGTACGCCCTGGCCTCGCTCAGCTCGCACAGGTAGCCGATCTCGCTGCTGCGGTGCGCGGGCAGGGCGAGCACCGGGGCGGCGCCGATCCTGACCAGGGCGAGGAAGACGACGACGAAGGAGGTGGTGTTGGGCAGCTGCACCACGACGCGGTCACCGCGCCGGATGCCCAGCCGCGCGAAACCGGCCGCGGCGCGCTCGGCGCGGCGGTCCAGCTCGGCGTAGGTCAGCCGCTCGTCCCCGGCCACGAGCGCGGTCCGCCCGGGGTCGCCCCCGCGCAGCACGTCGCCGAGCAACCGGTCGCTCCAGTAGCCCTCGGCCAGGTAGCGCGCCGCGAACTCCTCCGGCCAGGGCGTGAATCCCTCCACGGGTCACCGCCCCGCGATCTGGGCCACCGCGCCCGCGACCGGCTCGGCCGGGTCGGTGCCGAGCGCGACGACGCGGTTGGCGCCGTCCACGTGGACGACGCTGGGCAGGTGCGCCCGCGCCTCCGCGTCGTCGAAGTTCCCGTACGAGATGATGATGACCAGATGTCCGGGGTGGACCAGGTGGGCCGCCGCGCCGTTGACGCCGATGACCCCGCTGCCCGCCTCACCGGTGATCGCGTAGGTGACCAGGCGGGCGCCGTTGTCGATGTCGACGACGTGAACCTGCTCACCCTCGACGATGTTGGCGGCGGCCATCAGCTCGGCGTCGATCGTCAGGGAACCCACGTAGTGCAAGTCCGCTTGGGTCACGGTGGCACGGTGGATTTTTCCGTTCATAAGGACCCGCTGCACTGGTCTGTCCTCTTTCCCTAAGGTCAACTAAGGTAAGCCTCACCTTATCCACTCTGCCTGTCGAGGAGAACCCCGAAGATGCTGCGCCGCCTGGCCATGGACATCAGCCCGCTCCGGACCAGCAGGGCCTTCCGTGACGTGTTCGTGGCGCGCACCGTGTCGGTCTTCGGCATCGGCATGCTGATGGTCGCGGTGCCCGTGCAGGTCTACGCGATGACCGGGTCGACCGTGCACGTCGGCGCGGTCTCCTCGGCCGAGGGGTTCGCGCTGCTCGCGGGGTTCCTGTGGGGCGGCGTGCTGGCCGACCGGCACGACCGGCGCCGGTTGATGCTGGTCGCGCGCACCGCGGCCGGGCTCGGCTTCGCGCTGCTGACGCTGAACGCCTTCCTGCCCTCCCCCTCGCTGGCCGCGATCTACGTGCTCGCCGCCTGGGACGGGCTGGCGACCGGCGTCAGCGTCACCGCGCTGCTGGCCGCGACCCCCGCCCTCGTCCCCCCGGACAAGCTGGTCGCGGCGGGCGCGATCAACGCGCTGACCGTACGGCTCGGCTCGATGCTCTCCCCCGCGCTCGGCGGCCTGACCGTGTCGGCGTTCGGCGTCGGCTGGAACTACGCGGCTGCCGCCGTAGGAACGCTCGCCACCCTCGGCCTGCTGACGAGGCTGCCCGCCCTGGAACCGGCCTCCGAGGTCACCGAGAACCCGCTGCGGGCGATCGCCTCGGGGCTGCGGTTCGTGGCCTCGCACCGCGTGGTCGGCTCGCTCATGCTGCTCGGCCTGCTGTACATGGTGGCGGGCGGCATCCCGGTGCTCATGCCCGCGTTCGCGACCCTGCAGCTGGGCGGCGGCCCGGCCACGATCGGCCTGCTCTACGCCGCGCCCGCCTGCGGCGCGGTGCTCGGCTCGGTCACCAGCGGCTGGGCAGGGCGCTCGCGCGCGCCGGGCAGGGCACTGCTCGTCGCGTCGGTCTGCGGCTTCGCGCTCCTCGCCTGCCTCGGGCTCGCGACCCACCCCGCTCTCGCCGTCGCGATCCTCTTCGGGTACGGCCTCGTCGCGTCCATCGAGGAGATCCTCCGCTACGGCCTCATCCAGGCGCACACCCCCGACGGCTACCTCGGCCGGGTGAACGCGCTGTGGGCCGCCCAGGAGACCGGCGGCGAGGCCGTCGGCGCGCTCGGCGCGGGCGCGCTCGGCCGCTACCTGGCGCCCGGCACCGCGATCGTCGTCTACGGCGCGGCCAGCGCCGCCCTCGCCCTGGCACTCGCCCTCACCCTCACCGGCCTGCGCGGCGCGACCCTGGAGGCCGACCCGCAGGAGGTCTGATCCCGGGGCTCCCGGTTTCGCCCGCCCCGGCGAAACCGGCGGAGACGGTATGAGGAAACGGCTGGAAAAACGGCCGCCTCTGCCGGATGGTGAGGAGTGACAGCAAAACCGTCATATCCATGTCGACGTACGACCACCGGCGACGCCCGGCCGGCGAGCCATCGCCCGCCCGGGAGGAGTCCGGAGGAACGACGAGAGGAAGCACATGGCTCAGACGACCGTTGCCCTCCTGTTGCTCGCCGCCCTGACCGGCGGCACCGCACCGGCGCACTCCGGCCTGACACCGGCGGAGACACGGACGGCACCCCTCGCACCGGTCTCGGCCGCCGCCCCCGCGGCGAATACGGCGGGGAACACGGCGGGGAACACGGCGGCGAACACGGCGGCGAACGCGGCCAAACCGAACCTCCGCGCCTGCTACGACGGGAGGTGCAAGCTCACCCTCTCCAAGACGGTGCGGTTCAAGGTCAGCCCCCGGTTCGGCGTCACCCGGCTGTCCATCTCCTTCAACCGCACCATCGTGCGGGTACGGGCCACCGGGCCCGGCGTGACCTCGCAGGCGGTGCTCGGCCTTCGCTCCAGGGGGTCGGTCAACGGTATCGGCGTACAAGTGGTGTCACTCTCCCGCACCAAGGCGGTGCTGAGACTCGCCCCCACACGCTGACTCCCCCGCCCACCGGCTCCTCGCATCCGGCTCTTCGCGTCCCGCGAAGGGCCGCGGCGGGCCGCGAGCCTCTCCGCTCGCCGGAGAAGGCTCCCGGCCCCGAGGTGCGCGGCCCGGTCCGCGCCAACGAGACCGCGCCCCCGGCGGCGGGCGGTGCACGGTGGGCGATGGGCGATGGGCGATGGAAAGGGCGCCGCCGAGCGTTTCACGGCAGTGGCAGGAACTGGACCCTGATATCCGCGTTGTAGGGAAGCACGAGGGTTCCGGAGTATTTGGTCCAGCGCCCGGGGACGAGGAAGAGCCTGCCGCCGGCTTCGGTCAGCAGTCGCATGCCACGGTAGCGATATTTGAATTTCTGCCCCTTCGGGCCGGGAAGCCGCTGCATCTTCACGGGGCCCGTCAGGATCTCCAGCCGTTCGGCGGTGTCGATGACCGCTTCGGGATACTCTTCCAGCCCCCTCGCGATGCCCACCGCCCTGCCCACGCCGAAGGCCCAGGCGAAACTGTTGGTGGCCCAGACCGCACCCGCCATGATGAGCCCTGAAGTGGCGAAGATCACCAGAATGTTCACCCACCGCGGCCGGTTCCAGCCTTTGACCAGGACGTATCCGCCGTAGGTCATCAGCAGGGCACCCATGCTGAGGGAGAGGGGGGTGATTCCGGCGGACTCGTCTCTCGCCACCTGGGGCACGATCACCCCGACCGCCGCGCGGACGATCAGCGCCACCCCGCCCGTCAGCATGACGGCTCCGGCGGCCCGCAACAGCCGCGGACGTCTCCCCGACTCGGCCAGCCGCAGGTGCAGCAGGTGGATGCCGACGAAGATCAGAATGAGCAGGAGCACGGTGGCCAGGGGAAGCCAGATGGTCTCGGTGCCGTAGAGGATCAGCTCCTGCACGGTGAGGTCCATGGTTTCCAGGTCGATGCCGAAGTACCAGAACCGTCCCCGGGTCGCCACGTAACCGTAGTAGATCATGAGCGCGGTGACGAGCGTGGTGGGCGCCGCGATCTGGGCGATCTGGTTGAAGCGTTCCCAGGACGTCGGCCCGGCCGGCGGGGTCTCGCTCGCGGGGGCCTCTCCGGGGGGCCTCCGCCGGACGTACCGGAAATCACCGCTGACGGTGCCTCGCCGTTTGCGATTCACGACTCGCCTGATTGCGGGGCCTCCGAGGAGGGCGGCTCGGCCGGGTCCTCCGAGGCCGGGTCATCCGGTTCCGAAGTTTCCGAAGTCGGAGTTTCCGAGGTCGGGGCTTCCGAGATCTGGGTCTCAGAGGTCGGAGTCTCCGGGCCCGGAGTCTCGGAGACCGCCGGCTCGGTCGGGGTCTCCGAGTCCCGGGGCTCGGGGGTGGCTGTCGGGGAGGGAGATTCCGAGAACTCCTCCTCGCTTTCACCGCGAAGCTCGTCGCAGGTCACACTGGGTTCTCTCGGGGTGATCCTGACGGGACGCGGCTCGGCGAGGCATACCCGCAGCCCGGCGACATACGGTTTCCTGATGGCGGCCGGATGTTCGGCAGAGGGATTCGCGGACTCGTCGAGCAGTTCGCAGAATGGGCCGCCTCCTTCGATGGCCACGCAATCCGACTCCACGGTCATGGTGACGGTGCCGTAGTAGTCCGAAGGTGGAACCTGTCGCAATTGCACCCAGAGTTCACAATATGCCCCCTCTTCCGTGGAGGGCGGGAGTTCCGCGCCCGCGCACGGCCCCAAACTGCGCCCTCCATCCGCCGTGGCCGCGCTCCCGCAGGACGAGCCGTTCGCGGGCGGGCCGAGAAAGAAGGCCTTCGGCGAGGAGGGGCGCTGACTGATCGCCACGCCGGTGATACGCACGGGCCGAGGATGCTGGCTGTTGCTCACGGCCAGGCACTGGGCGGACGGCGACAGCTCGAAGTCCCCGAATATCGCGGGGTACGAGCCGTCCAGGGTCGGCCCTCCCACCTCGTAGTATTTCCCCTTTCCCCCCTGGTTCCCGCCTCCCCCGCCTCCGTTCTGCCCGCCGTCCCCGCCGTTCCCGCCGCCTCCGTTCTGCCCCTGGCCCTGCCCCGAGTTCTGGTCTTCGCCCTGCCCGTCGCCCCGTCCCCCGTTTCGATCTCCGCCCTGTCCCCTGTTCTCCTCCGCCGACGTGGCGGTCTCGTTGGAGTCGCCCGGTGAAGCCCCCACGTTGGAACCGCAGCCCGCCAGCAGGACCGCGGCAAGCGCGAGCTGGACCATTCTCGCCGTTGGACATCGCAACATGATCTGCTCCTGCTGAATACGATGTGACATCCAATCTGACGCACGCGTCCGCGTTCGAATACACGCAGTTATGACACTGAAACATAACCAGTCGCGGTTATTTATCGACAACAGGCGAAAACCGGTCCGAGCACGGATTCCGCAAGCCTTTCTTGATCAGTGATCATTGACCAAAGAGAGCGGAGTGGATCGGGGTCGGGGTCCGCGCTTTTGTCGTTTCAGCGTTTTGGCACGGCTTTCGACGAGACCGAAACTCCAATGTGGAACAAGGCCGGTGATGGCGTTCCGGTCGCGGTACGGGCCCGTGACGGAAGTCGGTTCTCGCAGCCGGTCGTACGTCGGCGTTCCGCCCCGGGTGCGGACGAGCCCGGCCCCGGCGGAGACGCGGACGGCCGCGCTCCGCCGGGGCCGGGGACATCACGGGCCACCCGGGTGACCGCTAGCCGGGCTCCCCCGCGCCCAGGCGCTCGGTGAGCTCGTCCTCGGACATGCCCTCGACCATGAGCCAGATCTCGGCGACCGCCTCCAGCCTGCCGGGGGTCTCCTCCAGCTCGGTGAACCGGTGGGCGACGCGCGACACGGTCCGCTCGGTGAACAGCGCCCGCAGCGGGAGCGAGGAGGCGTCGAGCGCCTCGCGCAGCCGCGCGATGACGGTGGTGGCCAGCACCGAGTCGCCGCCGAGCGCGAAGATGTCGTCGTGCGCGCCGACCCTCGGCACGTCGAGCACCTGGCCGACGACCCGGGCCAGCACCCGCTCCAGCGCGCTGCCCGGGGCGGTGTAGGGCGCGCCCGTCTCCCCGGCCGCGGCGACGAGGGCGGCGAGCGCCTTGCGGTCCACCTTGTTGTTCGCGGTGAGCGGCAGCGCGTCCAGGGTCACCAGCAGGTCGGGGACCATGTGCGGGGGCAGCAGCTCCCGTACGTGGGCGAGCAGCTCCTCCGTCCCGGTCTCCTGCGCCCCGGTCTCCCCCGTCTCCCGCGTCTCCCCGGCGAGCACGACCGCGGCGGCCAGCCGCGAGTCGGCGAGCAGGCCGACGGCGCGGCGCACCCGGGGGTGGTTCTCCAGCGCGGTCTCGACCTCGCCGAGCTCGATCCGGAACCCGCGCACCTTCACCTGGTGGTCGCGCCGCCCGAGGAACTCCAGCGTCCCGTCGGGACGGTACCTGGCCATGTCGCCGGTCCGGTACCAGCGGGTGCCCTCGTGGACGACGAAACGGTCGGCGGTGCGCTCGGCGTCGCCGCAGTAGCCGTCCGCGACCCCGGCGCCGCCGATCCACAGCTCGCCCTGCGCCCAGTCGGGGCGGTCGCGCCCGGCCTCGTCCACGACCCGGCAGGCCACCCCGCGCAGCGGGACGCCGTACGGGACCGCCGTCCAGTCGGCGGGCACCTCGCCGCCGACCTCGATCACGGTCGAGTGGATGGCTGTCTCCGTCGTACCGCCGAGCGCGACGAACCTGGCCCCCGGCGAGCGTTCCCGCAGCAGCGCGGGCAGGTGCGTGCCGACCCAGTCGCCGCCGAGCAGGACCAGCCGCAGGCTGGGCGCGGGGCCGGTCCGCAACAGCATCTCCAGCACCGAGGGGACGCAGTTCAATACGGTCACCGACCAGCGCTCGGCCAGTTCGGCCCAGCGGGTGGCGTCGCGCCGGTCGTCCTCCAGCGGGATCGCCACGGCGCCCCCGCGCGACCAGAGCGCGAACAGGTCGAACACCGACAGGTCGAAGTCGAGGGCCGACACGGCGAGCGACACGTCCGACTCGCCGATCGAGAACCGCTCGACCAGGTCGCCGATCGTGTTCATCGCGGCCCGGTGCGAGACCTCGACCCCCTTGGGCTCCCCGGTGGAGCCCGAGGTGAACAGCACGTAGCCGACCTGCTCGGGGGGGACGGGCACCGGACCGTCCAGCGGCGCGGGGTGCGTCACGGCCGAGGTGAGCGAGACCGCCACCCCGGCCGTCTTGAGGATCCTCTCCCGCCGGGCGGCGGGCTGTCCCGCCCCGACGGGCACGTACGCGGCCCCGGCCGCCAGCACGCCGAGCACCGCCACGGCCTGGTCGGGCCCCTTCGGCAGCTCGACGGAGACCCGGTCGCCCGGCCGTACGTCCCGCTCCACGAGATGGGCGGCGACGCGCAGGGCACGGTCGGCCAGCTCGCCGTACGTGAGCGTGCCGCCGGTGTCACCCGTGTCACCTGTGCCGGAACCGGAGCCGGAACCGGTGCCGGAGCTGGAACCGGTGCCCCAGTGCAGCGCGGGGAGGTCGGGGGTGCGCCGGGCCCGCGCGAAGAACTCCTCGTGCAGCGTCCGCGCGGGCAGGGGGGGCTGGGCGTTGAGCTCGTGCCGCAGGCGCAGCTGGTGCGGCGAGGCGCCGATCCGCAGCGGTTCGGCCCAGTCGGCGTCCGGTGCTCCCAGGCGGGTGATCGCGCCCGTGTAGGCGGCGAACATCGCGTCGGCGACGCCCTCGGGGAACGCGGGGTCGCGCACGTCCCAGTTCAGCAGCAGCCCGCCGGAGACCTCGGTGACCTGGGCGTCGAGCAGCACCTGCGGTCCCTGGGAGATGATCCACTCCGGCTCCCCGAAGCTGCGCCGCGCCCGGTCGCCGAACAGCTCGCCGAGGTTGAGCGCGCTGGTGTACACGATCGGGGCGAGCACCTGCTCGCCCCGCGCCCGCGACAGGTCGCGCAGCACCTCCAGGCCGGAGTAGTCGCTGTGCTCTCCGGCCGTGTGCAGCAGCGCCTGCAGCTCGCGGGCGCGCTCGGTGAACGGCAGCTCCCGCGACAGGTCGGCCTCCAGCAGGATGGAGCCGGTGAAGTCGCCGACCAGGGCGTCCACGTCGGGGTGGATCGGCTCGCGGTGGAACAGCGGCAGGTTCAGCAGGAAGCGGGGGGTCGCCGACCAGCCGCCCATCACCTCGGCGAAGACGGCGGCGAGCGCCATCGCCGGGGTGACGCCCTCGCGGTGGGCGCGGGCGATCAGCCGCCGCCTGTCCTCGGGGGCGAGCCAGTGGTGCTTGCGGATGACCCGGTCGCCCGGCTGCGGCACGACCGGCAGCTCGGGCGGCCCGGACAGCTCGCCGAGCCGCTCGCCCCACCAGCGCCGGTCGCGGGCGCGGGCCTCGGCGCGCGGGTCGGCGGCGAGATAGCGCGCGTAGCTGTAGCCGATCGGCGGCAGGCTCTCGCCCTCGTACAGCGCCGCGAGGTCGGCCAGCATCGTGCGGTAACTCATCGCGTCGGCGGCGACCATGTCGACGTCCAAGTGCAGCCGCGCCGCGCCGGACGGCAGCAGGCTCAGCCGCGCGTCGAAGACCCGGCCCGTCTCGATGGGGAGCCGCTGGGTGGACATCTCGGCGCGCAGCCGTTCCAGCTCCTCACCGGGATCCGGTACGGCGCGCAGGTCGTGCACCGTGACGGCGGGTCCCGGCCGCTCCGGCAGGACGCGCTGGGTGCCGTCGTCGGAGATCGCGGCCCGCAGCATCGGATGCCGCTCGACGAGCGCCACGACGGCCGCCTCCAGCCGGGCGGGGTCGATCTCGCGGCCGTCGAGCTCCACGTAGAGGTGCGCGGCGACGGAGCCGAGCGACTGGCCGGAGTCGCGGCCGATCCAGTAGGCGTGCTGCATGAGCGCGAGAGGGAACGCCCCGTCCGGCTCTGCGGATCCCCGCCCAGGACCGTGACCGGCACCCGGGGCGGAATCAGACCCGGAATCAGGCCCAGAATCAAAACCGGTGCCGGAAACGGAAACAGAGCCGGTGTCGGTGTTGGGAACGGAGCCGGAAACGAGGTCGGCGGCAGGACCGGGGCTTGGGCTCGGGCTCGGAACCGGCTGGGGCGCGAGGGCGCCGCGCTCGGTGAGCAGTTCCCACCACTCGGCCAGCGTGGGCCGCTTCGCGAGTTCGGCGAAACCGACCTCGACGCCGAGGCGGCGCAGGCGGCCGGTGAGTCCCATCAGCTGGATCGAGTCCATGCCCAGCTCGATGAGGTTGTCGTGCGCCTCTACCTGCTCCCCGAGCAGTTCTGTCAGCGAACGGTGCAGTTCTTCCCTGGTCAGCACAGAGCTCCCCTTAAGTCAGGTAAGGCTAACCTAATTTAGGAGCGTTCGGGCGTCAACGCGCGTCTCACGACACCTCCGGCGATCCCAGACACGGGGCCCCTCATTCACCCGGTCGGCTCCACTCGATCGGCATCCTCACCGCGAAATGCGGGAGCGCCCATGCCAGCCCGATCCACAACCCTCACCGCGAAACGCGTACTCCCTCACGCCCGCCCCCTCCTCCCCTCGGTCGACAGCAGCCAGACCAGGTAGACGCCGCCCAGCACCCCGGTGACCACGCCGACCGGCAGCGCGACCGGCAGGTGCAGCGTCACCAGGTCACTGACCACGAGCAGCGCCGCGCCCATCAGCGCGGCCGGTACGAGCTGCGTGCCGGGCCTGCCGGTGAGCCCGCGCGCGAGCTGCGGCGCGGCCAGCGCGACGAACGGGACCGGGCCCACCGCCGCGGTCGCCACCGCCACCAGCGCCACCCCGACCACCACGAGCGCGGCCCGCGTCCGCTGGACCGGCACGCCGAGCGCCTGGGCCGCGTCGTCGCCGAGCTCGCCCATCCGCAGCCGCCCCCCGAAGGCGAGCGCGGCCGGTACGAGCACGGCCACGGCCACGGCGAGCGGCCACGCGTGGTCCCAGCCCCTGCCGTTCAGGCTGCCGGTGAGCCAGAACGCCGCCTCGTACGCCTCGCGCAACTCGGCGCGGGTGACGAGATAGGCGTTGAACGCCTCCAGCATCGCGGCCGCGGCGACCCCGACCAGGACGAGCCGGTAGCCGTGCACCCCGCCCCGGTAGGCGACCAGGTAGACGGCGAGCGCGGTCAGCACCGCGCCGCCGACGGAGCTGACCGCGATGGCGACGGTGCCGCCGCCGACGACGAGGATCTGCAGCAGCGCACCGGTGGCCGACCCCGTGGTGAACCCGATGATGTCGGGGCTGCCCAGCGGGTTGCGCGTGATGCTCTGGAAGATCGCCCCGCTCAGGCCGAGCGCCGCGCCGGCGAGCAGGCCGGTGAGCGCCCTGGGCAGGCGCAACGTGAGCACGATGAACTCCGTGGCGCGGTCCCCCTGCCCGGTCAGCGCTCCCAGCACCTCGGTGGCGGAGACGGGGAAGTCACCGCTGCCGACCACGGACACCGCCGCCCCCAGCGCGACGGCCGTCAGGAGAACGCACGCCGCGGCGACGCGCGGCTGCCAGCGCAGGGACACCGTCCCGACGCGCAGGACACGACTCGTGCTCACAGCTGGGGAACCCTTCCGCGACGGACCATCAGTGCCAGGAGCGGAGCGCCCAGGAACGCGGTGACGATGCCCGTCTCCAGCTCGCCGGGCGCCGCGACCACCCGTCCAGCGACGTCGGCGGCGAGCATCAGCACCGGCGCCAGCAGCAGCGAGTACGGGAGCACCCAGCGCTGGTCGGGCCCCACCAGCGCCCTGACCACGAAGGGCACCGCGAGCCCGACGAACGCGATCGGCCCCACCGCCGCCGTGGCGGCACCGCACAGCACCACGACCGCGAGCGCCCCCAGCGCGCGGGTCCTGCCCGGCCGGGCGCCCAGCGCCCGTCCCGTGTCCTCCCCCAGGGCCAGGGCGTTGAGCGGGCGCGCCAGGCAGAGCGCCAGCACCGTCCCCGCCAGCAGGAACGGCCCGATCTGGACGAAGACGCCGAGGTCGCGCCCGGACAGCGAGCCCACCTGCCAGAAACGGAAGCTGTTGAAACTGCGCGGGCTGAGCAGCATCATCCCCGCCGTCAGCGAGCTGAACACCGCGTTGATCCCGGCACCCGCCAGGACCAGCCGCGCGGGGGTGGCACCGGAACGGCCGCGCGACCCGATCAGGTAGACCAGCAGCGCGGCTCCGGCCGCCCCGAGGAACGCCGCCCACACGTAGACGAGGACGTCGTCCACCCGGAACAGGCCGATCACCGTCACGACCGCCATCGCGGCGCCGCCGTTGACGCCGAGCAGGCCGGGTTCGGCCAGGGGGTTGCGGGTCAGCGCCTGCATGAGCGCGCCCGCCAGGCCGAGCGCCGCCCCGACGGTCACCCCCAGCAGCGTGCGCGGCAGCCGCAACTCCTGGACGATGAGGGCGTTCTCCGAACCGTCCGGGGAGAACACCCCGGACAGGGCCTGGTCCAGCGGGATCTGCTTGGCGCCGATCACGATGCTCGCCAGCACGGCGAGCAGCAGCAGACCACCGAGCAGGCCCAGACCGGCGAGCCTTTGGGGGAGGTACGCGCTCTTTGCGGGAGGAGACACGCGCTTCAAGTTAGCCTAACCTAACCGAGGTGGCGACGGACGGTCCCGGCGACGCCCGCCGATCCCGCCGCGCGCCCTCCCCTGTCGGCCGCGCGCGGTCGCGCCCGGCCCGCGACGGCCAAAGGAAAGGGCACCGCGACCTCAGGAAACCGTCAAACACGCGCAGCGGGATCCGTACGCGCACCGCCGGTTCCGTACCGTGCACGAAGGCGGCCCGCCGCGAAGCACGACCACGGAGATGATGACATGACACGTCCTCCGGTCCCGCCCTTCACGCCGGAGACCGCCCTCAGGAAGGTCCGGCTCGCGGAGGACGGGTGGAACACCCGCGACCCGGAGAAGGTGGCGCTGTCCTACACGGCGGACTCGCACTGGAGGAACCGCGCGGAGTTCGTCGACGGGCGCGACGCGATCGTCGCGTTCCTCCGGCGCAAGTGGGCGAGGGAGCTGGATTACCGGCTCATCAAGGAGTTGTGGGCGTTCGACGGGAACCGCATCGCCGTGCGCTTCGCCTACGAGTGCCACGACGACTCCGGCAACTGGTTCCGCTCCTACGGCAACGAGAACTGGGAGTTCGACGAGGAAGGGCTGATGCGCGCGAGGCACGCGTCCATCAACGACCTTCCGATCGCGGAGTCGGACCGCAGGTACCACTGGCCCCTGGGACGCCGCCCCGACGACCATCCGGGACTGAGCGACCTGGGCTTCTAGGAACCTCCCGGGGACCTTTTCAGGAATCTTCAGGAGACCTTCCGCGGGCCTTCCGGGGATCTTCTGGGGACTTCCCGGGGACCTCCCGCGGACGGACGAGCGGGCGGACGAGAGGACGGACGAAAGGCCCGCCTTCCGGGGACCTCGGCCTCTGCTCCCGGGGCCGCCGCCGGAGTGGGATGGAACCGTCCGCGACCTTCCCCTTGGAGATGTCATGATCGAACGCGTAGTGACCCCCGATGACCTGGGCAGGCGGGTGGCCCGGCTGCGCGAGTCCCTGGGCCTGAACCGCGAGCAGCTGGCCGGCCGGGCCGGGGTCGACGTCGGATACGTGGAGTACCTGGAGGAGAGCGCGGCCTCGCCGGCGGCGGAGACCGTGAGCCGCCTGGCCTCCGCCCTGGAGGTCGGCGTCGAGGAGTTGCTGGGCGCGACGGCGGACCTGCCGCCCGGTCGCGGCCGTCCCGCCGCCGGTCCCGTGCTGGAGAGGCTGACGGAGCGGGAGTGCCTGCGGCTGCTCTCCCCCGGCGGGGTGGGCCGGGTGGCCTTCAACGACCCCGGCGGACCGGCGATCCTGCCGGTCAACTACGTGCTGCGCGGGGGCTCGATCGTCTTCCGTACCGCCTTCGGCGGGCCGCTCGACGAGACCCTGCGCACGGGGGTCCGGGGCGTGGAACTCAAGATCGGCTTCGAGGTCGACCGGATCGACGAGGCCGGCCGCGCGGGCTGGAGCGTGCTCGTCAGGGGTGGCGCCCACCACGTCTCCTCCGCCGAGGAGCACGCCGCCGCGGTGGCCTCCGGTGTCCAGCCCTGGGCGGGCGGCGACCGCGAGCTGTACGTCGCGATCGCCCCCGCCGAGATCACCGGCCGCCGCATCCGGCACGCCCCCTGATCCCGTACGGGTGCGGAGGAAGGCGACGTGATCGGCCGCGGGCCGCGGCCGAGCGGCCCGTCGGAGGGGACGGTGCACGCCCGGCCGGGTGTGAGCTCGTGGCAGCGGTCCTCCGGCGAGGGAGGGTCCGGTCAGCGGATCGCGCGCGGCGCCTCCGGCGGCGCCGCGCGCGATCGTCGACGGAGGATCAGAAGATGGCCGTGGTCCCCGTGGGGTTACCCAGCCACGGTGTGCTGTAGGCGTAGTGTCCACCGGCGGTGGAGACCATCACGTAGCCGTGGGCCCCGTCCGTCCGATAGCCCACGTCGGAGATCTCGCCGGTGACCCCGCCCGGAGAGCCGCCCAGATACCGGGCATTGCCGTAGGCGTAGATCTGCCCGGCCTTGCTGACCATCACGTAACCCTGGCCGTCGCGCGTGGGCGACATGGCGACGATGGCACGGCTGAACCCCGCCGGGCTGCCGCCCAGGTACTGGGCGTTTCCGTAGGCGTAGACCTGGCCCGCGGAGGTGAGCAGCCAGTAGCCGCCCCCGTCCGGTGTCATCTCCACGTCGACGAACCTGCCCGTGTAGCCGGTCGGGCTGCCGCCGCGGTACGCGGCCGAGCCGTAGGCGTAGATCTGACCGCCCGCGCTCATCATGACGTAGCCCTGGTTGTCGGGCATCGCGGCCATGGCGACGATCTCCTGGCTGTAGCCGGTGGGGCTGCCGCCCTTGTACGGCGCGTTCCCGTACGCGTAGACCTGGCCCGCGGAGCTCAGCAGCCAGTAGCCGCCCCCGCCCGAGGTGACCTTGCCGTCGACGAAGCGGCCGGAGTAGCCGGTGGGAGAGCCGCCGTAGTAGCCGCCGTTCCAGGCGTAGACCTGGCCGGTGCTGGAGAAGTCGGTGTAGGAGTTGGGGCCGGTGACGTGGACGCCGCCGCCGTTGACCACGGCCTCCGGCGCGGGGGTGCCGGTGCCGATGCTGATCGAGGTCGGGGTACGGGCCGTGATGAGCGTGCCGGAGCCGGCGTTGGCGGAGCAGTGCACCGTGCCGTTCCTGCGGATCTCGAAGTGGACGTGCAGGCCGCTGGAGTTGCCGTTGACGGCGGTGTGGCCGATCAGCTGGCCACGGGTGACCGTGGCGCCGTTCGCGACCAGCGGGTTGCTCGGCGACTCGGCCAGGTGCGCGTAGCGGGTCGACCAGCCACCGGAGTGGACGATGTCCAGGTAGTTGCCGTACCCGCCCGGGTTCACGGGTTGCCAGGAGACGGTGCCGTCGTAGGAGGCGTAGACGGGTGTGGAGGGATTACGGGCGATGTCGATGCCCTGGTGCGTTTCCCCGGCGCGAACGACGTTGCAGGCGCTGCTGACGGAGCCGTCCGCCGGCCACCACAGATAGCCGTCCGGGGCGGCGTGCGCGGGCGCCGTGACGGCCGTCACGGCCCAGAGAAGGGCGAGCACGGCCGTGAGCACGACGGTTCTTCGCAACCGGGCCGGTGTCCGGCGGGGGTGGGCCATCGCTGGATCCGATCTCTCCGGAAGAGGGGGGAATACGGGGTCGGTCACCGGGTGACTCCTTTACGGGATGCCGCAGCGAACCGGCTGCGGCGGTGGGGGCGGTGGTGAGGTGAGGTGAGGTGCGGCGGCTGGACGCGCCGACGAGGGCGACGGCGGGAGGGCGTGCCGTGGCGGACGGACCGTGGCGGCTGTGCGCCCGGAGTGCCTGTTCGCCCGGAGTGCCTGTTCGCCCGGGATGGCTGTTCGCCCGGGGTGCGTGGCGGGGCCGCGTCCGGTGGACGCGGCGCCTTCGTGGTGCCGGGCGGGAGTGTCAGGTGCGTTCCCAGATGGAGACCCAGTCGATCTGGACGTTGCCCTTGGCGGTGTCGGCCGGCCCGTTGGGGGTCGTCTCGGTCTGCAGCACCCAGTGCATCGGCCGGTTCGGGATGAGCGCGGTGTTCGTGCTGGTGCCGATGGTGGTTCCGTCGAGGATGAACCTCACCGACTGGGGGGTCCACTCGGTGACGGCGGTGTGCCATTCGCCGTAGGTGGCGGTGGTGCGGAAGGGGTCCTGGGCCTCGGGGTCGCCCCGGTGGTGCATGAACGCCTCGATGCGGCCGTCCAGGGTTCCCTCGGGGAAGTCGATCTCCCCCTCGGACCAGTTGTCGGAGTCCGGCCAGAGCAGCCAGGCGGTCTTGTAACCGGCCACCGCGTCGGCACGGAAGCGCACCGCGTAGCGGCCGTAGGTCAGCCCGTGGTACGCGTCGGCGTGCCCGGGGATGATCGGCAGCGGCGCCGAGACGAGGTGCCTGCCGGCCTCGGTGTGCAGGTACATGTTCATCATGCCGTTGCCGACGCTGATCACTTTCTGCGGGTCGTACCAGCCGTGGCCGGATGTGTCGGAGTCGTTGCTGTAGGCGGTCCACTTGCTCGCCACCGCGGCGGGGAAGCCGCCCAGCGGTACGGGGGTGGCGAAGTCGTCGGTGAAGACCTGCCGCCATCCGGGCAGGTCGCCCCTGGGCATGGCCTGTCCCGAGGGGTCGACCGTGCCGGTGGGCACCTGCCAGAGCTGTGCCGGGCCGGCGTCACAGGTGTAGACCCAGATCGGGTTCCCGTCACCGGTGCCGGCGTGCTTGGAGGCCAGGCACAGGCCGGAGTTGGGGTTGACGAGGGTGCCGTTCGGCCGGGGGGTCCAGATCTGCGCCGGGCCGCCGTCGCAGGCGTACAGCCACACCGGGGTGGTCGAGACGGTACCGGCGCCCTTGACCGCGAGGCAGTGATTGCCCTGCACCCGGATCGTGCCGTCGCCGGGCAGGGTCCACTGCTGACGGGCTGCGCCGTCGCAGGTCCGCAACACGATCGGGTTGCCGTTGGCGGTGTTGCCGCCGGCGTTGTCCAGGCACTTGCCGGCGATGCCCTTGACCGGGCCGGTCACCGCGGCCGCGTGAGTACTGGGCGATGCGGTCATCGCGGCCGTGTGGGTGCTGGGCGACGCGGTCATCGCCGCGAGCACCGCGGTCACCGTCGCGAGCCTTTTCCAGCGCGTCGCTTTTCCCATGAGGTCTCCTTTTCCCCTGCCGTTGGCTTACTGCCTCAGAGGTTCCGGGAAACCCGGGCCGGCGAGGAACCGGTAAACGTCCCGCGTAACGTTTCAGCTCATTTACCTTCCCGAACACGGTTCCATGTGGAACGTTTCACGGAGTGAGTGACGAACCGATCACAGGGAGGAAACATGAGTCAGGAGACACCGCGCCGCCGTAGTCCCGGGCAGCTCCGAGATCTGCCGGCGGATGTGTCTCCAGCGCGCGCGGCCCTGGTTCAGGAAATGCGTAAGGGACGGGAGAGAACGAACCTGAGCCTGAACGATCTCGCCCGGGACATGTTCTCCTCCAAGGCGACCGTGAGCCGTTGGCTCAACGCCCGTTCCCTGCCCGACGAGAAGCAGGCGATCCGCTGGGCCGAGCTGTGCGGCACCGAGGTGCCGACCATGGTGGGCCTGTGGCAGCAGGCCAGCGCGCTGGAGCCCTCCGTCGAGCCAGGGGACGCGCCTTCCCCGCCGGAGCAGGACACGCCTCCCCAGCCGGAGCGGGAGAGGCGTCGCAGGAGGATTGTGGTGATCCTTTCGATCACCCTCCTGTTGTGCGTCGCCGGAGTCTCGATAACGATCTGGACGAAACGCTCCACCGCGCCGCCGTGCGCGGTGGACTATCCGGTCTCGCTGTACGTGCCGCCGCAAAGCGGAGAGGTCATGGACGTCACGGCCGAGGTTAAATGCGGGCTGGCACCGGACCGGAAATACCTTATCGTCGAGGAGGTCCCCAACGTCGACCTGCGTAATCCTCATCCGGCGTATTACGTCAAGGCCCAGGTCCTCAAAACCCGCATCGGGGAATCCTCCGTGACCCGCCTCATCTTGAAGGAACCGGTCGGTATGCGCGCGAAGTTCTACGTCATCAGCGTGGACGCCGCCGGCGAACGGCAAATGGCGCAGAACCATATCGTCGACAATGGCCTGCTGAACCTGCCCGACGGCGCTCGGCAGGAGTCGGCGGTGAGCTGGCACGTCAAGGCATGGCAATGAGGGCCTTCCCGCGTTCCCGCTTCGCCGTGACCGCCCTCCCGGCACGCCCGCCGGTCTGGCCGTACGCGGGGTGCGGTGACCGCCGGGGCCCTCGGGCGCGGACGGCGTCTCCGGACCCGTACGGCCCCCGAGGAGGCGACACCAGGGACCTTGGTCCCTACCTGCGAGGTCACGGGAGGACTAGCGTTCGAGACATGATTCGCGTGTTCCTGGTCGACGATCACGAAGTGGTACGGCGGGGCGTGGCCGCGCTGCTGGAGTCCGAGGGCGACATCGAGGTGATCGGCGAGGCGGGGACCGCCGAGTCCGCGGTGGCCCGCATCCCGGCGCTGCGGCCGGACGTCGCCGTCCTGGACGTGCGACTGCCCGACGGCAGCGGGGTGGACGTGTGCCGGGAGGTCCGCTCCAGGGTGCCGGGGCTCGCCTGCCTGATGCTGACCTCCTTCGCCGACGACGACGCCCTGTTCAACGCGGTGATGGCCGGGGCGTCCGGCTACGTGCTCAAGCAGATCCACGGCTCGGACCTGGTCGGCGCCGTGCGTACGGTCGCGGGCGGCCAGTCGCTGCTGGACCCGCAGACGACCTCGGCCATGCTGGCGCGGTTGCGCGAGCAGGCCACCCGCAAGGACCCCCTGGAGGCGCTGACGGACCAGGAGCGGCAGATCCTGGAGCTGATCGGCGAGGGCCTGACCAACCGGCAGATCGGCGAGCGGATGCACCTCGCCGAGAAGACCGTGAAGAACTACGTCTCCAACCTGCTGGCCAAGCTCAGCATGGACCGCCGCACCCAGGCTGCCGCCCTGTCGGCCCGCCTGAAGGCCCAGCGGCGAAACTGACGGCGTTCCCGCCCCCGGCCGGCCCTCCCGGCCAGGTGGAACTCCTTCCTGACCGGCGAGGATTCCGTCCCCGTCCCCGTCCCCGGGCAGCGAACCCTTCGTTCCCGGCTGACAGGGGCTCCGTTACCGACCTGCGGGCACTTCGTTCTTGGCCTGCGAGGACTCCAGTCCCGACCGGCGGAGCGGGGCCGGAGCCAGAGCCAGGGGCAGGGCCAAGGGCAGGGGCGCCGAAGGTCATCCGGGGGCCTGTGAGCCGTCCCCCTTCGGGTCGAGCGGGACGCTCCAGACCAGCCGGGTGCCGCCCCGTTCCGGGGTCTCGATGGACAGGGAGCCGCCGAGGTCCTCGGCCCGCTCCTGGAGGTTGCGCAGCCCGCTGCGCCTGCCTTCGGCGGGAAGGCCGACGCCGTCGTCCGTCACGGTGAGGACGAGCCGCTCCTCGCCGAGCTCCGCCGACACCTCCGCCCTGGAGGCCCTGGCGTGCCGCACCACGTTGGACAGCGCCTCGCGCAGCACCGCGGGCAGGTGCTCGGCGATCTCCGGGGGGACCCCGCCGTCCAGCGGTCCCTCCATGGTCAGGCCGGGCATGAAGCCGAGGTGGGCGCGTGCCCCCTCCACCAGGTCCACGATCTGGGCGCGCAGGCCGGCGTCGTCGTCGCCGGGGGCCTGCAGGGCGAAGATGGTCGAGCGGATCTGCCGGATGGTGCCGTCCAGCTCGTCGATCGCGGTGCGTAGCCGGCCCGAGGCCTCGGGCCGCTCGACGAGCCGTACGGTGCTCATCAGCGTCATGGCCACCGCGAACAGCCGCTGGATCACCACGTCGTGCAGGTCCTTGGCGATCCGGTCGCGGTCCTCCAGCAGCCCCAGCCGCTCGGCGTCGGTCCGCCTCTCCGCCAGCTCCAGGGCGATCGCGGCCTGGGCGGCGAAGGCGTGCAGGGTGCGCACCTCCGCCTGGTTGAACGGGATGCGGCCCTGGCGCTTGCCCAGCGACAGCACGCCCCGCACGCCTCCGGCCGCGCCGAACGGCACCGCGGCCACCGGGCCGAGCGAGACGTACTCGGCGATCACGATCGAGACCTCGGTCTCGGCCGGGTCGGTGACCATGACGGGCTCGCCGCCGGTGAACGCCAGGCCCGCCAGGGACCTGGCGATCGGGGCCTCCGCGTCCACCACCCGCTCGTGGTTCTCGCCGTCGGCGACGACCGCCCGCAGGACCCGGCCGCTCGCGTCCGGCAGCAGGACCGCCGCGATGTCGGCCCCGGCCATCTGCCGCGCCCGCCGCGCGATCAGCGTGAGCACCCGGCCGGGCTCGGCGCCCGACAGCAGGCTGGTGGTGACCTCCGCCGAGGCCTGCAGCCACATCTCCCTGCGCCGCGTCTCCTCGTACAGGCGGGCGTTCTCGATGGCGACGCCGGCCGCGGTGGCCAGCGCGGTCACGATCGCCTCGTCCTCCTCGTCGAACTCGCCGCCGCCGCGCTTCTCGGTGAGGTAGAGGTTGCCGAACACCTCCTCGCGCACCCGGACCGGCACCCCCAGGAACGACCCCATCGGCGGGTGGCCGGGCGGGAAGCCGTAGGACGCCCGGTGGTCGGAGATGCGCGCCAGCCGCAGGGTCCGCGGCTCCTGGATCAGCAGGCCGAGCAGGCCGAGGCCGTGCGGCCAGTGCTCGATGCCGGCGATCTCCTCCTCGCTCAGCCCCACCGGGACGAACTGGATGAGCGTGTCGTGATCTCCGGCCACGCCCAGGGCCCCGTAGGTGGCGTCGACGAGGGTGGTGGCGGTCTCCACGATCCTGCGGAGCATGGTCTCCAGATCAAGGTCGCTGCCCACCGCGACCACCGCGTCCAGCAGCGCGTGCACCCGGTCGCGGGTGGCCAACACCGCCTCCAGGCGCTCCCTCAGCTCCTCCAGCAGCTCGTCCAGCCTCATGTGCGGGATCAACGGCCCTGACTCGCCCTTCGCCATGCCTCCGAGTCTGCACCCTCGTACGCGCCCCCCACCGGCCGGGGGTGAGCGCGTACGGGGCGCGGCGGCCGGTCAGGGGGTGCGGAGGAACGTGACGCGTTCGGCGGTCTCGATCATCTGGCGGGCGAAGGCGGCCGAGTCGAGGGCGGCGGGGGGCACGTTCAGGGCCGTCGCCATCGCGTTCGCCAGGGCCGTGACGGGCACCGTCCCCGAGGCGCCGAGGGACTGGGACGGGATCGACGGGCCCGGTGAGCCGTCGGCGGCCCGCAGGGTCTTGCCGAACCGGCCCGCGAGCGGGCCCTCCGGCGGCTGTTCCACCCCGAAGTGCTGTTCCTCGGGGGCCTGGCGCAGGTCGAGACGGCCCAGCACCCCGGTGAACAGGCAGAGCAGGACCGTCGGGGAGAGCCGTTCGAGCCGCAGGAGCGGCAGCGGCGCGCTCTCGTCGGCCGAGGCGTACCCGTCGACGAGCAGCCCCGGATAGCCCGGTACGAGGTCGGAGCGGATCAGCGCCCCGGTGACCTCCGAGGTGTCCACCGGCGGCGGCCGCAGCCGGTCCCGGTCGGCGTCGGCCCCGGTGACCCGCCCGACGCTCGTCGCCCCGTCCAGCAGGTGGGCGATCCAGCGCGGGTCAAGCTGGAGGAACCTGATCGTCTCGACGGGCAGCAGCCGCTCGTCCGGCACGAGGTAGCGGTAGGGCACCCCGCGCAGCCGCGCGAGGTCGTCGAGGAAGGTCTTCACGTCGTCGGGCATCGTGTCCACGATGTCCACGATGTCCAGCGGGTGGCCGGACGGCTCGTCGCGCCCGTCGGCCATCGCCCGCCGCCGTTTCCAGGTGTATACGCTCCTGGCCACCGTGGTGTGCTGCAGCGTCAGCAGCCGCCCGAGCTGCCAGGCCGCGGCGTAGCCGATGTCGAGCATCCCAGCCG
Source organism: Streptosporangium sp. NPDC002524 (assembly GCF_040295985.1). NCBI lineage: Bacteria > Bacillati > Actinomycetota > Actinomycetes > Streptosporangiales > Streptosporangiaceae > Streptosporangium > Streptosporangium sp. NPDC002524. The sequence continues at coordinate 105,786 of NZ_JBEOWK010000023.1, read as the reverse complement.
ACGGGTGGTAGCGCAGCAGCTCGTCCGGGGTGCGGACGCCGAAGCGCGTGTCGGCGGAGGAGCCGCCGGAGCCGCCGGTGCCGCCGGTGACGAACGGCCCCCGGTACCAGGACGCCGTCCGCCCGCCCTGCCGCAGCGTGTGCGCGACCGGCACGTACCCCTGCCGCAGGAACGGGTCGGCCGCGGGCTCCCCGCTGTCGGGCAGCCGGAAGGGCCGCCCCTCGTGGGCGAGCGCCCGGACCAGGTAGGGGAAGGTGTGCTCCTTGGACACGGAGGAGAACCGCCAGGAGGCCAGCGTCACCAGGCGTACCAGCGCGCCGGGGGTGTCGGGGCCCGCGGCGAATCCGGAGGCGTCGTAGCGGCCCTCGACGGAGACCAGGTGGACGGCCGAGGAGACCCCCGGCGCGGGCAGCCGGTTGGCGATGACGACCGCGGTCTCGTCATCGGCCCGGCGGACGTGCGCGAGGCGTCCCAGGTCGTCCGGGCCCGGCATGATCGAGACCAGCAGGGAGCGCGGCACGTCGATCACGTTCACCGGGTCGGACGCGTTCTGTCCCCGTTCCAGGACCGGGGCCGGGATGGAGGCCCCGCCCGAGGCGAGCGTCCCGAGCGTGACGGTCTTCTGCTGCGGCCGCTCGTCGCCGCCGAACACCAGCAGCGCCAGCCAGGGCGGCGCCACAGGTGCCGCGGCGGAGGCGGCGTGCGCGCTCCGTTCCCACGGCAGCGTCGCGCGTCCGAGCACCACGTGGGGCAGCGCGGTGGAGTGCTCGCCGAGGCTCCCGTCCGGCGGGAACACCGACCGCACCGTGCCGGGCGGCAGCGTGAACCGGTCCCCGGACACGCTGAACGTCCGGGTCGTCCCGAAGGTGGTGGCGTCCACCCCGGTGGCCGGGGCGACGTTCCCCAGGTCCTGGACGACCTCGATCGTGTAGTCGCCCACCGGCAGGGACGGCTGCCGGTACGCCAGGAAGGTCAGGTCGTCAGCCATCCGAGCGCGCCTCCTGGGCCTGCGGGAAAGTCGGGTCGTCAGCCATACGAGCCCACCTCCGGGGCCTGGAGGAAGTCGGTCGCGGTCAGCCCGTTCAGGTCGATCCGCAGGTCCGGCAGCAGCTTGCCGGCGACGGCCGAGCGGGCCCGCTCCCCGGCCGCGAGGTCCAGCGTCTGGTCGGCGGCCCGGGTGAACGCCGGTTGCGCCGTCCAGGAGAAGGCCGGGTCGCTGGACAGGGACGTGGCCGCCCGCAGCCTCGACAGCGGGAGGCTCTGGACGGTCTCCGGTTCCCTCGGCGGGTTCGGCCGGACGACGTACCCGGTGAGCAGGTTCTCGCGCAGCGCGGGGCTGCCGAGCGACGGGGTGAGCCGGTCGCCCCACAGCGCGGCGGGCAGGCTCTTGCCGACCGGTTCGAACCGGAAGGCGGAGTTCACCGTGGTCCCGCCACGGGTGATCGTGATCGTCTGGACCGAGGTGAACGTGCCGGGGGCGGCCCCCACCGGCGCGATGCCGAACGGCGCGGCCCCGGTCGTGGCGAGCGCGGTCCCCGCCGACACGCCGGAGGTCGAGGGGACGGCGGCGTCGGTGAGCAGTTCCAGTCCTGCCGGGTCGACCGTGCCCAGGTGGGTGCCCGAGGAGTCCTTCGGCGAGCCGCCGCGCAGCACGACCGTGACGGCGTCGGCCGCCGGGGGCAGCTGCGCCGCCCTGAACCGGCTCCACGGGACGGGTTTCGCCGACGCGCCGGACGAGGACCCGAACGAGATGGTGAAGGAGATGACGTCCAGGTCGATCGTGGCCGTGCCGCCGAACTCCGGCCCCCAGAACCGCACGTCGGTGCCGACGTGCGCGGTGATGGTGTGGGTGCCGAAGAACTCGAACGTGTAGGAGGCGCCGACGCCGATGCGCAGCCCGGCCTCGTAGTGGTAGGGCTGCCAGGCGATGAGGAAGTCCACCGCCGCGTCGAACCAGGCCCGCAGCGAGCCGTCCTCGTAGACGGCGCTGAGCGCGGCCCCGGCCATCAGCGCGCCCGGGGTGAGCGCGTAGTAGGCCGAGCCCTTCATGCTGAGCTCCCGCGTGACCTGCCAGGAGAATCCCAGCCTCGGCACGGCCGGGTAGTGCGCGGGCACGGTGAAGTGCGGGTGGTAGCCGCCGACGGTGAGCACGAAGTCTCCCTGGTGCTCCCCGCCGAACCAGGTGACGAACGCGAACCCGCCCGTCAGGCGGCAGGCCCGCGACAGCAGGTAGGAGCTGGAGGTGAGCTGCGCCAGCAGCGAGAAGTACCCGTCGTCCGGCGCGAACGTCGCCCTCAGCGCGAGCTGGATCTCGGCGACGGGCGTGACCCCCGCCTGCGCCGCGTCCGCCACCGGCAGGACCAGGGTGGACAGGCCCAGCACGTTCATCTCGAACCGGTGCCCGAACTGGGCGGTCACCAGCAGGAACGAGTCGATCATCTTGAACGAGGTGAAGTGGATCCCCGCCGCGAGGAAGAAGTCGCCGGGCGAGGGCGGCAGGTCGTCCTCCAGGCGGGCCAGCTCGGTGGCGAGCGTGCCCGGCACGACCGTGCCGAGGGCCTCGGCCACCAGCGGGAAGTCCGCGATCCCGTCGACGGGCGGCGCGACGATCCTGCGGTTGTAGCCGAACCCGGCCGCGATCCCCTCGACGAAGAAGAACGCGGGCCCGCCGATCGGGTAGTCCAGGAAGGCGTACACGAACAGCGACGGCCCCTCGGGCAGCTGCATGTAGGAGCCGAGCGCGCCGACGGTGAACGTCTCGGTCCCGATGACGGCCTTGCCGCTGTACGCGGGCAGGTTCTTGCCCTCGTAGGAGACGGTGTTCGCCAGGAACGCCCCGCTCACCGTGACCGGACCGCCGCTGTAGGAGACGCCGAGCCCGGCGAGGTCGAACGCCGGCACTGCGGTGGGGTCGGCGAGCGACACCGCCGCCGAGAGCCCGTCGCAGGCGAGCGTGAGCCCGCCCGCCGAGATCGAGGCGTCCACCAGCACGGCGAGCCGCGCGGGCCGGTCCGGCACGTGCTCGTAGGCCAGTCCCACCCGTTCGACGTGGACCGGCCCGAAGTCGGTCTGCGCCCTGTACCACAGCACGTCGTCGGCGGTCTTGGCCCGCGCCGGCGTCACCTGGGCGGGTGTGCCGACGGGGAGTGTGACGGCCTGTTCCAGCGGCCCAAGCCGCAGGTGGCCGCTGAAGGCGAACCCCTCCGGGTACTCCCCGGACTCCAGCTTCGCCACGCCCGGCGGCAGGATCGCGTTCAGCGCGGTGACCTGCTCGGGAGTGAGCGTCCCGGTGGTGGCCAGGACGCGCAGCGGGTCGAACCCGACGACCTGGTCCCCGGTGAGGCGCGGCCCGACGACGGGCAGTTTGGACAGGTCCACCTTCGCGGTGAGGTCGACCTCGAAGACGTGGGTGTCGCCCTCGACCGCGAGCAGCGCGTCGTCGACGCCGACCACGATGTCGGCCGGGATGCCGGAGGCGGCCGAGGGCACCAGCGCCGCGACCAGCTCCTTGAGCGTGGGGGCGACGCCGCCGCGCCGGTAGGTGGCCGCGAACCGGTTCTCGGCGGCCCGCCGGGCGAAGTGCACCCCGAAGTCCAGCTCCAGGCCGGGGCGCACCAGGACCGCGATCGCCCCTTCGTACGTCCCCGCCGCCGTGTCGATCGCGACGGCCAGGTCCACCTCGGTCGTGTCGATCGGGAGGCGCATGCCGGCCGTGAAGAGGAACCGCGCGGTCCTCGTCGCGAAGGAGGCGGCCAGGTCGTGCACGGTGAGCCCGGCCAGCGGCGCGGGCAGCGGCGGCGCGCCGAACCGCGACGACAGCGATTCGATCATCTCGCCGACCGGCAGTCGCTGGCCCGGCCTGCTGCCGCCCTCGAACGCCCAGCCGTCGGCGGCGTCGTACGTCGCCGAGACGTACACGCCGACGGAGGAGACCAGCAGCGCCGCCGAGGAGGCGAACGTGACCTCGTCCCCGACGTCGAAGGCGAACCGCAGGTCCTCCAGCGCCACGCCTTCGGCGATCCTCCACTGCCCGTCGACCTCCAGCACGCCCGAGGCGGTCAGCGGGGTCGTCCCCGACGGGAGCACCGCCGACAGGTCGAAGTGCTCGACCTTGAGGTCGGGCAGGTGGGTCGCGTCGGTCTCGTTCGTGAACTCCCGCCAGACCTCGCGGATGCTCAGCGGCGGGTCGCCCTCGCGCAGGGCGCCGCCGAGCGCGAGGCGGTCGCCGAGCCCCGCGCTGATCTCCAGGGTGCCGTGCTCGCCGATCCCGAACAGGCCGGCCAGCGCGACGGTGACGCGGGCCTCGCCGAGCGGGTCGTCCACCCGGAAGGTGAGGTCCACGGCCTGCACGACGAACAGGCCGAGGTCCCACTCGTGCGACGTCTGCAGGGTGAGCGAGACGTGGGAGACCATCCGGGCGGCCCCCGGCGTGACCCGGACGGTGAGGTCGCGGGGCACCACCGGGGCGGTGACCTCGACGTCGAAGGGGATGTCCAGCGAGTCCCGCCCGAGGAAGGCGGCGACCTCCTCGAAGGCGGCCTCGCCCAGCTCGCCGAGGTCGGCCCTGAGCACGAGGCTCTCGCCCCAGCCGAAGACGTCGGCGCCGACGAGCACCTGGTGCGTCGTCCCCGACGCGGTGAACGGGATGGCGCCGGTCAGCGCGATCCGGCCGCGCGGGTCCAGGTCGCCGGTCGCGTAGTTCAGCCACGGGTCGGCGAAGATCTCGTAGCGCAGGCCGGTCAGGGTGACCAGCCCGAGGTCGAGGGTGTGGCCCTCCGGCCCGTACAGCACGATGTCCGGGACGGGCGTGAGGTCCAGGCCCAGCCCCTCGATCCCGGTGACCATCTCGATCTCGCCGGTGATCGCGTGGACCGCGCCGGGCATCATCAGGTCCAGCGGCGCCATCGGGGTGGTGATGATCAGCGTGCCGGTGAAGGCGAGCCCGTCCGGGGTGAGGTGGAGCACCGGGTGCTGAAACCGGAGCGTCTCGAAGAGGGTGGCCTTGAGCACGGGGTAGGCGGTGACGAACGTCCAGGTCTCGTCGCCGGTGCCGGTGATGTCGGCGGTGACCGCCGAGCCGTCGGTGGTGAACGTCGCGGTCACCGCGAGGCCGGTGAACGGGCCGCTCGCGCCGGTGCCCGTCACGGTCACGCCGTTCGCGAGTTCGGTGCGGCCGGTGACGGCGCCGAGGGCGAACCGTTCCCCGAGGTGGGCGGAGAGCGGGGCCGAGCCGAGGGCCGCGACGTCCAGGTCCAGGGCGGCGCCGCCGTCGCGCAGGGCCGCTTTGAGCTGGTCGGGCGTGATCACTTGTTGTCCTTGGCGAGGATCGAGTAGTGCCAGGTACCGCGCGAACCGGTGATGTAGATCGGCAGCGTGGTCTTCACCGAATCGGGGAGATAGCTGTTGAGCTTGCCCTTGGACCAGAAGTGGATGGTGTGCTCGGGGATCTTCACCGCCGCCGTCATCACGTCCGCGTACCGGTCGATGACGGCCTCGGAGGGCAGGTGGTGCATCGGGATCTGCTTGCCCGCGCTCACCAGGAGCTGCTTGGGCCTGACCGCCTCCACGTACGCGGCCAGGGACGAGGTGTTGTCGCTGGCGTGGTGGCTCGCGGTCGCCAGGTCGACGCCCTTGATCCGGGCGGAGTGGTAGTCCACCACGTACTGCTCGGTGTTGAGGGTGGCGTCCCCGGACATCAGCAGCCTCTTCTTCCCGAACAGCTCGATGAGGACCACCAGGCTGCCCCGGTTCGCGGGGGTGCTGTGGTCCTTGTGGGTGGTCGTGTTCACGTTGCCCGACAGCAGCGAGATCTTGCAGTTCGGCTCGTCGAGGACGAGGATGCCGCCCTTGCCGTCGAGCACGCCGCCCTCGGGAGGGTCCTCGTCCTCGTCCCGCTTGGGGACGGCCTCGCCGTTGAGCGCGATTACCTGGTCGCCGCCGTTCTCGTGGTGGTCCACCTCGAAGATGAGGTTCTCGTCGGCGACGTGGCTCAGGATCCACGCGCTGGTGGAACCCTTGGCGTAGGAGCCGCGCGGCTTGCTGTGGTAGACCTTCAGGAACTCGACGCCGTCGTCCATCACGGCCGAGAGCTTGTTGTAGTGGTCGGCGTCGGGGTGGGTGAGGATCAGCAGGTCCACCTTATTGCTGCCCTTGAGGAACTTCTCGTGGGTCAGGGTCCCGCTGATGATCCGCCGCAGGGCCTCCCGGTCCCCCTCCGACTCCTCCTCTTCCTCCTCCTCGCCGGCCTCCGGCAGCTCCTCCTCGTCCTTGATCACCTCGCGGTACGAGTCGGAGCCGCAGTCGACCATCACGATCCGGCCCTGGGGCGTGCACATGATCGTGCAGTCGCCCTGGCCCATCTGGACGAACGCGGCGTGGAAGTTGTCGTCGTTCCTGGTCCCGGGTGCGGCGGCGGGCCTGGCCGCGATCTCCCTGGCGCGCATCAGCGCCACGAGCTTGGCCTTCTTCCTGGCCGCCTCCGCCTCCTCCTTCTTCTTCTTGTCGCGGTCCGGCTTGGTCTTGCTGCGCGTCGAGATGCTTCCGTAGCCCTTGCTCGCGTTCTTGACGTCCGTGCGGTCGCGGGGATTGATCGGCATGTCACACCTGTCCGGGAAGGCTCGGGAGGGTTCGGGAACGGGGTCTCAGGACGGGTAGGTGATGCGCCAGCGGCCCTGGTTGATGCGGGTCTTCTGCCGCCAGGTGTAGACGTAGCGCCGGTCGTTGTCGCGCGGCTCGTAGTCGGCCGCGTAGGCGTACTCGCCCTGCTTGGTGTTGTAGAGGTCGAACTCCAGCTGGCCCGCGGCCAGGCGCTGCAGGATGCGCAGCTCGTTCTCGCCGATGGTGACGCCGCCGATCCGGAGGTTGCTGCCCACGAAGGTCTGCGCGATGACGTCGACGAGCTGGTCTATCGGGATGTTGCCGTTCTTGAACGCGATGCCCTCGGGGCGGCCCTCGATCCGGTGCCAGAACTTGTTGGCGTGGTGGAAGCGGATCGTCGGGTACGTGACGTCCGCGCCCGGCGTGTCCTCCTGGAACAGCTCCAGGTACAGCGTCTGCCCGCTCGCGCCCTGCGAGCCGTCCCTGCGCAGCTGCAGGTGGCTGTTGTCGTTCCTGATCGTCACCTTGCCGCCCAGCGGGCCCGGCGTGCCGAAGCCGATCTGGTCGGGGCCCAGCGGGTTGATCAGCAGCGGCCGGGAGCCGCCGGACTGGATCCAGGAGTAGGTCTGGTGGTGACCGATGCGCAGGTGCGCCTGGTTGACCGGGCCGACGATCACCGCGCCGCCCAGCGAGTCCTGGTTGACGTGGACGACGTGCAGCCTGCCCTGCGGGGAGCCCACCGGGCCGATGCCCACGGCGTCGCCCCTGGGGTTGAGCAGCAGGGGCCGGGAGCCGTGCGACTGGATCCAGGAGTAGTCCTGGTGGTAGCCCAGGCGCAGGTTCGACTGGTTGGTCGGCCCCAGGATCAGCGTGCCGCCCCCGGCGTCCTGGTTGGCGTGGACGACGTGCAGGCGGGTCTCGGGGGCTCCGGTGCCGATCCCGACGGAGTTGCCCAGCGGGTTGAGCGCGAGCGGCAGCCCGCTGTGCGACTGGATCCAGGTGTAGGTGCGGTCGTAGCCCAGGCGCATGTTGTGCGCGTTCTTGCGGCCGATGACCAGCGCGTCGCCGTTGGCGTCCTGGGGGATGTGGACGATCTGGAACCGCGCCTCCAGCGCGTCCGCCGCGATGTTGACCCCGGCGGAGGACTGCGAGAACAGCAGCGGGGTGCGGTCCACCATCACCGTCGCCGAGCCGTCGGCGTAGCCGGGGATGTTCTCGTACTCGACGAGGATCGGGGCGTGTCCCGGTTTGGGCAGCGCGAGGATGTTCGCGAGTTCGAGCTCGATGTACTCGCCGGGGGCGAGCACGGTGTCGGCGGTGGGCGTGACCTCCCACGTCCTGACCTTGTCCGGGCGCACCCTGGCGCTCCACCGGGTGCCGGTGACCGAGAGCCCGACGCCCCCGGCCGCGCCCACCTTGGTGAGCGCCCAGGGCGTCTTGTCGGCGTCGGCGCCGCTGTCGGCCTCGGCGTCGAACGAGACCAGGAAGGTCGAGGTCGGCAGGCCCTTCTGGAACGGGATGCCCTTGCCGGAACGCATCGTGCCGGCGATGTGCAGCCTCAGCCTGTTGGGCGTCGTGCCGTCGCTGAGCACCCGGTCGCCGCCGACGAGGCGGATGTCCAGCGGGATGTTGTGCAGGCCCCGGTGGTTGACCACGTCCAGGTACTGGATCCGGTTGCCGGCCAGCGGCATGGTCTGGCCGGAGTATCTGATGTTCCGGTACTCCAGCTCCACCTGGGTGCCGTGGGTGCCGTCCGTGCCGTCGGCGTTCAGGCCCGCCACCTCGACCGAGACGACGCCGTCCGGCGGGATCGGCCTGGCGTTCTTCCACTGGAAGTACAGGGCCGTGCCGTCGGCCTCGGGCACCATGGCCCAGTCGGCGGAGTTCGGCGTGGGGGTGAGCCCGGCGGCGAGCGTCCCCCTGCGCAGGCGCAGCGCGAAGTGGTACGTGCTGGAGGACACGCCGGTGAGCGGCATCGCCTCCACCGTGCCGCGCGAGCTGTTGGTCAGCTGAAGCGTCATCGTCTGGAGCCTGACGTCGTCGATGTACAGCACCGGCTGGGCGTCCTCGTTGACGAACGCGAAGTCCAGCGGGTGCGACCGGACGAACATCTCCAGGGGCGGCTCGTCGTCGGCCATGTCCCGCAGGATCTCCGCGGCGGTCAGCGCCCGGTCGTACGCCCGGAACTGCGCGATCAGCCCGTTGTAGGCCGCCGTGCCGTTGCCGGATCCCAGCCGGAACTCCTCCCGGTCGGCCACCCGCGAGGCGCCCCGCAGGCCCCACTCCCCCGCGAGCCCGCCGTCCACGAAGATCCGCGCGGTCACGCCGTCGTTGGTGACGGCGACGTGCTTCCAGGTGTTCGGGGGGATCGCGCCGACTCCCGAGCGGTGGCTGTCCAGGCCCCTGGTCGAGTCGTACAGGTGCTCCAGCTGCCCGTCGCCCTCCAGGCGCAGCCGGATGTTGGGCGAGCTCTTGCCGAACACGGCGACGGTCCCGCCGCCGGGCCAGTTGATCCACGCCGAGAGGGTGTAGGTGGTCAGCCCGAGGAGCGGCTGACCGGCCGGCACGGTCGCGTACTGGTTGCCGCCGCCCAGGCGCAGGCAGGCGAACTTCGGGTCGGTGACGACGGCCGGAGCCTCGGCGAAGGTGCCCGTCAGCTGGTGGGGACCGCTGTCGAGGACGGCCCTCTGCGGGGCCAGGGCGTCCAGCGGCCAGTGCAGGACCAGGGAGTCGCTCATCCGTGCCTCTCCTCGGGGACCGAGGTGAGGCCGAGCTGGCCCTGGGCCTGCTGCTGCACGGTGGCGACCAGCTCGTAGACCTGGGCGTAGGGAAGATTGCCGAGCGCGTCGAGGATCTGGTTGACCTCGGGGAGCGTCAGCGTCAGGTTGATCTTCTGCATGAAAAGGGTTCCTCCGGTCGATGTCCGGGCCTCGGTGCCCGGAACTCGGTGTCCTTGGACTCGGTGTCCTTGGACTCGGTGGCTTGGACTTGCTGTCCTGGGACTCGGTGGCCTTGGACTTGGCGTCCTTGGACTTGGTGTCCTGGATTCGTCGTCCTTGGACTCGGTGTCCTGGATGAGCTGCCGGGGTCCGGACGGGCCGGGTCCTCCGGGCGGGCCGCGCCGGTGAGCTATTCGGGGTCCGGGACGAGCGTGAGCCAGCCCTCCCTGGCCGTGGGCAGGGCGGGGGCGCCCGCGTCGTCGTGGACCGGGTCGAGCGGCCGGTCGACCCAGGTCGACGGGGTGCGCTCGCGCCAGCTCCACCGGTGCCCGGGGACGTCCGGCACGGGCAGCGCGAGGCTGTCGCCGTCCAGGAGCACGGGCGCGGTGAACTCCGGTACGCGCAACGCGTCCATCGCGGCGCGGTACTGCTCGGCGGGCAGGGTGGCCGTCTTGCCCGGCAGGAAGCCGGACGTCACGTGGATCGGGGCCCGGGGGTCGGCCAGCAGGGTGAGCGTGCGCGGCGGCAGGCCGATCCCGACGGTGAGCGGCGGCGCCGTCGTGACGGGCAGGAAGTCGCCGAGGCCGTACGGCGTGCCGGGCTCCTCGCGCCAGTACCCGACGAGCCCGTCGTTCAGCCGGTCGGCCGCGCCGACCCGCACGGGCAGCGCGACGTCCGGGTAGCCGTTGGAGTCGCGGGTGCTGCGCCGCATGTCCTGCCGGAAGACGTTCCAGTCCTGGTGGACGGCGGGCGGGCCCATGACCTGGAGGTCGAGTTCGGCGCGCAGCACGGCGAGCGGCCGGGCGGTGAGCACGTCCAGGCCGTGGTCCTCGGGTTCGACGCCCGCCGTCAGCGTGTCGAGGGCCGCCAGGAACGCCGCGAACGCGTCCGGGCCGAGCGCCTGGATCCGGGTGGCCACCGCCCGCAGGTGCGCGTTGCCGATCCGCGCGACACTGGTGACCGCGCTGCCGGGAGAGGGCAGCCAGCGGGCCAGCCCCGCGTCGGACGGCTCCGGGCTCGCGACGACCAGGCCGAGCGGGGTGCCGTCGTCGGCGTAGAAGGCGAGGCCGTCGTTCAGGTCGTCGGGGACGAGCCACCCGCACACCGGGGAGGTCACCGGCACGTCGTTCATCTCGCGCAGCTCGTGGTCGGAGTCCAGCCAGCGGAACGACAGCCGGGACGGCTGGACCAGCCTCGGCGGCATCGCGGCCCAGCCGGGGCGGCCGGGGACGCGCATCCGCGTCGTGGTGGCCGCGCCGCCGGTGTCGACGTCGCAGGCCAGCCCGAAGTTGTCGACGATCCGCAGCCGGTTCAGGCGCATCACCCCGGCGCGGATCGGGTTGAACGCCGACAAGGGCTCCGGCGCGTGCCGGGTGTCCTCGCCGACGGCCCGCGCGACCTCCGCCGCGAACCTCCGGTAATCGGGGAAGCCGAGCGGGTCGTCGATCGGGAGCTGGCGGGTGAGCCGCCGCATGAGCAGGGCGTCGTTGAAGCCGCCGAGCACCTGGGCGAGGTTGCTGTCCTCGTTCGCGGCCAGGTGCCGGTACATCGAGATGATCGTCTTGAGGCGGGCGTCCGTGCCGTTCGCGGCGTACCAGGCGATGACCGTTTCCGGGGCCTTCTGGAAGGCGGCGGGGTCGACCGTCGTCCCGTTCGCCGCGTTGTAGGCGGCGACGACGTTGCCCGCGAGGTAGCGCAGGACGCGCGCCGACATCACCGGCCTGGCGCTCCGCGACAGGACCGCGGTGCCCGAGTAGACGCTCGCGGCCCTGGTCGGGGCCTCGTACCCGGGCCTGGTCCGCAGGTCCGCCTCGCCGGGGGCGAGCTCGTAGGCGTCGGTGACGAACGTGGGCTCGTAGACGGGGTCGTCCGGGCCGAGGTTGTCGCCGCCGCCGACGGCGAGGAACTCGGCCTCCCAGTGCAGGAGCACCGGGTGCCACGGGTTGTGCGCCCAGACGTCCGGCCTCAGGCCGAGCGCGGGCAGCTCCCGCTGGAGCGTCGCGGGGTCGCGCGGGTCGGCGACGGCGAGCACCCGGCAGGGCAGCAGGCCGCCGGGGGTGTCCGCGCCGTCCTGGCCGTGCCGGTCGGAGGGGGTGGCCACCTGGCCGGTGAGCAGCACGACCGGCTCGGCGGGCAGGTAGAAATTCGGCGCCGGGACGGTGTCGAGGACGAACGTCGCGCCGGACGGTCCCGCGGTCCGGGTGTTGTAGGCCGCCAGGGCGGTGTCGAGGGCGGTACGGGCCTCGGTGACGGCGTTCACGGTGCCGCTCAGGAGGTTCGTCCGCTCGTCCAGGTGGTCGATGTGCCATTCGAGGTAGGAGCGCACCTCGTCGGGGTCGGGGTAGCTCTCGCGCAGGCCCGCGCCGGGGTAGGCGCAGATCATGTACCGGTACCAGTCGGCGAACAGCTGCTCGCGCAGGCCGACCAGCGTCTCCTCGGCGCGGTCGAGGTCCTCCTGCGCCGTGTTGAGCCGGTTGAGCAGGTCGCCGGTCTCGCGGGGCAGGGCCAGCGTCTCGCGCCGCTGGCGGGTGGCGGCGTCGGCGCCGGGGGCGTCCTCGCGGCGGATCGTCCAGAGCTTTCCGGAGGGCAGCGGCCGGAAGCCGTCGGCGTGCCGCTCCTCGGCCAGCTTGGCGCCGACGTCGAGCGGCTTGGCCTCCAGCTCGTCGGCGTGGGCGAGGGCTTCGAGCAGGTCCTCGGCCTCGTCGGGGGCGACCCCGTCGAGCACCGTGCCGAGGTGGGCGGCGAGTGCCTCGGTCGCGCTCGTGCCGACGAACACGCCGCCGTCCTGCGCGTACAGCAGCGGGTCGACGGCCCGGCCGTCCGGCCTGAACAGGAGCGACGCGTAGCAGACCGTGGACGCCGGGCGGGCGCTGCCGTCCGGGACGCCCCAGCCGAACCCGTCGGCCAGCGCGGCCCGCCACCCGGTGCCGGTGTCGAGGCCGGCGAGGGTGTCCTGCGCCTCGGCCGAGAACCAGCCCGCGACCTCGTACTGGGTGCCGCTGGGCGGGCGGGAGGCGGCGAAGTCGGTGTCGTGGAAGCCGAACACGCTGTGGCAGCCCGGGTAGAAGGCCGCGAAGGCGGGGTCGCCGTGCCCGGTCGCCGTCACCTTCGGCAGCCGGTCCCCCGGCAGGCCCGGCCGCCACGTCTCCAGCGGCACGGCCCGGCCGAGCCTGCGGAACGGGACGCCCTCGGTCGTCGGGAACGCGATCCCGGCCGCGTCCGCCTCGCCCGGCGCGGCCAGGTAGTCGCTCTCGACCACCCAGGAACGTTCCAATCGCCCGTCCCGGCGGCGCGTCACCAGCCATCGGTTCGGCACGGCGGGCACCAGCGTCTCCCGGTTCCGCTGGACGAGCCTGGTCAGCGCGTCCGGGAGGGACCAGTGCAGGTGCACCCCCGGCCCGAGGGTGAAGTCCCGGTCCTCGAAGGGGTCGGGGAGGATCTCCTCGCTGACGTACGGGGTGCCTGGCCGGACGTCCCGTTTCGTGATGGGATCGACGTACGGCAGCCTGGTGAAGTCCACCGGCTCGACGACCCCGGCCTCGTCCTCCAGATAGAGCGCCGCCAGACGCACCGGAACCACGAGCACATCAGCCATAACGTCCCTCTCTCAGCCCGGCTGCCACACAATAACGATATGCGCGACATTTCGGAAAGCCCGAAGTTCGGGGCTGTAACACGGCGAGATTTTCTCCGCAATTACCGGCGAGACTCATTCGCCTATCCCCGGAGCGGGGTCCAAGCCACCTTTCACATCGGCCTTTTCCGACCCCTCTGAGCTGGGCGGAAAATCAACCTCAACGAATTTCGCGGACCTTGTTTGTCATTCCCCGCCACAGGTCTACGTCGATTCATCCGTCGCGGCCGACCCGGAAGTCGGACGCGGCCCGCGGGGCGGTCGCATTTACCTGCACGACGTTACCTGTCGCGTTCCAGCCCAAATTCACACCCGCCGACCGGAACGCACCGGCCCTTCACGACGGCGGCCCTTCACGACGGTGGCCTTTCACGACGGCGGCCCCGCGGGTGGCCCCGTGGAACGGGAACGGCCCCTGGCCGGTGAAGGCACAGGGGCCGATCCGTCGTGCCCGGGAGCGGGGAATCAGCGGGAAGCGGGGGACGAGGGGATCAGGGAGGGGACGTCACCCGGCCTTCGACTCGTGCGAGACGCCGGGGTGCGCGGCGACCTCCGGAGCCGCCGGGACCACCTCGCGCCACGTCAAGCCGGGCGGGGTCTCCGTACGCGAGCTGACCCCGATGGTTTCGAGCGCGCTGCGGTAGGCGTTCGCCTGCCTGTCCGGCATCCCGCCCCGGCCCCACAGGTCGCCGATCTCGCGCCAGAGCCTGGCCGACTCCCGGTCGACGAAGGAGGCCACCGAGGCGACCGGGTCGGCGAGCAGCTCCTGTGCCCGCTCCAGCGCGGGACCGCCGTCTTTGGAGCGTGCCAGAGCGAGTTCGGCCAGAACGACGTGGGCCATCGCCGGCACCGTCCCCCGGACTCCGGTGAGCAGGCCGAGGGCCTGCTCGGCCAGCCCGGCGGCGGCGTCCGCGTCGCCGGAACGCAGCCGCACCCGGGAGAGCACGACCAGGCCCCGGGCGTGCTCGATCGTCCCGGGCGACAGGCGCGAGAGGATCTCGGTCGCGGAGGCGGCGAACTCGTCCGCCCGGTCGAGGCCGGCGTCCCCGGGGCGCACGGTGGCGCTCCACGCCCAGCTCAGCGCGCTCCGGACGTAGCGGACGGCCATCCGGGCGGGCCGGCCTGCGGCGACGGCGTCCGCCGCGAGCCGCGCGGCGAGCGCGGAGTCCTCCTCCGTCGCGGCCGTGCTGGCCCGCCACAGGCCGAGGACCTCCGCCTCGCGGTCGACGGCGTCGGGCGGGTGGGAGGCGCTCAGCACCCGCTCGACGTACGCGAGGTCGACCTCCATCTCGGCGAGCACGGCGGCGAGGTCGAGGGCGAGGTCGCCCCGGTCGAGCCCGAGCCGGTCGGCCTGGGCCAGGGCCTCCCTCCCGAGATCCCGGGCGCGCCGCGTGTCGCCCGCGCGGTGGTAGCAGCGGCAGAGCGCCACGACGAGCGGCAGGTCGGCGAGGCGCTCGGGGTGCGCCGCGGTCTCGTGGCGGAGCAGCTCGTAGAGCTCGACCGCGAGCGCCGTGTGCCCCTGGGCCTCCAGCGCGCGGGCCTGGCCGAAGCGCGCCTGCGCGGCGAGGGCGGCGTTGTCGCTCCCCGCGGCCCTGGCCGTGTCCGCGAAGAGCCCGGCCGCGACGGCCGGATCCCCGTGGCACAGCTCGAGCTCGGCCTGCCGCAGGGCGAGCGCGGTGTCGACGCGCTGGTGCGGCTCGATCCCGTGGAGCAGGAACTCCATGCCGCAGCCGAGCCGGTCGGCGAGCAGGCGCGTGACGACCGGGGTGGGAGTCCGCTTCCCGGACTCGATGAGCGAAACATAACTGTCAGACAGGTCTGGCCCGGCCAACTGCGCCTGGGACATGTGCCTGCTCAACCGCAATCCACGGATGCGGTCACCGATGGTTGCTTGACCGGCCATCACCAGAGCCGTTCCGTCGGCGGCACGATGAGATCCACGTCCCACTCCTTACGCACGGTTTACTGCCAATTACAGTAGATCGTACTGCCCTTCGTGGCCAACGGGGCGGTAGCGGCAGACCGATTCACCCGAGTTTCGTGGTGGACGCCACGGCAGGGCGGGCGGCGCACCACGCGGCCAGGGCCGCGCGCAGGGCGACGTCGAGGGCGACGGGGTTCCTCTCGTCGATGGCGCAGGCGATGTACCCGTCCGGGCGGACCAGCAGGACGGGGAGATCGGCGCACGCGGGAACGGCGTGGATCACCCGCTCCCCGTACGGCGAGCCCGCCGCGTCCGCCGGACCGCCCTCGGGGGCGAGGATCACGAAACGCCCGGCTCGCAGCGCCTCGTATAGCCGGATCGGCTCCCCCGCCAGGTGGATGTCCGGCACCCGCTGGCCCGCCAGCCGGTGCGCCCCCGGGAGGGCGGGATAGGAGATGCCCAGGCCCGACACGGTCTCGGCCAGCCAGCGGCCGAGGGGACGGATCCGGTTCGCGGCGAACGGGATCATGGAGCGGGCGGCCCGCGACCGCCGGGTCGAGCCCATCGCGACGGCGAGCAGGGCGCCGTGGCCCCGCAGGGCTCTCCTGCCGACCGGATGCCGCTCGGTGTGGTAGGTGTCGAGCAGGCCGTCCGGTGCCCAGCCCTGGACCCCGGCGACGAGCTTCCAGCCGAGGTTCGCCGCGTCCTGCAGGCCGGTGTTCACCCCCTGCCCGCACGCCAGCGAGTGCGCGTACGCGGTGTCGGCGGCCAGGAACACCCGGTCGACGCGATAGCGGAGCACCTGCCGCTCGTCGCTGTGGGCCCTCGACAGCCGGCGGGCGTCGTGCATGCCGAAGTCACTGCCCATGACGCGCCGGGTGGCGTCGCTGACCTCGCGGAGGCTGAGCCGGGCGCTGTCGGGAAACTGCCGCCGCCGGTCCCAGGCGACGATCTGGTACCAGCCGTCGCCGTAGGAGGAGACGAAGGAGAAGCCCTCCTCGTTGGCGAGGAGGAGCAGCTCCCGTTCCGGCCTCTCCCCCAGGAGAACTTCGGCCTGCATGACCGACTGCACGGCGGAGCGCCCCGGGAACGGGACGCCCAGCGCGTCCCGCACGACGCTGCGCAGGTCGTCGGCCCCCACGACGAACCGCGCGCGCCAGGTCCGCATCATGCCGTCGGCACGCACGTCGACGTCCACCCCGGCCGCGTCCTGGCTCAGCCCGACCGCCTCGGCGCCGCGCACGATCTCCGCTCCGAGCCGGGTGGCACGCTCCTCCAGCACCCGCTCGGCGTTGTGGCGCGGGGTGCACAGCAGGAACGGGAACCGCGACGGCAGGTGGGACAGGTCAAGATCCAGGCCGTTGAACATCCGTACCGTCTCGACGGTCGTGCCGGTGTCGATCAGCTCGTCGGCGACGTCCCGGGCGTCGAGCTGCTCAAGTGTGCGGGCGTGCAGGGGGAAGGCCCGGGTGGGCCTCGAACACCGGGGCTCCCGTTCCACGACCGTGCAGGCGACGCCTCTCGCGGCGAGGTCGCCCGCGATCAGCAGACCCGCCGGACCGGCACCAACAACCAGCACATCCGTGTCGAACGGCACCATCAGCGTCTCCAATCCCACGCGAGGCGGTTCCCCTGACGTGACCACCGGGATGAAAACCAGCGCCGATCTGTCCCTGCCCTCCCCGCACCCCTGCCTTCCCCGCACGCTGAGATCCGGCCCCTCGGCCCCTCGGACCGGCGGATCGCCGCTCCGGCACCGTCCGCCCCTCGCCGCCGCCCCGTCCGGCCGAGGTCGTACGACGACCACCGGCGGCCATCTCATGCTACGACCAGGCTTTTTCCGGCGTGTCGGCGCCCGCCCCGCCCACGGCGTGATCGCCGCACGGCCCGTACCGGACCGCCCCGCAGGTCTCACGGGTCCCACGGGCCGGCCGGAGAGGTCCCGTCGCGTACGTCTCCCGTCGCCGCGACAGGACCGGAGAGGATCCGCTCACCAGGAGGCGATGACCGGTCCCTTTCGGGGTCGAAGTCCGGATCCCGGACCACAGGCCGACGTACCAGATGTGCGGTCTCCGCGCCCGGAGCCCGGCGACCCGCTCGACCGTCTCCGGCACGGACAGCGCCGACCGGCGCTTCAGGATCGCCCGGTTGGGCGCGCGCCGGGTCAGGACCTCAGGAACGGGTCAGAATCACCACCGGGATGTCACGGGTGGTCTTGCGCTGGTAGGCGGCGTACTAGCCGTCGTCCGGGTCACCGGGATCGCGGTGGATGTGGCCGTCGTGCCAGGACGCCTGGACGAGGGCCCGTTCGGTGGCCGCGAGGTGGACCGCCGCGGCGAGCCACGCCCAGGCGTACCGGTCGCCGCCGGAGTCGGCCAGGCGGCCGAACACGTCGCGGGTGCGGCGGTCCGCCTCCTCGGTGAGCGCGGCGACGAGGTCTGCGGAGGTCCCGAAGCCCGCGCGGCGGAGCGGGGCCAGCTGGGCGAGAGAGTCGCCGTCGCGGGCGGACTCGGCGACCGCCCGCCGCCCGCCGGAGACGGCCAGCTCGACGAGGCGGCCCGCCCGCCACAAAGGTGAGTCCGCCACGGGGTCAGGGTCGGCCCCGGCCACCCCCCTCCGGGGCGGGAAGGCGTCGCGGGGCGGAAGGTGGGAGCCCTGGAGGCGGTCGTACCCGAGGTCGGCGCGGTCCAGCCACTCGGCGGGCAGGCGCAGCGTGGGCCCGGCGCCCGGAACCGGCCCGACCGCGAGCGGGCGCAGGGTGGCGGCCCTGTCGGGGTCCAACCGGCCGATCACCCGCACCCGCAGCCCCGGCCTGGACGCGAGCTGCCGCAGGTTGGCGACGTGCGCCAGCTCGGGATGGGAGTCGGCCGCCACAAGCCGGATCAACGGCCCCCGCGTCCATCCCGCCGCCGGTTCTGAGGGAGCCGGTTCGGAGGAGGCCGGCTCGGAGGAGGCCGGCTCGGAGGAGGCCGGCTCGGAGGAGGCCGGCTCGGAGGAGGCCGGCTCGGAGGAGGCCGGTTCGGGAAGGGGCGCGGCATCGGAACACCCGGGTGGGGCGGGTGACACCGGTGGCGCAGGTGGCGCAGGTGGCGCAGGTGATACGGGAAGCGGATCGGATCCAGCGCGGCCCGATCCTGTGCGGTCCGATCCGGCGTGATCCGGTCCGGCGTAGCCAGATCCGGCGTGGTCCGGTCCGGCGTGACCCGATCCTGTTCGCTCTGATCCTGCGTGGTCCGATCCCGTGCGGTCCAATCCAGTGTGATCCGATCCGGCACGATCCCGTTCCGTGGAGGGCGGTAGCTCTCTGGCGAGCAGCCGGTCCCCCTCGGCGCCGACGATCTCCAGGTCGCATCCGACCGGCTGTTCCGCTCCCCCGCCGTCCTGCGGATCGCTCCACGAGGTCCCGGAGAACACCGCGTCGGCCACCGTCGCGAGCGGCCGGGCGAACAGGGCCGCCAGCGGGCCCTCCGTCCAGGGCAGGCCCGCGACGGGGTTGGCCCGCACCCCTCGGCCCGCGCCCAGGCGTCCGTCCGGGGAGATCGTCGCACCCGAGATCTGCAGTCCCCGGCGGGCGAGCTGGGCGTGGTCGAGAGCCGCCGCGCCGATGGCGACGGTGGCGGTGGCGGCACCTCGGGCGCGGGCCGATCCCCCGGGCCTGACGTCGGCGACGGAGAACCAGCGGCCGTCCTCGGCGACGAGGTGGGTGACCACACCGCCGTAGCCGGTGGCGCTGATCACCGGCTCCCTGCAGACCCCGTACACCTTCAGTCCCTCGCCCCGCCGGTAAGCGCGGCGCGCGATTCCTACCAGGGCGGGGTCGGGGTCGGCCGCCGCGAGCCTGCCCGCGGTCAGCAGGAGTTCCCGGAGCGCGGAGACCAGGTCGGCGAGGCGGTGGCCGTCATGGCGGGCGCGGGCGGCCCGCAGCTCGCGGACGGCGCGCAGGGCGGCGGCCTCGGCCCGGTGCAGGCCCGCCACCCGGGCCGTGTGGGCCGCGCGGAGCAGTTCGGCCTGGGGAACCGCTCCGGCGCCGGGCACCCCGCCCGCGAGAACCCCGGCGGCGGCGTTCCACAACCCGGACGCGGCGGCGATCTGCCCGGCGTCGGGACCGGGGGTGGGGGCGGGGGCGGAGGGCGAGCCCGCCCCCGGGGCCGCTTTCCCGCCGGGGACCTGGACGGGATCGGTGATCGGGGACGCCGTCCCGCCGGGGACCCGGGCGGGGTCGGCGACCGGGTTCACGCTCGTGTCCGAGCTCGTACGCGAGCCGGGCCCCGTCTCCGTACCCGAACCCGAACCCGCGCCGGTGCTCGTCCCCGTACCCGAACCGGCGCCCGGATCCGGGTTCGCGGGCAGGTCCGCGGGCGGGTCCGGAGGCGCCGACAGGGCAGGGTCCGCGACCGGGCAGGCGCTGAGGACGGCCGCGCGGTGCAGGCAGCGGGGCGCGAGCAGGCAACTGCACCGGGCCGCGCCGGGGTCGGCGATCACACCGGGCGGCCCCGGTGGCCCCGGGGTGAGGGTGACCACCGCGTCCTCCCCCCAGCTGATGGACACGCTCCGACCGTCGGCGACGGCCGGAAGCCCCGCGCACCGCTCGATCGCCGCGTCGAGTTTCTTGCGCAGCCGGGGCGTGAGCTCCTCCACGGCCGAGGCGACCACGTGCGGCTCCACCGGCGGCAGCTGCCCCGCCGGAACCGGCGGGGCTTCCAAGGCTTCCGGGACTTCCGGGACTTCCGGGGTTCCCGGGGAGACGGCGGAGGCTGGGGGGTTCAACGGGTTTCTCCTCGGAGACGGTCGCCCACCCAGCGGGCGAGGGCGAGCGGGCTGAGTGCGGCGACGGGCATGCCCGCCGCGACGAGCTGCTGGGCGACGGGCACCGAGTAGCGCGGGGCTCCGCTGTCGTCCAGGGCGGCGCAGCCCAGCAGGTGGACGCCGGAGGAGACGAGGGAGCGGACCTCGCCGAGAAGCCCCCCGAGCGGGTACCCCTCCTCGAAGTCGCTGACCACCACGACGAGCGTGCGGCTCGGCACGGTGACCAGGGAGCGCGCGTGGGCGAGCCCGGCGGCGATGTGCGTGCCGCCGCCGACCCGCACGTCGAGCAGCAGGGACAACGGGTCGGCGACCCGGTCCGTCAGGTCGATCACGCTGGTGGAGAAGGCCAGGAAGTGGGTGGAGAGCGTGGGAACGCCTCCCAGGACGGCCGCGGTGAGCGCGGACCAGATCACCGAGGCCTCCATCGAGCCCGACACGTCGACCACGAAGACCAGCCGCCAGTCGGCCTCGTTGCGTACCCGGGTGGTGAAGACCGGCCGTTCCGGCACGACGAGGAGCCTGCCGTCGCCCGTCCGGCGCGTGTGCGCCAGGTTGGCCCTGAGGGTGGCGGGCAGGTTGAGCCGTCCTCCGGGGCGCCGGGTGGGACGCGGCGTCGCCAGGCCGGTCAGCGCGGGGCGCAGCCGGGTGGCGAGTTCCCTGGCCAGCTCGGCGACCAGGCGGCGGACGAGCGGCCTCAGCCGGGAGAGCCGCTGCTCGGGCAGCCCGCCCGCCAGGGACAGGACGGAGGTCAGCAGTTCGATCGACGGGCGTACCGAGTCGGGGTCGAGTTCGGCCAGCACGTCGGTCCGCCCGGCACCGGCCGCGTCGGCCAGCACCTCCTCCCGCACCTCCGCTCCGAACAGGGCGTCGAGCTCCTCGGCCCACTCGCGGGCGGAGGGGAAGGAGGCGCCCTGCCCGCCGCCGTCGCCACCGTCGCCCGGTCCGTACCCGAAGTCGCCCGCTCCCTCTCCCCGGCCCGCCCCGTACAACTCGTCCAGGGCGTGCGCGTAGCGCCTGGCTCCGGCGGGCAGCCGCCCGGTCTCCCTTCCGAGGAGCAGGCGCCACCGGTCGGCCGGGGCGAGCCGCCGCGGGACGGCCTCCCTCTCCTCACCCGGTACGGGCTCTCCTGCCTGTACGCCGCCTCCCAATACGGCCTCTTCTGGTGTCTCCCCTCCCTCCGCAGCCCCTCTCGGCGCGGCGCCCGCCTCCTCGGAAAGATCCTTTTCGGAAGGCGCGGCGGAGGGATCCGGCTCCCCTGCGGCCGTGGCCGGCCGGTCCTGGGCGGGGGTCGCGGGCGGTTCGGATGTCCCGTACCGGGCCCGCGGGAGGGAGAGGCCGGGCACGGGAAGCCGCAGGGCGGTCAGGGCGGCCCGCCCGGCGGCGTCCGCGGCGGCCCAGAGTGCCATGAGTTCGGGCGGGGCGCTCAACGCCAGGTCGAGCCGGTCACCGAGACGGTCGGTCACGGCCCGCAGCAGCCGGTCGCGCGCCGCCGGGGCGAGCGTGTCGAAGCCGCCGCGCAGCGCGGGCAGCCGGTCGAGGAACCCCTGGTCGCTAAGGCCTTCGACGCGGTCAAGCAGCGGGTCGAGGGCCCCGGCGGCCGACTGCAGGAGCGGGCCCGCGGCGACCAGCAGGCCGGTGAGCAGGCGGGACAGCCGGTGGCGTCCCGCCGGTCCGGTGGCGGTGTCGATCCATCCGGCGGCCCGGGCTCCGAGGGTGTCCGGCGCGTCCAGGTCGAGCAGGACGCGTGCCGCGAGCGCGGTCCCCTGGACGAGCGGGGAACCGGTGCGCGCCAGGGTGTCCAGCGCGTCGTCGAGGCCCAGGCCGAGCCGGTGCTCGGCGGAGCGGGTGACGAGCGCGATCAGGGCGGCGGCGTCCTCGGGCCGGTCGCTGCCCGCCAGGCCGGGCAGCGACCGTACGGCCACCTCCAGCAGGGTGCCCGCCAGCTCCGCCGCCCGGTCCCGGCTCCCCGGCGTGGTGCCGGGGAGGTGCTCGTGGCGCAGCGCCTCCAGCAGGTCGAGGGCCTGGAGCAGGTCGGGTAGTCCAGCGGTGGCGGGAAGCACGGAGGCGGCGTCCTCGAGCCGGTCGGCGACCAGGTCCCGCAGGTCGCAGGCGGCCGCGGCGCGCAGTCCGGCGAGGATCAGCTCGCAGGTGGGGCCGCCCTCGGCGGACTCCCTGCGGAAGGTCTCGCGCAGCGTCCCCTCGGCGGCCAGGGCCGCGGTGACACCCCGTACGCCCGCCAGGTCCAGCAGCGCGGCGGCCGAGGGCGTCCACGAGAGCTGCCACTTGGTGGTGAGGGCGCTCCCGTCACCGGTGCCCGTCACCTCGGCCGGTCGTCCGTAGCCGGTCCCGCAGACCAGCAGGCGTTGCAGCAGGATCTCGCGGCGGCGGTCCAGGTCCGAGCGGAGCGGGTCGAGGCGGACCTCCCGGGAACCGGGGTCGCCGGGGTGGGGCAGCCGCAGCTCCGCCAGTTCGGCCTCGACCGCCGGGCCCAGCCCGGAACGGGGGGTGCCCGGCGCGGTCCTGCCGCGTTCGGTGCCGACGAGGACCGTCTCGAGGGCGCGGGCGAGCGCCCGGCCGCGCCCCAGGGGTTCGCCCTGGCCGAGCACGGTCGTCACCGCCTCCAGCAGCTCGCCGCGCCCCGGCGCGGGCAGCCCGCGCAACCGGGCCAGGTCACAGGCGAGCCGCAGCGTCTCCACGGCCTCGCCGGTGCCCGCGGTGTGCCCGGCGGCGCGCAGCTCACGGCAGATCTCGGTGATCGTACGGGCGGCGGCGTCCCTGATCCTCCCGGGATCGCCGCCCGCGGTGAGGACCGCCTGCTGCCAGCGCGGATCCCGGATGCCCGCCGGGTAGCCGGACCTGGAGTCGAGCAGGTCGAAGGCGTACGGGACGAGCGACGTGGCGGGCGATGGAACCGCGGCACCCGCGCCAGGGACGCCCGGACCTGAAGTGACCGGGTCTGAGGTAACCGGGCCTGAGGTGATCGGGCCTGGAACGACCGGACCTGGGGCGACCGGACCTGAGGTGACCGGGCCTGGGCTGACCGGGTCATGGGTGACCAGGGCGGGGGCGTGGAAGGCGCCGATCACCGCGGCGACCCGACGGCCGCCGACGGCCGCCTTGGCGAGAACCTCACGCATGTACGCCTCGCGGGCCAGGTCGCCGGGCGGCACCCCGCCCGAGGTCTCCGCGTCCTGTCGCAGCGCCCAGCCCACGCCCAGCGCGGCGCGGCGGACCGCCTCGGGCGGGCAGCCGGGAGCGAGGACCTCGACGGCGCGGTCCCACATGTCGTCCCCCTCCCTGCCGGTGACGGAGGCGGCGAGGCCGTTGGCGAAGGCCCTGGAAGGCGCTGTCACTACGCCGGACCCGGCCGGTGGCGCCGTGTCGGACCCGGCCGGTGTCACCGCATCGGACCCGGCCGGTGGCGCCGCATCGGACCCGGCCGGTGTCACCGCATCGGTCCCGGCCGGTGTCGCCGTGTCGGTCCCGGCCGGTGTCGCCGTGTCGGAACCGGCCGGGTCGTTCGCCGACCAGGCGGGGTCGGAGAGCGGGAGGTCGCAGCAGAGGACCTCGGCCCCGCGTTCGCGCGCCCAGCGGACGGCGGCCAGCTCGGGCGAGAAATCGGCGAAGGGGTAGAAGCCGAGCCGCCCGTCGCCACCCGTACCGGCGAGGGCGACCGGGGCGAGGGTGGCCGGATCCGCTAGGTGGACCAGCCACGGCTGGAAGTCGGCGGGCAGCTCGACGCAGACCACCTCGGCCCCGGCGGCGTCGAGCAGGGCCGGGACGGCCGCCGCCAGCGCGGGACTGTGGTGGCGCACGCCGAGCAGGTAGGGCCGCCCGTCACCTTCCGTCCCCGCGAGCACCTCCACCGCCCTCCGCGGATCGACGCCGACGGCCCCACCGCGAGCATCCCCGCCAGGAAGACCAGCACCACGATCGGCCGTCACCCGGACGTCACCATCCCGAACAACCCCACGGGAAATCTCAGAGCCATTCCCGACCACCACCCGAACATCACCACCGAGGACCCCGGCACCATGCCCGGCCATCACCTCAACGTCGTCGCCTCGAACGTTCCCACCGGGCACATCGGGGCCATGCCCGGCCACCACCCGGACGTCACCGCCTCGAACGTCCCCGCCGAGAACCCCGGCACCATGCCCGGCCATCACCTCAACGTCGTCGCCTCGAACGTCCCCACCGGGCACATCGGGGCCATGCCCGGCCACCACCCGGACGTCACCGCCTCGAACGTCTCCACCGAGAGCCCCGGCACCGTGCCCGGCCACCACCTGGGCATCACCGTCTTGAGCACCGGCGTTCACCGTGGCGGGAGTGCTCGCCTGTCGGTCGTTCGTCACCGCAGGCTCTCCCGCAGGTCCCAGAGGCGACGCCACATCGCGGAGCCGTCCTCGGCGCGGCGTCGCACCGGGCCGTCCCAGTAGCCGAGCAGCCGCGCGTGGTCGGCCGGGTCGTCCTTGCGGACCACGCCGAGCAGGTGACCGGGCACCAGGTCGAGGACGTCCCCGCCGGGCAGGTAGGCCGCCGCCACCCCGAGGGAGGCCGCCACCTGCACCGCCTCGGCCGTGGACATCACGGTTCCCGGGCGCTCCACGTCCCAGCCCTCGGCCGAACGGCCGGAGCGCAGGTCGCGGAAGACGGTGACCAGCGCGTCCAGCACGGCGTCGTCGACGCCGAAGGCGGCACCGGCCCGCCGCACCACGGCGGTGGCCTGGCCGCGCACCAGGGCGGCCTCCGCGACGGGATCGGCGATGGGCTCGACGGTCTCGAAGTTGAACCGGCGCTTGAGGGCCGCCGACATCTCCGAGACACCCCGGTCACGCAGGTTGGCCGTGGCGATCACGGTGAAACCGGGGGTGGCCGCCGTCAGGGCGTCGGGCGTGCCCGCGAGTTCGGGCACGCTGAGGCGCCGGTCGGACAGGATGGACACCAGGGCGTCCTGCACCTCGGGCAGGCAGCGGGTGATCTCCTCGATCCGGACGACCTGCCCGGCCCGCATCGCGGCCAGCACCGGGGAGTCGACCAGCGCCTGGCGGCTCGGCCCCTGGGCGAGGAGCAGGGCGTAGTTCCAGCCGTACCGGAAGGCGTCCTCGGTGGTACCGGCGGTGCCCTGCACGGTGAGGGCGCTCGTGCCGCAGACGGCGGCGGCGAGGAGTTCGGAGAGCATCGACTTGGCGGTGCCGGGCTCGCCGACCAGCAGCAGGCCGCGCTCACCGGCGAGGGTGACCACGCAGCGTTCCACCAGGGAGCGCTCGCCGACGAACTTGGGGGCGATGGCGAGCCTGGCGGGTAGCGTGGCGCCGCCCTCGCCGCCGTCACCGTCGCCGCTCTTCGCCCGCCGGGATCCGGGAAGTTCGAGGGTCTCGCCCCCGCTGCCGCAGACAAAGGTGACGACCGCGCGGGGGGTCAGCGCCCAGCCGGGCGGGCGGGGGCCGTCGTCGTGGGCGGCGAGGAAGGCGAGTTCGGTGGCGTGCTGTTCCTCGGCCGGAAGCGTACGCCGGTCGGGAAGGGCCACGGGGGCCGCCTGTTCGGTCATGGTCATCGGGGGATCCTTCTGGTCTGGAAACTGCCGGGTCCGGCCGGGATGCGGTCTGGAACCACCGAGTCCGGCCGGGACCTGGTCTGAGAACTGCCGGGTCCGGGCGGAACCTGGTCTGGAAACCGCCCGGTCCGGCCGGGATGCGGTCTGGGAACCGCCGGGTCCGGGCGAAACCCGGTCGGGGAACCGCCGAGTCCGGCCGGGATTCGATCTGGAACCGCCGGGTCCTGGTGGAACCCGGTCCGGGAACCGCCGGGTCCGGGCGGAACCCGGTCCGAGGGCTGCCCGGTCCGGCCGGGACTCGGGCGACGAGCCCGCGCCCCGGCCGGATCAGGCCTGGTGAGGACGGATGCTCTCCGGCGAGAGCGATCCGTGAGAGCGATCCGTGAGAGAGGTCCCGCGTCAGCGGCGCCTGCCGCGCCGCACGCGGAGCTCCTCGAAGCGCGGGACGTCGCCGTCGCGGACCCGTCGCCACGCCCGGGTGTAGAGGTCGGCGACGGGCTCGGCGGGAACGATCACCCCCAGCACCGCGCTCTCCTCCGCGACCAGGTCGAACAGGGGAAGCTTCCACCGTTCGAGCGGGACGTTCGGCGCCCTGAGCTCGGCCCAGGCCCCCGGCAGGAAGAGCGAGCGGCCCGCGCGGGCGCGGCTCGCCTCGACCACCAGGTCGGTGGCGGCCAGCTCGGCGCGGGCCGCCTTGAACCGGGCGGGCTTCCAGCCGGTCCACCGGGTGACGTTCTTGTCGGTGGGGTCCGGCATCGCGAGCAGCGCGAGGTAGAGCGCCGCGGCGTCCGTTCCCAGCCCGTACTCCCCCGCGACCTGGGACAGCAGCGCGGGCACGGAACGGGAGGGGTCCTGCGGCCACCAGGTGCCGTCGGCCGCCCGCTCCCCCGCCACCGGGTCTCCGGGGTCGGCCAGCAGCGCCTCGAACCGCGGATCGCGGGCGGTGCGCAGCGCCAGCTCGGCGGCGAAGGGCCGCTCGGGGTGACCGGCCAGGGCGCGCAGGGCGGGCAGGTAGGGGTCGTCGCCCGACGCGTCGAGCAGGGCGACGCGCAGGCCGGGCGCGGGCCGGTCGTCATAGGTGGCCATGATCACGGCGCCGTGGCGCTCCCAGTCCTCGGCGACCTCGGTGGGAGCCCCGGCGACCTTGCGGAATCCGGGAAGGTCGACGTAGTCGCCCAGGTCGAGCAGCAGGTCGGGGTTGGCCAGCCGCTCCCTGACCGCGGCCAGCACCGCGGGCAGCGCGACCCGTACGGGATCGCCGGAGGGCAGCCGGTGGGCCAGCCACGCGCTCAGCGCGATCGTGGAGACCAGCGTGGACTGGGTGAACCCGGTGCCGCCGTCGTCGTCCGGGTAGACCCGGTCGCCCTTCACCCGCCAGTGCAGGTCCGTGCTGAACTCCGGCGCCGAGGCCGGGTCGAGCAGGGCGGGCAGCGCCCGGCTCGGCTCCCACCCGGCGCGCACCGCGCGGGTCGCCTCCCCGACGAGCCACTCGGGGACGGCGGCCCGCCGCCCCACCCTGGCGTTCCACACGCGCGCGGCGGCGGCGACGTCCGGGCCCTCGGTCCACAGCTCGGCCGGACGCTCGGGCAGCAGCGCGCCGACGACCTCCCGCCGTACGTCGGCGTCGATCTGGCGCAGCTCGTTCTTGGCCACGGCGGCGTCGGCCGCCTTCACCCCGAGGGCCGCCCGCAGCTCCGCGGGCAGGAAGCCGCGCTCGTAGGAGTCCACGTACGGCAGCCCGGCGACGACCAGCCGGGCCGTCGTCTCGGTCACCCCGGTGAGGCGCGCGAACTCCCCGGCGCTCTCCGGCCGCCAGGGCGCGGGGCCGCGTCCGGCGAGCTCGGCGAGGAACTCCCCGAGCCACCCGGCCCGCCTGGCCTCCCCGATCGGCCCCGAGGAGCGCACGGTGTACGGCTGGGGTACGGCGAAGCGGCCCGCCGGGTCGTGGAAAAGGGCGGTGAAGAGGTAGCCGTCGCCGTCGGAGACGGAGGTCAGGAACGCGATGAAAGCGCCGTCCTCCAGCGGGAGCACGTTGCGCCCGCCATCGGAACGGCCGTTGCGGGCGTTGTCGACCCAGGCGCCGTCGAGGCGCAGGAGGAAACGGCGCCACGAGGACGATTCCGTCGCGGAGGCCAGCCCGAGCGCCTCGAACTCGGAGAGCAGCTCGCGCAGCGCGCCCGCCTGCCCGGGATCGAACGCCGACGCCGTCCGGTAGGCCAGCGCGGCCGACCGGTCGGCCAGCGGCCCCCACTCCAGGGAGAGGTGCGCGAGCTCCGGCCCGTCCAGGTGGACGTGGGCGGTCCGGCCGGAGGGCGTCCGCCTCTCGTCGCCGATCGTCCGCAGCTGCTGGAAGATGCCGTGGGAGGCATCCCTCCATCCCCAGTAGGGGGGCACGGCACCGAGGCCGTTCAGCGCCTCGGTGAGCAGCCGGTCGGAGGGGCCCTCCGGCTCTCCCTCCCGCTCGCCCGCGAGGGCGGCGGCGAGCCTGGCCGCCGCCGCGTCCAGGGTGGCCCGCTGGGCGGCGGCGAACGCCACCACCCCGGCGATCCCGGCGATCAGCGCGTCGTGGGTGACCCCCGGCAGCAGGGAGCGGACCAGGTCGCGCAGCTCCTCCCGCGCCGACCTCGGGGGCTGCCCCGGCTGTCCCGGCTGTCCCGGCCGGCCGAGTTGCCCCGACTGACCGTACTGTCCGGACTGCCCGGGATGAGCGGATTCGGTGGAGGCGGACTCGACGGACGCGGCGGCCTTCAGCAGGGCCGCAGCCGTCTCCCCGTCGATCCCGCGCAGCACCGACGAGCCCTCCGGGTCGCGGGGCCGCATGTGGTGCCAGTAGCGAAGCGGCGGCAGCAGGACACTGCCCTCCGCGAAGGCCCCCGGCTCGCCCTGCGGCGAGGCCTTCGCGACGACGACGCCCTCCGGGTCGACGAGCTTGACCTCGCGGTAGCCCGTCACGACGGCACGCGGCCGGTCGTCGCCGGGGAAGGTCACCGCGCGCGACGGCCTGCCGTGCCCGTCCTCGCCGCCGCGCAGGGTGACGGCGCGCCCGGCGAGGTCCTCGCCGCGCAGCGATCCGTCGGGCAGCTCGACCACCCGCCAGCCGAGCAGGCCCCCCACCGGGACACCGGCCGGGGTGGCCTCCTCGGAGGGGGCGGGCAGCAACCAGCCGTCGCGGAAGGTGCTGCCCGGCGGTGCCGAGCGCAGCGCGTCGGCGAGGAATCCGGGCACGCTCAGCCTGCCGTCCGTCATGGTGACCGGGTCGTGCTCGCGCCAGGCCTTGACGTCGCCGTCCCAGACCCAGAAAGAGGTCCCGTCACTCATCAGGGTGCCCCTGAGGGGCACCGCGGTGTCGCCCGGGTGCAGCACACCCATGCCGGTGGCCCGCCCCCCGCCGGGCAGCGGCAGGGTGATCGTGTCGGAGCCCAGCCTCCACCAGCTGATCTCCCCCTCCATCGAGAGGGTCGTCCCGGCGGAGGAGTGCCAGTATCCGCGCAGCCCGTCACCATGGGTGCCCCAGTAGACGAGCAGCTCGCCGTCGACGTGATGGAAGCCGGGGTCGCCCCAGGCGTCGTCCGGCGCGGGGCGCAGGTCGTGGACGAGCACGGTCTCGTCCCGGCCGATGACCCTGGCCTGGGAGGGGCCGGAGACGATCAGGTTCGGCCAGGCGTCGGCGGTCTCGATCTCGTCCAGGTCCTTCGGGGCGACGAGAGCGGCGACCGCCTCCTCCCAGACCAGCCAGCCCAGCTCGTCGAGGAGCCCGCCGCGCAGCGTCCTGGCGAGCTCGGCGGCGAGGTCGGCCCGCACCGCCTCGGTGACCTCCTCCTCGGCGAGGACCAGCGCCTCGCCGGGCAGCCAGGTCAGCCGGCCGAGGGCCTCGGGCAGCTGCGGCAGGCCGGTGGCGGCCGAGCGCCGGGCGACCGTGGCCACCCACTCCGCCAGCATCGTCCGGCCGCCGGGCGAGGCCGCCAGGCGGCGTACGGCCCGGTGCCCGTCGGTGTCGTCGCCGAACGCCTCGGCGGCGCGGTGGAACGCGCGCCGGAACCGGGGGGCGGCGGCCAGCGCGAGCAGGTCGCGCCCGTCCTCTTCGCGCGCCCATGGCTCCAGCAGCAGGCGCGCGTCGTCGTCCGGGTCGGCGACCGGTATCTCCAGCGACAGCAGGAGGTCGACCAGGTCGGGGTCGGGCTTGAACGGCACGGTCCGGCCCGTCGCGGCGAGCTCGGCGCGCAGCCGTCCCGCCACCCGCTCGACCAGGGCGTACAGGCCGGGCAGCGCCGTTCCCCGCCAGCCGGGGTTCCAGATGGCCAGGAAGCGCTCCAGCCAGCCCGCCGTGCCGTCGGCGGGACGTTCGCGCTCGGGCACCTCGGCCTCTCCCAGGCCCGCGGTGGCGCCCGACTCCTCCAGCACCGCCAGCCAGAGGGCGGGCATGTCGTCGTCGCGGTTGGCCGGCATCGTGTTCAGCAGCGTCCCGCGGAAGGCGGGCTCCCGCCGGGCGAGGTTCACCAGGGCCGGGCGGTGCGCCTTCCACCAGCCCGGCGCCGCCCCGGAGGTGGCGGGCAGGGCGAGCAGGTCCACGAGGTACGACTGCTCCTCGATGTCCGCGTCCCGCCCGGCGGCCCTGGCCAGGCGGCGCAGCTCGACGGCCATCTGCGCGGACGGCGACAGCCCGCCCGCCGTACGGCGCACGCACAGCCGGTGGATCCTGCGCAGGGCCTCGTCGGCGGGCACCCGGCCCGCCAGCTCCTTGGCGTACACGGACAGCGCCTTCACCGGCAGGGCCCCGGCGAGCGCGAACTCCAGGAACACCGCGTCGAGCCGGTCCTCGTCGACGGGCAGGCCGTGCTCGGTCTCGGCCCTGCGCGCCTGGACGAACATCTGCGCCGCGTAGGTGGCGTTCTCCACCGAGAGGAACACCCGGCCCGCCTGTTCGAGGAACGTCGGCAGGAAGTGCGGGACGGACCCGGCCAGCTGGGTGGCGAGCCGCTGGTAGGCGTCGAGGGCGGCCTTCGGCTTGGACTTCGCCTGCCGGCCCGCGCGGTCCAGCTCCGGAACCAGGGCGAGCGCGTGGTGACCGTCGCCGGGGTGGTGCACGAGCACCCACTCGGGGAATCCGAGCGAGCGCCGCAGGTCCACCCCGACGACGGCCGGTTCGCCGTCCGGCTCCAGCCCGAGGAAGGCCGCCGCGGCGTCCTCCGCCGCGCCCAGCTCCTCGGCGACCAGGCGGACCACCACCCGGTCCTCCAGGCCGGGGTGCCGGTAGGCGCGCGCGGTCAGCGGAACCGCCCGCTCGCCGCCGTCCGTGCCCGGCGGAAGGACCGCCCCGGCCTCCAGCAGCTCCTTCGCCTCGGCGATGCCCGCTGCCTCCCCCGGCTCGGCGATGCCCGCGGCTTCTCTCGACTCGGCGATGCCCTCGGCATCCCTCAGCTCCGCGAGGCTCGCGGCCTCACGGGACCCGGGCGCCGCGGTCCGGGCCGCGGGGGTGTTCGCTGACGACGTGGCGCCGCTCACGCGTTCGTTCCTTCCTCGACGTCGCGGCCGGCGTACAGCGCCGCGGCCATGCGCATTCCCTCGGACCAGGCCACCGGGCCGACCTCCCGCAGGGGAAGCCGCCTGCCGTCAGGGGTGTTCCAGGTCAGGTTGCCGGTCTCGGTGTCACCGTCCCAGTAGGGTTCTCCGATCCACACCGACGCCTCGGCGCTCCGCCCGGCGTCGCGCACCGCGCAGGTGGCGTAGCCGCCCGACACGCGGTAGCCGAGCGAGGTCGCGCGGGCGGCGAGACCGAACCGGGAGGCGAACCTCCCCCCGGCGAACTCCGTCACCTCGGTCGCCTTCTCCGCGTGCTCGGCGGGCTTCTCCCAGGTCGCCCGGTGGATCTGCTCGACGCGCTGGGTCACCCCCAGCTCCGCCGCGAACTCCCGCAGGTCCTCCAGGTCGGGGAGCAGCACCGGGTGGGGCAGGGTCACGGTCTCCGGGGACATCCGGACGGTCTCGCCATCCAGGTTCACCGTCCGCAGCTCGCCCGACGCGGTGACGTCCCGCAGGAAGCCCGCCTCGTCGTCGCCGACCACCACGAGGTCGCGCAGCACCGACCGCCACGCCTCGTCCGGCCACACCCGGGCCACCAGCCCGGTGGGAACGGGCAGGGACGACACCATCCAGGCGTCCACCCGTGCCACGCAGGCCGCCTCGTGCCGGTCGAGCCACTCGGCCAGACGGCGCAGCCGCTCGACCTCGGGGTGCTCGCGCACCTGTTTGGGCAGCGACTTCAGCCGTCGTCCCGCCGCCCGGCCCGTGGTGGCTCTCGCCGCCACCCGGCCCTCCACCAGGGCGACCTCGTAACCGTCGCCCGCCGCCAGCCAGCCCAAAGGGTCCCGCCTTTCACCATGGAAGGATCGCCGACGCCCGCGGGGATTTCGTCACCCGCGACCGTGATGCGCGGAACGCTAACGCCCCTGACCGACAAACCTGTACTCGGCGTCGCGCGGGTCCCCCGCAACGGCGCCGGAACCTTCGCAGAGCGGTCGGATCGCGACACAATCGCCGGATTCCCGCACGACAGGCGGACCCCGGCGCAACGGGCGAAGGACCTGGGCCTACGTCTCCCGCCGGCCTTCTCTGGCCTGGTCGTGGCGTGCGCGCGCCTCCATCACCGCGGGCATCTCGCCCTCCAGCCACTCGATGAGGTCGAGCAGGCGCCGGGCGGCCTCGCCGCCGAGCGGCGTGAGGCTGTACTCGACCTTCGGGGGGATGGTCGGCTCGGCCTCGCGGTGGACCAGGCCGTCACGCTCCAGGGCCTGCAGGGTCTGGGCGAGCATCTTCTCGCTCACCCCGTCGACCCGGCGGCGCAGGGCGTTGAAGCGGTAGGTGCCCTCGTGGAGCGCGACCATGACCAGGATGCCCCAGCGGCCGGTCATGTGCTCCATCGTCTCGCGCGAGAAGCATCCGCGCACGAAGACGTCGAAGGTGAGCTGGCTGAACTCGTCCAGCGGGATCGCGGCCTGGTCGTCCATCCGTCCACTTTACTTTCTCGCCGCACCGCACAAAAGAAAGCACTAACTTTTAGTTGGCGCTGCGGATTAGTTAGTACTAACCTGACGGCGACCCCTTCGAACGAGGAGAAGCGAAATGATCGTTGTCACCGGTGCCACCGGCCGGCTCGGCCGCCTGGTGGTGGACGGCCTGCTGGAGAGGGTGCCCGCGGACCAGGTCGCGGCGGCCGTACGGAACCCCGGCAAGGCCGCCGACCTGGCCGCGCGCGGCGTCGAGATCAGGGAGGCCGACTACGACCGGCCGGAGACGCTGGAGCGGGCCTTCGCCCCCGGTGACACGGTCCTGCTCATCTCCGGCGACGCCGTCGGGCGGCGCCTCGAACAGCACCAGGCCGTGGTGGACGCGGCCAGGGCGGCCGGGGTCGCCCGCATCGCCTACACCAGCGTGCTGCACGCCGACACCACTCCCCTGGGGCTGGCCATCGAGCACCGGGGCACCGAGGAGCACATCCGCGCCTCCGGGATCCCGTTCAC
The DNA here is from genome assembly GCF_040295985.1 of Streptosporangium sp. NPDC002524. Lineage (NCBI taxonomy): Bacteria > Bacillati > Actinomycetota > Actinomycetes > Streptosporangiales > Streptosporangiaceae > Streptosporangium > Streptosporangium sp. NPDC002524. The sequence goes on along the minus strand of NZ_JBEOWK010000023.1, from coordinate 72,809 downwards.
CTTCCTGCGCAACGGCTGGTACACCGAGGTCTACGCGGCGTCCGTCCTGCAGGGCGTCGAGCACGGCGCGATCCTCGGCGCGGCCGGTGACGGCCGCGTCGCCGGCGCGTCCCGTGCCGACTACGCGGCCGCGGCCGTCGCCGCGCTCACCGGCGAGGAGGACGGCGACAGGATCTACGAGCTCTCCGGCGACACCGCGTGGAGCCTGTCCGAGCTGGCCGCCGAGACGTCGGCGGTCTCCGGCAGGCCGGTCGTCTACCGGGACCTGCCGCACGCCGACTACCTCAGGGCCCTGATCGACGCGGGCCTGCCGGAGCCGGTGGCGACCATGTACGCCGACATCGACCTCGACATCGCCCAGGGGGTCCTCTCCCACACGCCCGGCGAGCTCAGCGCCCTCATCGGCCGCCCCACCACGCCGCTGCGCGAGTCGGTGATCGCGATCCTCAAGGAGGCGTGAACTCCGGCGATGAGCTCACCGTCCGGAAGCCACCCGGAGGCCACCTGGAAGCGGGCGCGCGCACCGTCGTGGAGAACCGGCACCGGCCGGCTCGGGACCCACGGCGCCTCAGTCGCCCCGCAGCAGGTCCGCGACGGTGGCGATGCCGTGGGAGACGGCGTCCGGGGTCAGGTTGCCGAACCCGAGAACGAGCCGCGCGGGAGACGTCCGCCGTTCCGGCGGGTCGAGGAGATAGCCGCTGATCCCGTACAGCGCGACGGACCGGCGGCGGGCGGCCTCGACCACGGCGCGCTCGTCCGTGCCCGGCGGCAGCTGGGCGACGGCGTGGAACCCGGCGGCCAGGCCGCGCACCTCGACCTCGGGCGCGTACCGCCCCAGCGCGTCCACGAGGGCCGCGCGCCGGGCGGCGTAGCGTGTCCGCATGTGGCGCAGGTGACGGTCGTAATGACCCGACCGCAGCAGGTCCGCGAGCGCGAACTGGTCGAGGACCGGCGAGCCGCGGTCGGCGAGCCGCTTCTGGCGCGCGACGTCGGCGGACAGCCGGGGCGGGCAGAGGATCCATCCGAGGCGCAGGGCCGGGGCGAGCGACTTGCTGACCGAGCCGAGGAGCGCCACCCGGTCCGGGGCGAGCCCCTGCAGCGCCCCGACCGGTTCGCGGTCGTAGCGGAACTCGGCGTCGTAGTCGTCCTCGACGATCGTCGCGTCGCGGGCGACGGCCCAGGCGATCAGCGCCTGCCTGCGGCCGGGAGCCAGTACGACCCCGGTGGGCGACTGATGGGCGGGGGTGAGCAGCACGGCACGCGCACCGGTGGCCGCGAGCGCGCCGGTGTCGACACCGTGCTCGTCGACGGGTACCGCGACGATGTCGAGTCCCGCCGTCGCGGCGGCGGCGCGGTGGTCGGGGTCGCCGGGATCCTCCACGGCCACGACCCGCACGCCCTCCCCCGCCAGCGCGCGCAGGACGAGCTGCAGCCCCTGCGCGTACCCCGCGCACACGACGGTGTGGGCCGCGTCGGCGGCGGCCCCGCGAACCCGCCGCAGGTAGGCGGCGAGCACCTCGCGCAACATCGGGTCTCCGTACGGGTCGCCGTAGCCGAGCAGGTCACTGGGCACGTCACGGCACGCGCGCCGAAGGGCGCGACTCCATCGCTCACGGGGAAAACTCGACAGGTCGGGCACACCGGGCCGGAAGTCGATCCCGACGGGTCCAACCGACCCGGCGAACCCGGCGAGCCCGGCGAGCCCGGCGGGCGCGGAGGTCCTCGCAGACGCGGAGGATCCGGCGAGCGCGGAGGGTCCGGCAGGGGCGGAGGGTCCGGCGAGCACAGGGGTCCCGGCAGGCGCGGGGAGCCCGGCGGGCGTGGGGGGCGGTGACGGCGCGTCCACCGGCGGGCGGGCGGTGGCGGCCACGCGGGTGGCCGAGCCGCCGCGCGTGACGAGGTATCCCTCTGCCTGCAGTTGCGCGTAGCACTCGGTCACCAGGCCGCGAGAGACGCCGAGGTCGCGGGCGAGGGCGCGCGAGGACGGGAGCCGCTCACCGGCGGCCAGCCGACCGTCGCGGATGCTCTCGCGCAGCGCGCCTTCCAGCTGCTCGCGCAAGGGTTCCGGCCGGTTCCTGTCAACCCGCAACAGGAGTTCCGGCCCCGAACCGGTCCACTCGATCGACATGAAACCGGACCTTACCGCTGAGCCGGTTTCCGTCCTAGGGTCGGCCCATGACTCACCAGAAGAGCGCCGACGACGCGGCCCGGGAGGACGCCGGAGAGACTCAGGGGGGCGCCCTTGAAACCCGGGGAGACGACGGGGGGACACGGGAGAACAGCGGGAAGACTCAAGGGAAGAGTGCGGAAACCCGGAGAGACGGCGGGAAGACGCAGGAGAACGGCCAGGAGACTCAGGGGGAGGGCGGAAACCCTCAGCGGAGGGAGTTTCGGGGAGAGGGCGCCCGCGTTCCGGGTCCTCGCATCCTGACTCGCCCGGTGGTCCTGCTGCTGGCCGCCTCGCTCGGTGCCCTCGGCGGCTTCTACCTGCTGGCGCCCGTCGTCCCCCTGTACGCGGCCACGTCCGGCGCGGGCGGTGTGGGCGCGGGCCTGGCGACCGGCACCATGATGCTGGGAACCGTGCTGACGGAGTTCGCGGCACCCGGCCTGCTGCGCGCGTACGGCTACCGGGCGGTCATGGGACTCGGCCTGCTCCTGCTCGGGGCACCCGCCCTCCTGCTGCCGGCGTCGGCGTCGATGCTTCCGGTGCTGGGGATCTGCCTGGCGCGGGGTGCCGGGCTCGGGCTCGTGGTGGTGGCCGGCGCGGCCCTGATGGCCGAGCTGGTACCGGCCGACCGTCGTGGCGAGGGGCTGGGACTGTACGGGGTGGCCGTCGGGATTCCCTCCATCGCGTGCCTGCCGCTGGGTCTCTGGCTGAGCGAGCACGTCGGTTACGGGCCCGTCTTCGTCGCCGGGGCGGCGCTGTCGCTGCTCGCGCTGGCCGCCGTACCCGGCCTGCCCTCCCTGCGAGCAGGGACCGAACGGCACAGCGGGACCGGGACCCCGGCCGGAAACCTGAGCGGAACCCACGACGAAACCCGGAGCGGGCCCTTGGGCGCAAGCCCGAGCGGGACCCGAGACGGAATCCGGAGCAGGTCCCGGGACGGAAACCCGAGCAGGTCCCGGGACGGAAACCCGAGCAGGTCCCGGGACGGAAACCCGAGCAGGTCCCGGGACGGAAACCCGAGCGGGACGCGGGGCCGAAGCGGAGTCCGGAGCGGGATCCTCGGCGTCCTCCGTGACGGCGGCGTCGCCAGGCCCGCGATCGTCTTCGCCATGGTGACGCCGGCGGCCGGTGTCCTGCTGACCTTCCTCCCGCTGGCCGCGTCGGAGCGGTCACGCGACCTGGTCGCGCTGGCCCTGCTCACGCAGTCCTGCGTCACGCCGCTCGCGCGCTGGATGGCGGGCCGGTACGGCGACCGCCACGGCCCCGCCCGCCTGCTCGTCCCCGCCGTCCTGGCCGCCGCTCTCGGCACGGCCGGACTCTGCCGGGTGGACGACCCCCTCGCGATGATCGTCGGTATGGGCCTGTTCGGGGCGGGGTTCGGCATGGCCCAGAACGCGACCCTGGCGCTGATGTTCGAACGCGCCCCCCAATCCGCCCTCGGCCAGGTGAGCGCCGCGTGGAACCTCGCCTACGACGCCGGGCTCGGCGCCGGCGCGGTCGGGTTCGGGCTCCTGGCCGGGTCGGTGGGCTACCCGGCGGGGTTCGCCGTCACCGCCGCCGTGCTGTTCACCGCGCTCGTCCCCGCCCTGTACGACCGCACGGCGGGCAGCCCGGCGAGGGTGGCGGAGGAGGCCGCGACATGACCGTCGTACGCCTCCCGCCGACCCCGGAGGACACACGCCGACCGGCGACCTGGGCTGCGGCCACCATGACGCGGTCCCGCGTGGTGAGGTAGGGGCCCTTCCAACCGGAGCCCCTTCAACCGGAGGCGGGAACCGCCCCTCGCCTCCCCGGACGCCGCGCTTCCGCGCCTCCCCGCCCCCGTGAACGAGCCCGCCACGTGGGCGGGGAGGACGACGGCCGGTGTCACCCGTTCGGGGCCCGCTCCGCGTCGGCGGGGGCGTCTTCGTCGTTCGCGGCGGGCGCCGGGAAGCTCCGTCCCCACCACGCGTTCCAGCGGGATTCGAGATCGGCGAACGCGGCGTCGTCCAGGCCGTACGTGGTGAGCACCATCATGGCGCCGCCTCCGGGGTGGGCGGCCGAGGGTGGGGTCTGGGCCGCGACCAGCAGGCCGTCGCCCCAGCCGTCGACGGTGAGGCCGACCTGGTTGGCCGAGCGGAACCGGACCTCACCGCGCAACGTCTCCCCGGCGGGCCCCTCCAGCTCGTACGGGCTCCCCTGGGGCAGCCCGGCCACCCCCGCGAGACCGGCGGCCTCCAGCACCGGCGTGACCGCCGCGCCGGAGAGGAAGACCGTGCGCCGGTCGGCGCCCGGGTGCCGTTCCAGGGCGAACGCGAGCTGGTGGACGAAGGTGATCCAGCCCTCGGTGATGTCGTCGTAGTAGGCGTCCCACTCGGGGTCGCCGCCTCGCGGGGCACGGGTTACCCGCAGGCGCGTACGGTCGCCGAGGTCGGTCAGCTCGAACAGGTCGCCGCCCTGGAGCTCCAGCCGGTGCTCGGTGGCCGACTCCACGACGTTCTGGTGGTAGATGACCTCGATCTCCTTGTCGAGGCCGTCGAAGTGCCAGCCGTGCCAGCGCCGGATCGACTCGGGATCGCGCAGCGCGCTCCACACGTCGTCGACGGGTACGCCGATGGTGACCTCGAAGGAGAACGGCTCGTCTGTCATCGGATGCCTCTCGACGGGGAACCTGGATCCTGGTTCCGGGGTGGGTGTCAACGGCCGGTGTCCGGCGATCCGGGGGCCGGGAGTCCAGCGCTCCCTCCCGTGCCGGGAGAGGCGCCGGTCTCCGGCGTACCGGGGGCGGGAGGCCCGGCGGTTTCTCGCGTCCCCGGTACGCCGGGGGCCGGATGTCCGCCCGCGACGAGGCGGTAGGGCCGCCCGCCGGGGGTGTCGAAGCGGGCCGCGACCCGAGAGAGGGCGTCGGCGAGCGCGTCGGTGAAGTCGTGCACGTCACCGGGCTCGGCGAAGCGCACCCGCGCCTCGAGAGTGAACGTCAGCAGCCGGACGCCCTGCCGGTCGGCGGCGGCGGCCATGCGGGCGACGTCGCGCACGGTCCCGGCGGCCACCTCGACGAGATGCTCGGCGGCGTACTGGTCGGCGACACGGCGGAACCCCTCGTCCGCCTCGGCCACCTTGTCCACCTTGTCCACCTCGGTGGACTCGGTGGGCTCGCCACCGTCACCGCCGGTTTCAGGGGATCCGTCGGCTTCGCCGGGTGCGTCGAGCACCCCGGGGTCGACGAGGAAGGCGTTCGCGGTGACGCCCATGACGCGCTCGACGAAACCGCGCCGAGGGCGCTCCTCCACCAGCTCGACCAGCCCCGCCTCCTCCAGCACCCTGAGGTGGTAGCCGACCCGCTGGCGCGGCAGGTCGAACTCGGCCGCGAGCTGGACGGCCGAGGCGGGCTCGCGCAGGCGGGCGAGGAGCCGTCGGCGGATCGGGGTGAGCGCGACCCGCAGACGGTCGGGCTCGTCCATGAGCGTCATCTCGGTCGCGGCCACGACCACATGGAACCATTGGACAAATTAATCTGTCAATTGGCATCGTGACCGGACGTGACCGCGAGAAACCGACGAACCGGGTCGCCGTCATCCGACGCACACCGACCGAACGCTTTCGTGTACGCAGGCCGGGCGGCTCCCTCAGTCGTGGCGCGGGATGCCGGAGACCTCGTGGTCGGCGTGGAACAGAGCCTCGCCGATGAGCGCGCGGACGTGGGCGTCACGCGCACGGTAGAGCACGCGACGACCGTCCCTGCGGGTGCGCACCAGCCCGGCGAGACGGAGTTTCGCCAGGTGCTGGGAGACCGACGGGCGCGCGACCCCGATGGCCTCGGCGAGCGAGCCGACGTCGTACTCCCCCGACGAGAGCAGCCACATCAGGCGCAACCTGGTGGCGTCACTGAGCATCCGGAACGCCTCGATGGCGGTCTCCACCTGGGCGCCGGTGGGTTGCTCCTGCGACGGGTTGGCACCTGATTCGTTGTCGCGTGCGTACATGACTACATATACTCCGGGAAAAGGGCACCGGCAGCAAACGAGGTAGCCATGTCCGACCAGCAGGACGCCGGTAATCCGTCCCCCGACGGACTCACCGGCCCCGGTTCTCCCCATGGTCAGGGCCACGAGCCCGCGCACGAACACACACCCGTACACGGACACGGTCACGAGTCCGCGCACGAACACGGACACGGGGCCGCGCGTGAACACGGTCACGGTCATCAGCACGGTCACGGTCACGGGCACGAGCACGGCCACGAGGGACGGCAACCGGCGGGCCGTCGGCTCGGAAGGCTGCTCTCACGAGCCCGTCACGCCCTCACCCCGCACAGCCACGACAGCGCGAGCAGGACCGACACCGCCCTGGAGTCCAGCAGTCGCGGGATGCGCGTACTGGCCGTCTCCTTCGCCGTGCTCATGGTGACCGCCGCCGTCCAGGCGGTGATCGTCGTCTTCTCCAGCTCGGTCGCCCTCCTCGGTGACACGCTGCACAACGTCGCCGACGCGCTGACCGCGCTGCCGCTGGCGATCGCCTTCTCCCTCGGGCGCCGGGCGGCCACCCGCAGGTTCACCTACGGCTACGGCAGGGCCGAGGACCTGGCCGGGATCGCGATCGTCCTGGTCATCGCCGCCTCCGCCGCGCTCGCCGGTTACGAGGCCGCGCGGCGCCTGGTCGACCCCCAGGAGGTACGGGCGCTCGGCTGGGTCGCGGCGGCGGCCGTGATCGGCTTCGCGGGCAACGAGTGGGTGGCCCGCTACCGGATCGCGGTCGGGCGCCGGATCGGATCGGCCGCGCTGGTCGCCGACGGGCTGCACGCCCGCACCGACGCCCTCACCTCGCTGGCCGTGCTGCTCGGCGCGGGCGGCTCGGCACTGGGCTACCCGATCGCCGACCCGATCGTCGGCCTGCTGATCACGGTGGCCATCTGCCTCGTCCTCAGGGACGCGGCCCGCGAGATCTACCACCGACTGATGGACGCGGTCGATCCGGCACTCGTCGACGGTGCGGAGCGGATCCTGGCCGCCACCTCCGGCGTACGGCGGGTGGGGTCGGTGCGACTGCGCTGGGTGGGCCACACGCTGCGCGCCGAGGTGGACATCGTGGTCGGCGAGGACCTGTCCCTGCTCCAGGCGCACGCCGTGTCGGTGGAGGCCGAGCACCGGCTCATCCACCACCTGCCCCGGCTGAGCGCCGCCACCGTGCACGCCGACCCGGACGGCCGGGAGGGCGCCGACCACCACGCCGTCCTGGCCGGACACCGATAGGCCGGGCCCGTACCGGACACCGATAGGCCGGGCCCCTACCGGAAGACAGGCCGGGTCCGCAGGAAGGTGGACCGGCCCGTACCGGATGGTCACCGGATCGCCCCGCCGGACACCTTCACCCCGCCCGCGAACCGGCGGGCGCGCCACGTCCGGGAACCAGAGCCGGCGGAGCGAGCCGGGAGCGCGACGGACGCGAACGCGTACCCACACGGCCGAAAGGGCGTGAGATGCGAACGTGTACTCGCACGGACCGGGCGCGGGGGGAGGTAGTCTCGCGTGATCACCGTCGCGCCCTGCGGACCGGCTCGCCCGGCCCGGCCCGCAGACCGTGGCGGATCCCCCCCGACCCCCCAATCCAGGAGAAGCGGCTGCGTTGGCCGACCACAGCAGAGGACGCCCCGGCTGGCTGCACGTCGGCCCACTGGAGGTGCGGCTGACGCGCACCTGGGAGCCTGGCACGTTCCCACCGGCGGAGACACTCCTCGCGATACTGACGCTGGCGGCCGTGCCGCAGGCTCTCGCCACCCGCCTGACCACCCACCTGAGCGGCGGCATCGTGGTGGGGCCCGGATCGGTGCCCGACCTTCCCGGCTTCGAGTGGCTGCGCGGCGTCGCGCTGCCCCTGCAGGCGGGTCTCTGGGAACGCAGCGCGGGCGTCTACGATCCCCGGCAGCGGCGCATCGGGGTGGGGAGCGCCCCTTCGCCCTCGGTGTCGGTGTGCGGGCACGAGATCGGCCACGCCACCGACCACATGGACCGGCTGCCCTCGCACTCCCCGTTCTGGACCGGCCTGCACGCCCGCACCCGGGGCCGCCTTCGGCCGCCCTACCGCGACGACGTCACCGAGCTGTTCGCCGAGGCCTTCGCCTGCGTGCTCACCCGGCGGGCGACCCGGCTGCTCCACCTGATCGGCGCGGAGGCGGAGGCCGAGCGGGTGTATCACCAGCTGTCCGGGCAGTACGGCATCGGGTGACCGTGGGCGTGCCACGACCCCCGGAGCTATGCTGGGCGAACAGCGGACAGAGAGACGACGGAAAGGCCACGCCATGAACGTGACCATGCTGCCGGGAGGCACCCTCCGCGTCCCCGCGACGACCACGCTGGCCAACGGCACCAAGATCGACGGCACCCGCGACATAGGCCGCGACGACCCCGAATACTCCGAATGGCTCGCCCTGGCGCAGGACGAGGACGAGCAGCGCCGCCGCGACGTCGAGGAGCGCGACTCCGACCGTGAGATCCTGACCCGCTGGCGCACCCGCCGGAGCGCGTGACCACGCCCTCCGCTCCCGGAACACGCCGCGAGGCCACCGGAGCACACCGTGCACATCGTGCACGCCGTGAGGCCACCCGGAACACCCTGTGACACCGACACACCCTGTGACACCGACGTGAACGACCACGTGCCGCGGATCTCGCGCTGGCTGCGCGCCCGCCCCGCCCGAGCGGGCCGTACCCGCGTCCTGGCGGTCGAGGGCCGCTCGGGATCGGGCAAGTCCACCCTCGCCACCGCCGTGGCCACGGAACTGGCCGCGCCCGTCGTACGGATGGACGATCTCTATCTGGGATGGGACGGCCTGCTGGGAGGAGTCGACGCGCTGGTCGGGTGGGTCCTGCGACCGCTGAGCCTGGACCGGCCCGCGCGGTGGCGCCGCTACGACTGGGCGGCGGGCGCTTACGCGGAATGGCACGAGGTCCCGGGCGCCGGGATCCTGGTCCTCGACGGCACCGGCTCCGGCGCCCTCGCCGCCGCGCCGTACCTGAGCGGCCTGCTGTGGCTGGAGGCTGCCGACGAGGTGCGCAAGGCCCGCGCGCTGGAGCGCGACGGCGATCTCTACGCCCCGCACTGGGACCGCTGGGCGGCTCAGGAGGAGCGTTTCCACGCCCGCGACGACGTCCGCGCCCGCGCGGACCTGACGATCACCACCACCTGAGGCGCGGACGGGGAACCCCGAGGCCCGGGTGGAACGACGGCACCTGAGGACCGCGCGAAGCGAACGGGACGGCGGAGGACCGGCCCGGGTCAGGTGGAAGCCGGACAGGAGGACGAGCCGGGATCAGCGGCCCAGGTCAGACGGAAACAGGCGGAAGGACGAGCCGGGATCAGGGGCCCAGGTCAGGTAGAAACGGGCGAGCGGGCGGATCATCGGTTCTCCTCGTCGTACGGCGCCACGCGTCACGTGACCGCCTCCCATCCTTCCTCCCCGGCCCCTCGGACGCGCCGCGGGTGGCCGGCCCGGCCCCGGCCCGGTCGGCGAAGTCAGCGGGGAAGCCTGCGGCCGAGGAAGTCGTCGACGAGCCGGGCGATCTGGGCCCCGTGGCTCTCCAGCGCGAAGTGACCGGCGGGAAGCAGGTGGATCTCCGCGTCGGGCAGGTCGCGCCGGAAGGCCGTGGCGCCGTCCGGCCCGAAGATCTCGTCGTGGGCTCCCCAGGCGGCGAGCAGCGGGACCCGGCTCGCGCGGAAGTACTCCTGGAAGGCCGGGTAGAGATCGATGTTGGTGACGTAGTCGCGGGCGAGCCGGAGCTGGACGTCGACGTTGCCCGGACGCCGCAGCAGCGCGAAGTCGTGGTGCCAGGTGTCGGGGCTGACGAGGCTCTCGTCGGGCACGCCGTGGGTGTACTGCCAGCGGATCGCCTCGAGGGTCTGGAACTGTCGTACGGGAGCCTCGGTGGCCGGGGACGGGTCGGTGCCGTAGGCCCGGATCGGGGCCCAGAACTCCTCGTCCAGGCCGTCGAGGTAGGCGTTGCCGTTCTGGGTGACGATCGCGGTGACGCGCTCCGGGTGGGCGGTGGCGAGCCGCCAGCCGATGGGCGCGCCGTAGTCCTGCACGTACATGGCGAAGCGCGACAGGCCGAGCCGCTCGGTGAAGGCGGCGGTAATCTCGGCCAGGTTCGCGAAGGTGTAGTCGAAGTCGTCCACGGACGGGGCCGCGGAGTAGCCGAAGCCGAGGTGGTCGGGGGCGACGAGCCGGTACCGGGCGGCCAGCCTCGGGATGAGGTCGCGGAACATGTGGGAGCTCGTCGGGTAGCCGTGCAGCAGGAGCAGGACCGGCGCGTCCGGGTTCCCGGCCTCCCGGTAGAAGATCTCCTGCCCGCGTACGACGGCGGTGCGGTAGTGGACCATCTCGTCCATGCCTAACCCCTTTGACTCATTGAGGGAGTTACTCATGGCCAGCGAAGCACCGTCACTGCTAACCTGTCAACATGCTCAAGGTGGTTATAGAGGACGTTGACCTCCTCGTGGAACTGCTCAACACCACCCCCGTGGTCGACGGCGTCCCCACGGACGCGCTGGAGGACCGGAGCGAGGCCGCCCGCTGGCTGGGCGAACGCGGCCTGCCCCGCTCACCGGCCGCCGTCGCCTCGGCCCGCCGCGTCAGGGACGCGGTCGCCCGCGTCGTCAGGGGCGAGGAGCCCGCCCGGACGCTGGAGCCCTTCCTCGAAGGGGTGTCGCGGACCCCGTCGGTCGGCGACGACGGCGTGCGCTGGGAGCTGAGCACCGGCTCCGCCGACCCGTTCGGTCTCCGGTGCGTGCTGGCCTGGGCACACCTCCAGGAGGCCCTGCCCGGCCGCTTGCGCCCGTGCGCCAACGACGACTGCCGCCTGTTCCTCGTCGACCACAGCCGGGCCAACACCCGGCGCTGGTGCTCGATGGCCGCCTGCGGCAACCGCCTCAAGGCCCGGCGCCACCACCGGCGCGCGGCGAACCGGGACGGCGACGCCTGACCGACGCGCCGCGAACCGGCAGGCGTACGACACCGGGCGGGCGCACGGCCGAGGAATGCCGGGACGGGACCCCTTTCCCGCCGGGGTGATCGAGATCTACATCTTGAAATCAAACACGAAGTACGATCGAATGAACACGAAAGAGTTCCGGAACGGCCCCGAACGATCAATGATCATCCTCGTCCCACCGAGCGCGAGACGCGTCCGGGCCGGGCGGGCGGGGTCCCACCCGCCACCTCGGGGGTGACACCGGAGCCGCCGGCGCAGGACCGTTCCGACGACGAGGAGAGCTCGTGACCACGTGGATGCTGCTGGACTACGGCGAGGTCATCTCCATGCGGCAGCCCTCCGACGCGACGACCTCCATGGCGGAGCTGCTCGGCCAGGACCAGGCGACCTTCCACGACCGCTACTGGCGCCACCGCGACGCCTACGACCTCGGCCAGGCCTCCCACCTCTACTGGGGCGCGGTTCTCGGCAAGGCGCTCGCCGACGACGACCCCCTCGTCGCCAAGCTCGACGCGGCCGACGTCGAGAGCTGGTCCCACCTGAACCCGGAGAGCCTGCGCGGCATCGAGGACCTCGCGGGACGCCACAGGCTCGCCCTGCTGTCCAACGCCCCCGAGCCGCTGGCGGCGGCCATCGACGAGGCCCCGTGGGCGGCGGCGTTCGCCCATCGCTTCTACAGCTGCCGCATGGCCCTGTCCAAGCCGGACCCCGCCATCTTCGAGGAGGTCCTGCGCCGGCTCGGCGCCGCCCCCGGTGACGTCACCTTCCTCGACGACCGGGCCGTCAACGTCGACGCCGCGGCGGCGCTCGGCATCAACGCCCTCCTCTACCCGGAGTGGCCCGCCGCCCCGCACACGGGCTGACGGGCCCGCGTACGACCGCGAGCCGCCCGGAGCCGGTCCGCCCCGGCTCCGGACGGCCGATCACGGGACGACGTCACGCCCGGCGGGCGGTCACAACGAAACCCGGCGCGATCACGACAAGAACCGGCGCGGTTACTACGAAAACCCGGTGAGGTCACGACGAGAACCGGTGCGCGATCACGACGAGAAGTGGCGAGCGGTCACGACGAGAACCGGCGCGCGGTTACGACGAGAAGCGGGCGACCCACTCGCGGGCTCCGGGGAGGATCTCCTCCACCGGGGCCACGTGCGGGTACCACGTGCGCTCCCACTCCAGGGAGACCCAGCCCCCGAAACCGCGCAGCAGCTCGCCGCACTCGTCGAGGGGGACCCCGCCCGCCCACATCGGCACCGGGGTCGTGTCGGCGGCCGAGACCGCGTCCTTGATCTGCACGTACGCCAGATGCCCGGCCAGCGCCGCCAGGGTCTCCGCGGGCTCCTCGCCGTGGCGCCACGGGTGCAGCACGTCCCACAGCGCGCCCGCCGCCCCGGGGACGCCCGCCGCGTCCAGCAGCCGCCCGACCGCGGCTCCGGTCGGCATCGCGTCATGGGTCTCCACCAGCACCCGTACCCCCGACTCCAGGCACAGGTCCGCGACCGCGCGCAGCCGCCGCGCCCCCGCCTCGACGTCGTCTCCCCCGGGGAACACCCGCACGGCGGGCGCGCCCAGGTCGGCGGCGAGCGTCAGGTCGTCCCGCAGCGCCCGCACGACGGGTTCGTCCGGTCCCGGCGCGGCGATCCTGACGTATCCGGCGAGGGCGGAGACCTCCGGCCGGACGGTCCCTGACGGGCCGCCACCGGCGGGACGCGCGGCACCCGGCGCACCTTCTCCCCCGCCAACCGATGCCCTTTCCCCGCCATCGCCCGGCGCGCCTTCTCCCCCATCGCCCGGCGCCCTGACGCTTCCTGATGACCTGGCGCCTTCCGGGGAGCCGCCCGACGGCCCGGTGTCCTCCCGGTGGTCACCCGGCGCCCCCGTGGCGGCCGGGTGACCCTCCGGCGATCCGGCGAGGATCGCGCGGACCGTCGCACGCCGTGCCGGGGAGAGCCCGGCGTGGACTCCGGTGTCGGGGTGGAGGCGGAGTTCGAGCCCGGCGCACCCGTACTCCAGGGCCGTCGCGACGGCCTCGCGCAGGCCCTGCCCCGGCATGCCGAGCGTGCTGAACGCCAACTTCATCGAGGCTCCCTCACCGCCGTTGCTCGGAAAGCGCTTCCCGAGGAGGTCCATCGTAGACGCCGCGCCACCCCGCGCGTGCCGGGGGCGGCGGGGCCCCGCCAGGTGAGGCCGCGAGGCGGGCCCTCTGCCACCCGGATTAGGGGCGCGCGACTGCGGGGAGGCCTCAGGTGATGCCGATCGGGGGACGCGGAGCCGGAGGAGCCCCGGACTCGCAGCGACATCGATCTTCTCAGCTGGAGAATCCCATGACTGGACGCGTATCGGCCCCGGGCGACCTCGGCCGCCGGATAGCCAGGCGGCGCGAGGACCTCGGTCTCACCCGGGACGAGCTGGCGAGGCGGGCCGGGATCGATCCGGGCTACCTCGCCTACCTGGAGGACGCCGTGGCCTCGCCGAACACCGGCACCGTGAACCGCGTGGCCACCGCCCTGGACACCAGGCCCGAGGACCTTCTAGGCGGGAACGCCGACCTGTTTCCCGGCCGGGGCCGGCCGGGCTCCAGACCCCAGATGGAGAAGCTGGACCGGGACGAGTGCCTGCGGCTCATCACCCCCGGCGGGGTGGGGCGGATCGCCTTCGAGGAGATCGACGGGCCGGTGATCCTGCCGGTCAACTACGCCCTGCACGGCAGCTCGGTGATCTTCCGCACCGCTTTCGGCGGCCCGCTCGACGACGCCCTGCGCACCGGGGTCCAGGGGGTCGAGTCCAAGGTGGCCTTCGAGGTCGACCGGATCGACGACGCCGGCCGCGAGGGCTGGAGCGTGCTGGTGCGCGGCGGGATCCACCACGTCTCCTCGGAGGAGGACCGGGCCGCCCTGGCGGCGCTGGGCGTCCGGCCGTGGGCGGGAGGCGAGCGGGAGCTGTACGTGAGGATCGCCGCCACCGAGGTCACCGGCCGTCGCATCCGGCGCGACCCCTGATCGTCGCGGGGCCTCCGGGACGGTCTCCTCCGTACCGCCGCACCGGAAGCCCCGCCGGAAGCCCCGCCGAAAGCTCCGCCGGAAGTCCCGCCGAGGTCTCAGGTGTCGAGGGTCTCAGGTGTTCTTGAGGACGCGGCGCAGGAGGTCCTTCGTCGCGACCGGTTGCTCGGCCTCGATGCCCAGGCGGTTCATGACGTGCCAGTAGCGCTCGACGTCGGCGAGCTTCTCCAGGTAGATGGCGCCGGTGAGCTGTTCGAGATAGACGACGTCGGGCAGCTCGCCCTCGGGGAAGCGCAGGAGCGTCGCGGGGCCCGTCGCCGCGGCGGCCTCTCCGGCGCTGAACGGCATGACCTGGAGGGTGACGTGGCCGAGCTCGGCGATCTCCGTGAGGTGCCGGAGCTGGGCGCGCAGCACCTCGGGCCCCCCGACGGGGCGGTGCAGCACCGCCTCGTCGACGACGCTCCAGAGCGTGGCGGGCTCCCGCCGGGTGAGGAGCCGCTGGCGCTCCATCCGCAGGGCGACGCGGCGCTCGACCTCGGACTCCGGGGCGCCCGGGCAGGCGGGCCGGATGAGGGCGCGGGCGTAGTCCTCGGTCTGCAGCAGCTCGGGGACGAACTGGACCTCGTAGCCGCGGATGAGAGAGGCGGCCTGTTCCAGCCCGAGGTAGGCGTCGAACCAGGAGGGGACCACGTCGCCGTAGGCGTGCCACCAGCCGGGCCTGTTGGCCTCCGCGGCCAGGGCGAGCAGCGGGGCGCGCTCGTCCTCGGCGACGACCCCGTAGAGGGTGAGGAGGTCGGCCACGTCGCGCTGCTTGAAGCCGGTCCGCCCCAGCTCCAGACGGCTGATCTTGGAGTGTGACGCGCGGATCGCCTCCCCGGCCTCCTCGCGCGTGATGTGGCCGTCCTCGCGCAGCTTCCGGAGCTGCGCGCCGACCAGCATGCGGACCACGGTGGGCCCGGCCTGCCGGTGGTCCGGGCTGTGACCCTCGGCTTGTTCGCTCGTCGCCCGAACAACGCGCAAGTTCGCTCCCTTCAACGCGACCGGCCGGCCTGTGAGTGTTCAAGCCTTTCACGTCCGGGTGGTTCACCGCAGTGAGACACGGACTCCGCGCGGCGAGCTCGCGGCGGATCTCTCCGCACCCCTCCGCACCCCTCCGCGCCCCTCCGCGTTCTTCCGTGTCTATCGGCGTCCTTCTGTGTCCCTCTGTGTCCCTCTGTGTTCCTCTGCGTCTTTCCATGTCCCTGCGCGTTCCCCGTGTCGCCGCGCACCCACGCACCCGCGCACCCACGCCGGACGGACCGCGTTCACGCCGGTTTCCGCCGCCCCCGCGCCGGATCCCGCCACGCCGCGTGGGCGCGGCGCCCGGAGAAGTCTGCATCTCTTCTCCAGAGTTCTCCACTTTAGGCGAGTAAATCTTCATAATTGGTGATCTCGAATGGACTCCTCGGAGAGGAAGCCAGACCATGCCCGATATCGACCCCGTACGGGTCGGAGATCCCGAACGCGTGGGCGAGTACCAGGTCGTGGGGCGGCTCGGGGAGGACGTGTATCTCGCCACGGCACCCTCGGGAGACCGGGTGGTCGTGCGCCTGCTCCCCGCGGACGTGAGCCCCGGGCGGTTCCGGGAGGCGATGGAGCCGCTGCGGGAGATCCCCGCCTTCTGCACGGCGCAGGTCCTGGACAGCGGGCTGGACGGCGGGACGGACGGCGACAGGCCGTACATCGTGAGCGAGTACGTCGACGGCCCCACGCTGCGGGAGACGGTGGTCTCCGAGGGCGTCCTGGGCGCGGCCGCGCTGCACCGGCTCGCCGTCGGGACAATGACCGCCCTGGTCGCCCTGCACCAGGCGGGTACGGTCCACGGCGACCTGCGTCCCGACGCCGTGGTGTTCGGCCCCGACGGGCCGCGGGTGATCGACCTCGGCATGGCGCGGGCGCTGGAGGCGACCGCGTCCAGCACGACCCGCAAGGTCGACGTCCCCGCCTACAGCTCCCCGGAGAGGCTGATGGGCACCTCCCCCGGGCCCGAGGGGGACCTGTTCTCGTGGGGGGCGACCGTGGTCTTCGCCGCGTCGGGCCGCTCCCCCTTCGACGCCGGGACGATGTCGGGCACGGTGAACCGCATCGTCAACGACGAGCCCGACCTCGGCGCGCTCCCCGGCGAACTGCGCGGCCTGGTCACGGCCTGTCTGGCCAAGGACCCCGCGCGGCGGCCGACCGCGAGCGACACCCTGCTCCGCCTGGTCGGCGGGTTCCTCACCTCCGACCAGGTGCCCGCCGCCCTGTCAGCGTCCTCAGAACCCGGCACTCCCTCCACCCGGCCGCTCCGGACGCGTGCCCGTCCCGCGCTGCTGGTCGCGGGCGCGCTCGCCGTCGCCCTCGTCTCCGGTGGCGCGGTCTACCTGGCGGTGTCGGGGGACCAGGGGCCCGCGGCGGCTCCGCGCCCGACCCCGAGCACCGCGCAGGGCGCGCTCGCCCCGGCCTTCACCCCCCAGCCCCAGCTCAGCCCGAACGTGACCACGGCACCCTGGGAGTCGGTGGAGAAGACCACCGAGGACGTCGAGCTGCCGGGGACGGGCATCACCCTGCACGAGAGCCCGAAGGACCCGGTCAAGCTGGGCTCCTACCTGCACGTCAAGGCGCCCTTCGCCACGTTCGCCAGGGAGCGGGGCAAGGAGACCTTCAAGCAGGTGGCCAGCGCCCTGCAGCCGGTGCTGTCACCGCGGGGCGACAAGGTGGCGCTGAACCCGT
This sequence comes from Streptosporangium sp. NPDC002524, assembly GCF_040295985.1. Lineage (NCBI taxonomy): Bacteria > Bacillati > Actinomycetota > Actinomycetes > Streptosporangiales > Streptosporangiaceae > Streptosporangium > Streptosporangium sp. NPDC002524. Next base: position 55,929 of record NZ_JBEOWK010000023.1, on the reverse strand, counting down.
TCGGGAAGTTCGCCGAGTCGTCCTTCGACTACGTGAGGATCCAGGACCTGGGGACCGGCTCCCAGTTCGACGTGCGGACCGTCGAGCGGCCGCTGGAGGGGCACAACCCGGTGTGGTCGCAGGACGGTTCCAAAGTCCTGCTGTCGGTACGGAATCCGGACAAGGAGCAGTCCGACGGGTTCGTGGTGGTGGACGTGGCGGCGCGCAGGGCCACCTACGTGCGCACCGAGTCCGTCGGCTCCGACACCTTTCCCGCCACGTTCGCGCCGGACGGCTCGGTCGCGCGGGGGTACTACGACGGCAAGGGCTACGGGGTCGACTTCTACGGCCCGAACGGGCAGGCCATCCGGACGATGCACTGGGTCGGCCAGCCGCGTAGCACCGGCTGGTTCTCCCCCTCGGGCGCGCTCTTCGCCACGGTGTGTCCCAAGGGGGACACCGTGTGCGTGTGGGACTCGGTGAGCGGCAACCGGCGCTACACGCTCGGCATCGGGGAGAACACCCGGTTCGTGGGCTGGTTCAACAACAACCACCTGCTCCTCCAGAATCCCGTCAAGAAGGGTTCCAAGATCGAGGTGTTCGACCTGTACGGCAAGTCCGTCCGGGTCCTCGCCGACCTGAAAAAGGGTGACACGGCCTTTTTGAGCTTCACCGCCGCGGCGGCCGGGTGACCAGGGTCCTGCCCCCGGCTCCCGGCGATCCCGACCGGATCGGGCCACACCGGATCACCGGCAGGATCGGCCGCGGCGGGCAGGGGACGGTGTACCTGGCGGAGTCCCCCGCCGGGGCGCGGGTCGCGGTGAAGGTGCTCGGCAGGGGCGGCGGCGAGCAGGCCCTGGCGCGCTTCCACCGCGAGATCGAGCTGGCCCGCCGGGTGGAGGCCTTCTGCACCGCGCAGGTGCTGGAGCACGGCGAGGCCGGCGGCATGCCGTACATCGTCAGCGAGTACGTCGACGGGCCCAGCCTCGCCCAGGTCATCGACGAGCGGGGGCCGCTGCGCGGGGCCGAGCTGCGCAGGCTGGCGGTCGGGACCGTCACCGCGCTGGCCGCCATCCACCGGGCGGGCGTCGTGCACCGCGACTTCAAGCCCGCGAACGTGCTGCTCGCCCGCGACGGCCCCCGGGTGATCGACTTCGGCATCTCCCGCGCGCTGGACGCCACGGTGACGGCCGCCGACCACCTCGTCGGCACCCCTCCGTACATGGCGCCCGAGCAGTTCGACGGGCGCGAGGCGGGGTCGGCGGCCGACCTGTTCGCGTGGGCGTCGACGGTGGTGTGCGCCGCGACGGGGGAGCCGCCCTTCGGGACCGGCCCGGTGCCCGCGGTGATCCACCGGATCCTGAACGCCGAGCCCGTGCTCGGTTCCCTGGACGACGAGCTGCGCGAGCTGGTGGGCGAGTGCCTGGCCAAGGATCCGCGGGCGCGTCCGGCGGCCATGCCGGTGCTGCTGCGGCTGCTGGGCCATCCGGCGGAGCGGCCGTCGTACGGGGCGGGGCAGGAGGTGCTCGGCGAGGGCCGCAAGCAGGCCGCTCCCCCGCCGTCGCGGCGGCGCCCCTCGCGCCCGGTGGTCGCCGCCCTCGCGGCGCTCGCGCTCGCGGCGGCCTCCGGTGCCGCGGTCCTCGCGGTCCGGGCGGCCGGGACGGAGGAGCCCCCGAAGGGGGGCGCGGGCGGCACGGCGGGCACCCCCTCCGCGCCCGCGAGACCGGCGATCGGCACGATGCCCACCACCTCCACGACCGACCTGCCGATCCCGGGGACGAAGGTCACCCTGCGGGAGAACCCCGCGGACCCGGAGCGGGTCACGACCTACCGGGACGGGCGCGAGAAGGCGACCGGAGCCCCCGTCTACCTCCGGCGGGGCGATCCCGCGGAGTTCGGGTTCCTGGGGACGTTCATGACCGCCGTGGCCGCGCCGGGGGGAGCGCGCGTCGCCGTCAACCCGGACTACAAGCCCCCGCAGGAGGCGTTCGACCTGGTCAGGGTGGTGGATCCGGCAGGCGGGCCGGAGAGCCGGATCAGGACCGTCGACACCCCGCTGACGACCTTCAGTCCCCACTGGGACCGGGACGGGACGAGGGTCCTGCTGACGATCTACGAGGGGCTCGGGGAGGAGCAGCGCACCAGGGGCTTCGTGATCGTGGACGTGGCCTCGCGCACCGCCCGCGTCACCCGGGTAGCGGACGACGAGCACCGCTCCGACTACGTCTGGGGCGCCGACTCGGCCTCGGTCCTCCACTCCGGGCCGGACGGGACGGTCAGCTTCTACCGCCTGGACGGCACGCCGCTGCGGACGGTCCCGAAGGCGGGCGAGCTGGTCAGGGACGACGTCAGGGCCACCTCACTCGGCACGGTCTTCACGACCCGCTGCCACGAGAGGCCCCAGGACGTCTGCGTGTGGGACGCCACCACGGCGGCGCGCAAGGCCGTCGTCCCGATAAGGAAGGGGCTGGCCTTCAACGGGTGGCTGGGGGACCGCCACTTCCTCGGCACCGTGACCGAGGGGAAGACCACGAAGGTCGTCATGCTGGACCTGGACGGGAAGGTCGTGCGCGTCCTCGCGGACGGCCCCGCCGCGGAACTGGGCAAGATCGGTCTCTACTACACGCCCAGGTGAAGCCTCGTAGTACACGCCCAGGTGAACCGGTCCGTGTCCACGTCCAGGTGAGCGGGCCCGTGCCACACGCCCAGGCGACGGGCTCCGGACGCTCAGACGACGGGGTCCGGACGCTCAGACGACGCCGGATGCTCAGACGACGGGCTCCGGCGCGATCCGGCCGTTCCTCGCCTCGTGGACCTCGCGCAGCAGCGCGGCCGCCGCCGCGCTCGTCGGGTCGCCCGTCACGGTGACGGTCTCCCAGGCCGGTACGGCCCCGGCGAGCCCGACGAAGCGCACCCGGTCGGTCTTGACCGCGAAGGACCGCGGCACGAGCGCGACGCCGAGCCCGAAGGTGACCAGGTCGAGCAGCGAGTGCACGTCGTTCACCTCCAGCGAGACGCGGCGCTCGACGCCCGCGGCGGCGAACACGTCGTCGACCAGGTCCCGGGTGCCCCAGTCCGGCTGGAAGTCCACGAACCGCTCCGCCCCCAGCTCCGGGAGCCCCACCTTCTCCCGTCCCGCGAACGGATGGCCGGGCGCGCAGGCGAGCACGAGCGGCTCGTCCGCGAGCGGCCCGACCACGACGTCGTCGGGGCACCGGGCCGGGCGGGAGACGAACGCCAGGTCCAGCCGCCCGGCGCGCACCTGCTCGATCAGCTCGCCGGATCCCCCCTGGCGCAGCCGGATCTCCAGGCCGGGGTACGCGGCCAGGAAGCGGGCGAGCACGGCCGCCAGGTGCACCGCGTGCAGGCACTGCAGCGAGCCGATGGCCAGGCTGCCGCGGAGCAGCCCCCGCACCGCCGCGACGGCGTCCCTGGCCGCGTCGGTCGCCGACAGCGCCCGCCGGGCCTCGACCAGCAGCGCCCTCCCGGCGGGGGTGAGCTCGACCTGCCGGGTGCTGCGCAGGAACAGCGAGGCGCCCAGCTCGCGCTCCAGCGAGCGGATCGAGGCCGACAGGCCGGACTGGGCGACGCGCAGCCGGTTCGCCGCCCGCGTGAAGTGGCACTCCTCGGCGACGGCGACGAAGTACTCCAGCTGCCGTAGCTCCACGATTCATCACCAGGATTGCTTAAAGGAATCAGTTTCTTCTATTGGACAGCTTAATCGGGGCAGGAGAGGGTGAAAGCTGTACCAACCGATCTCCGAGGAGGAACTCCCATGCAGACACGCCGCATCGGCGACGTCCAGGTCAGTGCGATCGGTCTCGGCGGCATGCCGATGTCGATCGAGGGGCGCCCCGACGAGCAGCGTTCGGTCGCGGCGATCCACGCCGCGCTGGAGGCGGGCGTGACGCTGATCGACACCGCGGACGCCTATCACGTGGGCGCGGACGAGGTCGGCCACAACGAGTCCCTGATCGCCCGCGCGGTCGCCAGCTTCGGCGGCGACACGTCCGACGTGCTGATCGCCACGAAGGGCGGCCACGTACGCCCCGGCGACGGCTCGTGGACCCTGGACGGCTCGCCGGACCACCTGAAGAAGGCCTGCGACGCGTCGCTCGCCCGCCTCGGCGTCGAGGCCATCGGCCTCTACCAGTTCCACCGTCCCGACCCGAAGGTCCCGTACGCGGAGTCGGTCGGCGCGATCCGCGACCTGCTGGACGCGGGCAAGATCCGTTTCGCGGGCGTCTCGAACGCCGACCCCGACCAGATCCGGCTCGCCAACGAGATCCTCGGCGGGCGGCTGGTGAGCGTGCAGAACCAGTTCTCGCCGTCGTTCCGCTCCAGCGAGCCCGAGCTGGAGCTGTGCGCGGAGCTGGGGATCGCGTTCCTGCCGTGGAGCCCGCTGGGCGGGATCTCGCAGGCCGGTGAGCTGGGCTCGCGGTTCGCCGTGTTCGCGGACGTCGCCGAGTCCCACGGGGTGAGCCCGCAGCGGGTGTGCCTGGCGTGGATGCTCGCCAAGGCGCCGGTGGTGATCCCGATCCCGGGCTCCTCGCGCCCGGAGACCATCCGCGACTCGGCCGGCGCGGTCGACGTGAAGCTGTCGGCCGAGGAACTGGCCCGCCTCGACGCGGCCTGACCTCGCACGCCTCCCGACCTCGACGCGGCCTGATCGCGCATGGCCTGATCTCGTACGCGGCCTGATCGGCGCGCGGCCTGATCGTGATGCGCCCCGGCAGGGCGCGCTCCGGCCGTACCGGCACCGTTTCGGTGCCGGTACGGCCTTTCGCGAGGAGAGTGCCTAGGAGGAGTAGACCTCGAACGAGGAGAGCTGCCCGGCGGGCCAGCCGGTGTTGCCGGTGATGTTCACCCGCACGTACCTCTTCGACGTCGCCGGGAAGGTGACGGTCGCGGTGTTGCCGGTGGCCGGGTTGAAGGTGAGGCCGCGCGACGACACGAGGGTGTCGAAGGTCGTGCCGTTGGACGAGCCGAGCACCGAGAGCGTCTGGGTGCGCGTGCCCCAGGCGCCGGACGGCGGCAGCTTCAGCACCACGCGCCCGACGGTGGCCTGCGCGCAGAGGTCAACGGTGATCGACTGGGGGAAGGCGTTGTTGGCGCTCTCCCAGTAGGTGTTGGCGTTGCCGTCGACGGCGTTGGCCGCCACGTAGTTCTGCGTGGTGCTGCTCGCGGTGATCGACTTGCTCCTGGCCAGGTCGCCGGTGCCCGGGGAGCACCCGGGCGGGGGCCCGGTCGTCGCGGTCACCGTGCCGGAGGGCGGCGAGGTGTTCTGCGCGGCGTCCCTGGCGACCACGTAGAAGCCGTAGGAGGTCGACGGCGTGAGGCCGGTGACGGTGAACGACGTTCCCGCGGTGCTGCCCACCCTGACGTCGGTGGCGCCCGCCTCGCGATAGACGTCGTAGCCGGTCACCCCGACGTTGTCGGTGGCCGCGGTCCAGCCCACCGTGATGCTCGTGCTCGACGCCGGGACGGCGCGCGCGGCGCCCGGCGCGGTCGGGGGCTGGGTGTCCCGCGTCCCGCCGCCCCTGCGGGTCTCGAACTCCGTCGCCCAGTACTTCGTCCGGTCCAGGTACGCGGTCTCGGCGGCGGCACCCGTCCTGCCGTACGCGCCGTCGAACGTCTGGTAGCCGAACCCGGCGGGCGGGGTGGAGTCGGCGGGCTCGATGGAGCTGCCCTCGTGCCACTCGTTGAACGAGGTGATGGAGACCCAGGTCGGCAGGCCGCCCTTCGCCGGGTCGAGGGCGTTGGACCACTCCAGGTCGTAGGTGGCGCCGTTGGCGCGGCCGAGGGTCGGGGTGGTGTTGCCGGGCACCGCGCGGTCGTCGATGTAGCCGGGGGCCACCGAGGGCGCCCAGATCAGGTTGTTCTGCTTGGCGTACGCGCTCGCGTTGGCCCAGCCGGGGGCGGTGGCTCCGGCGATCCCGTCGTAGGTGTACATGCCGGAGAAGTGCGCGATCTTCGACGTGTCGGTGGTCTGGGCGAGCACGATGTTGCCCGCGGTGACCTGGTCGAGCACGGCCCAGTCGGTGATCCTCAGGCTCTCGAACACGTAGAACGCCGCCCGGTTGCCGTGCTCGGCGTCACGGTAGAAGGCCGGATGGGAGCCGTAGCGGGTGTTGATGTAGCGGATGTCCTCGACGGTGGAGGCCGCCGTGCGCCCGCCGTACGGCTCCAGGTGCCAGGCGACCTTGACGCCGTACTGCGCGGCGGCGTCCATCACGCCCTGGGTGAGCCTGTCCTCGAAGCTGTCGCGGCCCCACCAGCTGTAGACGATGACGCCGACCCCGGCCTGCTTGATCCACTGCATGTGCCTGGTGACGGCGCCCGCGTAGTCGCCCGAGTCGTAGGCGCCCAGGCTGGGGTACAGGTCGGCGCCCACGTCGTTGGGCGGGGTGTGGCCGCCCTGCTGCCAGTGCCGCCACTCACCGCTCGTCTGGGGGTTGCCGTACCAGGAGTAGTAGAACAGGTGGACGTTGGAAGACTGCTCGGGGACGGCCGCGCCGCGCGCCGGGAGCGGCGCCTGGGCTCCGGCCCAGCACAGGGCGGCCAGCAGGAGCGCGAGGACGATCTGGGCACGTCGCCCGGTATGGCGTAGGCGGCTGACAGATTGGTCGGATGTCTTCATCGGCTGACCCTTCGTCACGCGGGGCCGGATCGCCGCGGCCGGCGGGGCGTGCGGTCACCGCGATCCAGCCGGGTGGGGGGCGGAGAGGCTGCCGCCGTCGCCGGGGGGATCGGCGAGCGGCGTTGTGCACACCATAAGATGGCGGACAGATGTCCGCAATGTTTCTACTTCTTTTCGCAAAAATATGCCTGCCGTGCGGCTTTGAATGATGGATCGACCGGCAGAGAGTGACAGGGGCTGGCGGCGGAGCTGGGTCGAGTCCGCGTGCCGACACGTTTCCCTGGAACGGTCCGATGTTTCGTTTCCCGCCATCGAGAGGGTCTCCGCTGTCTGGTGAGTTCCTGTTGCCGGGTCTCCCCCCGGCCGGGGTTCCACGTCCAGGAGGTTTCCCGCCGAGGGGGCCGGGGGTACGGACCGGCGAAGCCCCTCGCGCCGGAGAACCTGTGGTTTTTCGCAGGGGAACGCGGAGGGATCTCGCAATGGTCCTGGCGGGGCGGTGTTCGTAGCGTCGACTGGTGCCCGAATTCAAGATCAAAAACAACCCGCTCCCGCGACGCCTCGCCGGTGGACTCCCGACGGCCCGCGCCGTCATGCTCGCGGCGACCCTCCTGACGACGGCCTCGTTCGCGACGGCTCCCTTCACGACGGCCTCGTCCGCGTCGTCGTCATCGTTCGCGTCACCGTCACTCACGACGCCGATGTCATCGGTATCGGCATCGGTGCCATCGGCGTCACCGTCATCGGCGCCGGTGTCGTCGACGGGGACGGGTCCCGCCGCCCGGGAGATCGATCCCGCGTCGGTCGACCGTTTCGTGAACGCCTACCGGGAGGCGACCGGCCTGCCGGGGGTCGCCGTCGCCGTCACCAGGGGGGACGAGGTCGTCCACGTCGCCGGTTACGGCCGTACCGCCTCCGGTGAGCCCGTCACGGCGGACACCCCCATGGCGATCGCGTCGCTCAGCAAGTCCTTCACCTCCCTGGCCGTCATGCAACTGGTGGAGAAGGGGGTGGTCGGGCTCGACGATCCGGTGCGCGTCCGGCTCCCCGAGTTCGCGATGGCCGATCCACGGGCGGCCCGCGTCACCGTCCGCCAGCTGCTGGACCAGACCTCGGGCATGGCCGACGAGACCTTCCCCGAGAGGAGCCAGCCCCGGCCCGGCTCGCTCCGCGAGGCCGTCGCCCGGCTGAGAGGGGCGAAGCTCGCCGCCGACCCCGGCACGCGGTGGAGCTACCACAACACCAATTTCCAGGTCGCCGCCCGGCTGGTCGAGGTGGCGAGCGGCATGCCCTTCGCCGGTTACCTGAAGAAGCACGTGTTCGGCCCGCTCGGCATGCGGAACAGCACCACGATCGACACCGAGCGCGACCTCCCCCCGAGCGCGGGAGGCCATCTCCACCTGCTCGGCGTCGCGCTCGCCCTTCCCGAGCCCCCCGGATTCGGCAACGGCTCGGGCGGGGTGATCAGCAGCGCGAGGGACATGGCCCGGTGGATGATCACACAGAGCGGCGAGGGGGCCGGACCGGGTGGCGTCCGCGTCGTCTCCGCCGCGAGCGTCGCGGAGATGCGCACCCCGTCCAAGATCAACGACTCCTACGCCCTGGGCTGGGCGATCGGCACGACGAGGAACGGCTCGCCGACCGTCGGGCACGGCGGCGACCTGCTCACCGCGACGGCCCAGCAGACGCTCCTGCCCCGGTCGGGGTACGGCGTCGTGGTCATGGCCAACACCGGCACGGCGTACGCCGACAGCGACGCCATCGCGGACGCGCTGGTCGCCATGGCCGAAGGAGAGGAGCCCGAGGCGCCGCCCTCGTTCCCCCCGACCCTGGTCGTCGATCTCGCCATCGCGGTGGCCGCCGTCGTGACGCTCCTCCTGGCGGGCCGGGGGCTGGCCCGTTCCCGCCGGTGGGCGGCGCGGCGTGCCGGGCGCCCGGCGTGGAGCACGGCGGCGCGGCTGCTGCCGTACGCGCTACCGGGGGTGCTGTGCCTGACCGTCACCGACGTCTTCGGGATGCTGGCCAGGGGGAAGGACATCACCTGGACGCAGGTGGCCTACATCTACCCGTCCTTCATGATCTGGCTCGTCCTCGCCACCGGGGCCTGCGCGGCCGTGGCCCTCGTCCGCGTCATCCGGATCGTCCGGCCGGTACGGACGCCCTCACGTGGCGCCGGGTGAGGGGACCCGGCACCCCTTGACGTGGCGCGGCCGGGTCCCTGGACGGGCATACCGCCAAAACGGCAGGACGGGGCTCCGGGAAAGGCGAGCGCGGGGCCGCTCAGCCGTCCAGGTAGCGCAGGATGGCCAGGACGCGGCGGCTGTAGCCGGGGGTGCGGGACAGCCCGAACTTGTCGAAGATCGCGTTGACGTGCTTCTCCACCGTGCTCTGCGACACGTGCAGACGTTCGGCGATCGCGGCGTTGACGAGCCCCTGGGCCAGCTGCTCCAGCACCTGGGACTCCCGCCGGGTGAGCCTGCTCAGCGGGTCGGCGCGGGTGGTGCGGGCGAGCAGCCGCCGGACCACCTCCGGGTCGAAGACCGTCCCGCCCGCGCGGACCCGCTCCAGCGACTCCAGGAACTCGCCCACCTCGGTCACCCGGTCCTTGAGCAGGTACCCTAGCCCTTCTGGGGTTCCGGCGAGCAACCGGGCGGCGTAGGCCGTCTCGACGTACTGCGACAGCACGAGCACGCCGACGTCCGGCCGGCGTTCCCGGATCGTCAGCGAGGCCCGCAGCCCCTCGCCCGCCTGGCCCGGCGGCATGCGCACGTCCACGATCGCCACGTCGGGGCGGTGCTCGTCCACGGCCGCGAGCAGCGCCGCGGAGTCGCCCACCGCCGCCACCACCTCGTGACCCGCCTCCTCCAGGAGGCGGACCAGTCCCTCGCGGAACAGTACGGAGTCGTCGGCGAGGATCAGCCGCATGACGGCTCCGGGTGTCCGGACCCGCCCCGGGGCAGCGTCGCCGTGATCCTGGTCGGGCCACCGGGGGGACTGTCCACCTCGAAGGCGCCGTCCAGCGCCAGCACCCGCCGCTCCAGCCCGGACAGCCCGCCGCCGGACGGATCGGCGCCGCCCCGGCCGTCGTCGGAGATCCGCACGGTCACCGCGCGCTCGTCTTCGCTCAGGACCACCAGGACGCCCCCTGCGTCCGCGTGTTTCGCGGCGTTGGCGATGGCCTCGCGGGCCACGAAGTAGACGGCCGTCTCGATCTCGGACACCGGGCGTTCCGCGAGGCCGTAGCGGACGGTCACCGGCACGCCCGCCCGTTCCGCCACCCCGGCCAGGGCGGCGCGCAGGCCCAGCTCGTCCAGCGCGGCCGGGTAGACCCGCCAGGCCACGCTGCGCAACTCGTCGAGGAGGCGGCGCGACTCCGCGTACGCCTGGTCCACGAGAGCGGCGACCGCGGCCGGGTCGGTGCCGTGCCGGGCGCGGCCCAGCAGCATCCCCAGGGCCACTCCCCTCTGCTGGACGCCGTCGTGCAGGTCGCGTTCGATGCGCCGCCGCTCGTCGTCAACGGCTCGCACGATGCCGCTGCGGGTGGCGGTCAGCTCCGCGATGCGGCGGCGCATCGTCTCCCGCTCCCCGGGACCGGCGAAGTACGCGGCCAGCCGCCGCTCCGCGGCCACCGTCGCCGCGCCCCACAGCACGGACAGTCCCACCAGGACCAGCCCGTAGGCGGTGCCCACCGGCCCGCTGTCGACCGTCAGGCGCACGCCGGGATACCGCATCGGGACCGGGGACGACGCGCCGGAGAGCAGCTCCCCGACGCCGCCGACGAGGAACAGCAGGCCGACGAAGAGACCCGCGAAGGTCAGATAGCTCGCGAACGTGCCGAACGTCGCCCGCAGCGCGAGGTAGAGGTACCCGTACCCACTCCTCACCGGCCCCCCGCCGCTCCCGCGACCTGACCACGAACCGGTGTCGTGGCCGGACCACACACTGGTCCCGTTGCCGGACCGCACTCCCGTTTCGTGGTCGGACAGCACGCTGGTCCCGTGACCGGACCGCACTCCGGTGTCGTGGTCGAACCACGTCGCCAGCCGGGCGCGTTCCAGCGCGACCAGCCGCGCCGTTCCCGCCGTCGCGAACCGCCGGGCGGCGCGCCGTCCCGCGGGCCACGCCGCCAGGACCGCGAACAGCCCGCCCGCGACGCACAGGAAGCCGAGCTCGGCGACGCCCGTCACGCCCCCCAGGGCCAGACCCGCGACGCGCCGGGCGGCCCGCGCGACCGGTACCCCGGCCCGCGCGAGCCGGGGCACCGGTCGCGGCACGGCGTACGTCCTCGGTGTCATCGGCGTCATCGACATCAGACGAATTGTATTGACCTTCCCCCGCCCCCCGAAGAACGCCGGGAAGCGACGTCGACCATCGGAACCGGGCGGTGCTTCCGGCTGTCCCGGGACCCGGGAGCCCGAAGACCGAGGAAGACGAAGAGACCGGTGAACGGAGCGCCGGAGGACACCTGGAGCCCCAACACCGCGCGGGCCCTCGACCGGGGGCCTAAATACCCCTACAAATCGCCCAAAGGGTCACTGCGGTCGTGAATTGCTTTGACCGGCAACCAGGAATTGGTCATATTTGCGCAATGATTTACTTACGTCATCTCGCCGGAGCGGCCCTCGCGTCCGTTCTGCTGGCCGGCTCCCTCGCCGCCCCCGCGCTCGCCTCGGCCCAGGAAACCGTCGCCGTCGCCTCGACCGAGGCCGCCGCGCGACCGGGCAACGGAAGGATCCTCTACGACCGCATCAGCGGTGGCCGGGGCACGCTGAAGGTCAAGAACGGGACCAGCAGGGACGCCGTCGTCACGCTGGTCCGTGGCAGGTCCAAGGCGATCAGCATCTACATCCGCGCCCGCTCGACGGCCTCCGTCCGCGATGTCAGGGACGGCACCTACACGATCTTCTTCACCTCCGGCTACCGGTTCAGCACTTCCCGGGGCAGGTTCACCAGCTCTCCCTCCTACCAGCGCTTCACCAGCAAGCTGAGGTTCACCACGACCGCGACCAGTTCGACCATCTGGACCCTGACCCTCAACCCGGTCAGGGGCGGCAACGCCCGGACGACCGGCGTCAACCCGAACGACTTCCCCGCCTGATCAGGCTGAACAGACCTGGATAGGCCTGAACAGACCTGAATAGGCCTGAACAGACCTGAGCGAGCCCGAACAAGCCTGATCAGACTTGAGCAGGCGTGATCCGGCAGAGCCAGACCAGATCAGGCGAGATTCAGGTGATGTCAGGTGAGGTCCTGACCCGTCCCCCTCCCCCGTACACCCACCACCGCGGCAACGCCCGCAGCGTCGCCGGAAGATCCGCCGGGCCGTCTTTCCCAGCCGGGAAGGCGGCCCGGCGGCCGCTCGGCGGCGTGACGGGACGTCGGCGCCCTTCGCGAGAGCTCCCCGCGGCGGAGGCTCTCCGCTCCCAGCGAAGGACGTGACGGCGAGCCAGGCGCCGCAGCACACCGTCGCGGGACGTACCTTGAACTGCACGGGTTGTTGTATCTGACCAGACCTGGGGAAGGTGTGAACGCCATGGAAGCCGCCACCGTGGAAGGCACCGTTGAGGTTGTCGAGGTTGAGGAAGAAGAGCTCGTCCTGACCGACGACGACGAGGCCCCCGCAGCCCTGGAGGCGACCGTCGGGGCGAGCACCGACCCGGTCAAGGACTATCTCAAGCAGATCGGCAGGATCCCCCTCCTCAACGCCGAGCAGGAGGTCGAGCTCGCCAGGCGCATCGAGGCCGGGCTGTTCGCCACCGAGCGGCTCAACGAGGGCGACCGGCTCCAGCCCGACGTGCGCGCGGAGCTCGAATGGCTCGCCGAAGACGGCCACCGCGCCAAGAACCACCTGCTGGAGGCCAACCTGCGCCTGGTGGTGTCGCTGGCCAAGCGCCACACCGGCCGGGGCATGCTGTTCCTGGACCTGATCCAGGAGGGCAACCTGGGGCTGATCCGCGCCGTGGAGAAGTTCGACTACACCAAGGGTTTCAAGTTCTCCACGTACGCCACCTGGTGGATCAAGCAGGCGATCACCCGGGCGCTCGCCGACCAGGCCCGCACCATCCGCATCCCCGTGCACATGGTCGAAGTGATCAACAAGCTGGCGCGCGTGCACCGGCAGATGACGACCGACCTGGGCCGTGAGCCCACCCCCGAGGAGCTCGCCGTGGAGCTGGAGATGACCCCGGAGCGGGTCGTCGAGGTCCAGGGGTACGGACGGGAGCCGATCTCCCTGCACAGCCCGCTGGGCACCGAGGGCGACAGCGAGTTCGGCGACCTCATCGAGGACTCCGAGGCGATCACCCCCGAGGACGCGGTCGCCTCCGCGCTGCTGCAGGAGCAGCTGCACACGATCCTGGAGGCGCTGTCCGAGCGCGAGGCCGGGGTGGTGGCGATGCGGTTCGGGCTCGGCGACGGGCGGCCCAAGACGCTGGAGGAGATCGGGCGTGCCTACGGCGTGACCCGCGAGCGCATCCGGCAGATCGAGTCCAAGACCATGACGAAGCTGCGTCACCCCTCGCGCTCGCGGGCCCTGCGCGACTATCTGACCTGATCGGCCTCCCGGCCCCGCCGGCACCCGGCCCGATCGGCTCGGGGGCCGCGACCCGATCGGCTCGGGGCCGGCCCGCCGGTGCCGCTCAGCCTGCCGTACGCGCGATGAGAGCCACGACCGTCTCCTCCAGCCCGGAGGGCGGCCGGTCCAGCAGGCGCGCGAGGTCGGGGCCGGTCTCGGCGAGGGCCCCGGCGCGCACCGCCGCGAACACGCCTCCCAGCCACCCGGCCTCCGCGTCGGTGATCTCCCGATGCTCGACGGGCCTGCCCAGCGCGCGGGTGAGGACCTCGGCGAGCTCCGGGTAGGTCCAGAGCGGGCCGCGCAACTCGTAGGTCGCGTTCTCGTGCCCGGAGCCGGTCAGGGCCGCGCTCGCCGCCAGTGCCAGATCACGGAACCTCGCGGTGTTGAGCGGCCGCCCGCCGGTGGAGGAGGTGATCTCACCGTCCTTCCCCGCCTGGGCCAGCGCGGCCCCCAGGAACGCCTCGGAGTAGAGGGCGTTGCGCAACACGGTGCAGGAGAGCCCCGCCTCGCGGAGCGCCTTCTCCGTCGCCGTGTGGTCGGCGACGGGGCCCTGGCCGTCCTCCGCGCCCGCGCCGCTGGTGTAGACGACGCGGCGTACGCCCGCCCGGACGGCGGCGTCGATGACGGTGCGGTGCTGCCGCACGCGGACCCCGGGCGTCATGTCCGGCCCGGACACCAGGAGCAGGACGTCGACCCCCGCGAGCGCGCCGTCGACGGACGCGGCATCGTCGTGATCGCAGTGCCGCACCTCGACGCCACGGCCCGGCAGGTCCCCCGCCTTCTCCGGGGTGCGGGCGAGCGCGACGAGATCGCGGGGCGGAATCCTGGTGAGCAGATCCTCGATGACGAGACGTCCGAGATTGCCCGTGACACCGGTAACGGCGATCCTGGTCAACGGCGTTCTTCTCCTCTTTCACGGTCTTCCACGGCATCCTGCGGCCTTCCCGCAGCCTTCCCGAGGTTTCCCACCGAGGCGGCGCCGAGTCCGCGCCGAGTCCGCGCCGGTTCCGGGCCGGTTCCGTGCGTGGATCCGAGCCGGTTCCGCGCGTGGTGCCGTGCTGATTCCGTGCGTAGACCCGTGCGGGTTCCGTGCGCGGCTCCGTGCCGGTCTCACGCGGGCGGGCCGTCGCCGACGGCGGGAAGATGCCCGGGGAGCGTACCGGTGAAGGCCCGCCGACCGCCTCAGATTTAATTCCCGCCACCACGCCCCCCGGCCCCGTCACAGGGCATCGCCCCGGCAAGAAGGACGGGTCCGCGCGCTTTCCCGAACACCGGTTCCGGGACACCGGAAAGGCCGCGTCCCGTTCGGGACGAACGGGAAGACGACGAACGGGAAAACAGCGCCCCGTCCGAGACACCGGGAAGACGGCGTCCCTCTCAGGGCGTCCGGGAATCGGAGGGAATCGCCTTGCCGAGTCCCCAGGCGACGAGGCCGGTGATCGCTCCGACGATGACACCGGTGAAGACACTGCTGATCGCGGCGAACAGGCGCAGGATGACGGACTGCGCGGCCGGGTCGAGGCCGCCCAGGTTTCCGCCGAGCGCGGGCGGGTCGTCGCCGAGGGCGGTGTCCCACAGCACCTGATGTCCCACCGCCAGGAGGACGCCGTAGAACAGGCCCGTGACGAGGAGGGTGAGGAAGGGGTTGGGCACCCGTCTCCGGAGGACGACCACGATCCAGACGACCGGGGGCACGATGACGAACAGGAGGTTCACGAACGTCCCCTCGTGGATGACGCCCAGGTCATGGAGCACGATCCGGGGTGCCGCGAGGAGAGCGAGTCCGATCACGGCGATCACGGGCAGCCCCAGGACCGGGCGCCTCGGGACGGACGGCCGACGCGGCCGGGGGTTCGGAGAGGTCATGGCCTCACGCTAGGAAGCACCACGGAGGCGACACATCCGTGTCCGGTCTCGACCCGGGTACGTCGGGAGGCGACTCCCGGCGTCGCCTCCCGACGGACGCGGAGCGACGGGACGGCGCCGTAGGGTGAATCCATGATCGAGGAGCGGGCGCGGAGGAGACTCCCTCCCTGGGCGGTCGACGCCCTGATCGGTGCGGGCGTCACGCTCGTCGTGTCGATCGTCATCTCCTCCGGCCAGGGAGGGCGGCAGGGCCCGGACGCGATCGCCCACCTGTGGGCCGCAGGGCTGGGCGCGCTGATGCTCGCCCGGCGACGCCACCCGGTGACCGTGCTCGCCGTCACCGCCCTGGGACTGTTCGCCTACTACGCCGCCGGTTACCCGGCCGTCGGGATCGCCGTCCCCGTCACCGCGGCGCTGTTCTCGGCGGCCGAGTTCGGGCGCCTCGTCCACGCCGTCGTCACCGCCGTCGTCGTGGTCGCGGTCTCGGTGTTCTTCCGCCTGATCGAGGGACAGGACTTCTCGTACGTCGTCGGCTACGAGCTGGCCGGGCACATCCTGCTCATGGCCGCGGCGATCGCCCTGGGAGACAGCCTGAGATCGCGGCGGAACGCGCAGGCGGGAGCGAGACGGATCGCCGAGCTCACCGCCCAGCGGTACCGGCAGGAGGCGGGCGCCCGGTTGCACGCCGAGCGCCTGGCCATCGCCCGGGACCTGCACGACTCGATCGGCCACACGACCTCCGTCATCTCCCTGCACGCCGACGTCGCCCGCGAGTCGCTCGGCCACGACGAGTCGCAGACGCGGGCGGCCCTCGACCTGATCAAGGACACCAGCACCCGTACGATGAGCGAGCTGCGCAGGACCGTCGCCCTGCTCCGCACCCCGGACGAGGACGCGAGGTCGGTCGTCTCGCTGTCGGGCGTCGGCGCACTCCGCGAGGCGGCGGCAGCCGCCGGAATCGAGATCGACGTCGAGATGCGCGTCACCGCCGAGCTCCCCGCGACGGTGGACGCCTCCGCGTTCAGGATCGTCCAGGAGGCGGTCACCAACATCGTCAAGCACTCCCACGGCACCCGCGCCCGCATCACCGCGTTCGACGACGGACCGCTCCTGCGCCTGTCCGTCGTCGACGACGGCCCAGGCCACGCCATCGGCACCGTCACCGCCACCGCCACCGGCCGGGGACACGGCGTCGAGCCAGGACACGACATCGGTCAGGAACACGGCACCGGCCCGGGACACGGCATCGCCGGGATGCGTGAGCGGGCCGAGAGTCTCGGCGGCACCCTGACGGCGGGACGCGAGCGCGCGGGGTTCGCGGTCCGGGCCGTCCTCCCGCTGGAGCGGGTGTCATGATCGGCGTGGTCGTCGTCGACGACCAGGAACTCGTGCGCGCGGGGCTGCGGACGCTCCTCGAGAACGACCCGGGCATCACCGTCGTCGGCGAGGCCTCGGACGGGCGTGCCGCGCTCTCCCGCGTCCGGGAGCTCCGCCCGGACGTCGTGCTCATGGACATCCGCATGCCCGGTATGGACGGGCTCCGGGCGACCGCGGCCATCCGCGCCGACGAGTCGCTGGCGGGCTCGCGGGTGCTGATCCTGACCACGTTCGACGACGAGGAGGACATCGTCGAGGCCGTCACCCTGGGAGCCGCCGGTTACCTCCTCAAGGACACGCCGTCGGAGGACCTCCGCAAGGCGGTGCGTACGGCCGCGGAAGGCGGGAACGTGCTCTCCCCCGCGATCGCCCGGCGCGTCATGGAACGCCTCGCCAAAGCCCCGAGAGCGCCCGAGCCCGATCCCCGGCTGGCCACCCTGACCGAACGGGAACTCGCCGTCCTGGCCCGCATCGGCCACGCCGAGACCAACGACAGGATCGCCGCCGCGCTCTTCATCAGCCCGGCCACCGTACGCACCTACGTCAGCCGGATCCTGACCAAGCTCGACGCGCGGGACCGCACGGCGCTGGCCGTCATCGCCCACCGCTCCGGGCTCGCCACCGGCGAGGACCCCCGCCGGTAGCCCCCGGCTCCGCCTGCGCGAGGCCGCCGCGACCCGCTCCCGGCCCGGCTCCGCCAGCGCGAGGCCATCGCCACCCGTGGCGGGAGGCCGCGGAGCCCACGCCTCCGTCCACCGGAGCTGAACCGGCCCGGCGTACGGCCGCGTCCGGTTGTGTACGGCTGTGTACGGCCCGGCCGCGTACGGCCGCGCACGGTCTGACCGGCCGCGTCCAGTCGCGGCCGGTCCCGTCCGGTCGCACGCCCGTGGCCGTTTTAGACGGGGGTCACCCGTGGCCGTTTTAGACGGGGGTCACCCGTGGCCGTTTTGGGCGGGGGTCAGCCGCCTCGCCGGTCGACCTGACCGGCGAGGCGCTCCAGGCTGTCGCCGAGCGCCCGGTCGACCGCGTCGCCCGGCGGGGCGTGCGTCTCGTCGAAGAAGGACAGGTGGATCGTCACCTCGCTCTCGGCGTCGCCGATGCCGGCCACCTGCAGCCACCCGGCGTAGCTGCCGTCGTCGCGGGTGCCCCACTCCATCCGGAGCTGGTCGCGCTCGGTGCGCAGCAGCGCGCGGAAGTCCTGCCCGGCGGCGTCATGCCCGCCGGCGTCGTCGTGCACCGTCACCGCGGGCAGGTCCCCCGGCTGTACGTGCAGGTCGTGCGGGAGCCACTCGTCGAGGTTGTCCAGGTCGCCCGCGCGGTCGAACACCACCTCCGGCGGCGCGGCGATCGTGCGGGAACGCTCGTACTCACTCATCTCGATCCCTCCGGTGTGGAGACCCCGGTCTCGGCCCCGGGGAGAATGCCGGCCGGTCGTGGACGTTGATCGACGACCTACCCCGCCTCGCGAGATCCATCCATGAAACAGCAGGTCGAACCGCGTTCCGAGGGCTCCGGGCCGGAGTTTCCGCCGGGATCGCCCGCCGGGGCCCGTGGTGCCCCCGGCGGGGAACGGCACGGAACCGAACGGCGCCGGGTGTCGTTGTGCGAGGAGGAGGGCCGGGATTCCCGAGGAGGAGCATCGAACCGGCAGGACGCGTCACCCTTCCCGGAGCATCGAGCCCGGCGAAACGCGTCCCCCTCTCCCTGAGTGCCGAACCTGACAGGACGCGTCCCGCCCTCCCGGAGTATCGAACCCGACAAAACCGCACCCCACCCCCGGAGGTGCCGAGCCCGACAGAACACATCCCCCCGGAGTGCCGAACCCGACAAGACGCGTCCCGCCCTCCCACCTCCGGCCCCGTAAACTCCGTGAACCCATCGGAACGGAATGAAGCCATGCACGTCCCCCAGGACCCCCGGCCCGCGGCGGAGCCCCTCCGGCCTCCCGGCCCGCCGCCCCACCGGTTCGGCGTTCCCGGTGCTCCCGGTGTTCCCGGCCCCTCCGATGCTCCCGGCGCGTCCGGCGTGCCCATGGAACACTTCCCGCCCCCGCCCCGGCACGACCCCTGGCTGGTCCCGGCACCGTCCGGCAGCCGCTACGACCGGCTGGCGCGCACCCGCCTGCACGCCTGGTGGCGGCCGTTGCTGGGCACGGCCGTGGGTCTCGCGGGCCTCATGCTGGCCGGGCTCGCCGTCATCCTCGGCGGTGCGACGCTCGGCGTGCTCGTGGGCGTCGGGACAGGCGGATCCGACGGGCAGATCTTCACCGACCCGGTGTACGACCTGGGGATCAACCTGCTCGCGATCGCGGCCGTCCTGCCGATCGTGTACGGCGTGGTGGCGTGGATCCAGCGGCGCCCGCCCGGCACCCTCTCCTCGGTCACCGGCCGCCTGCGGTGGCGGTGGATGGCGCGCTGCGCGGCGGTGGCGGTCGGCGCCGTGGCGCTGGGCCAGGGCGCGGTCGCCGTCGCCTACGTCGTCACCGGGGAGGACCTCGGCGACCTGTTCGGCTGGATCGGCTGGGAGCGCTTCCTGCCCGCCCTGGCCGTCACCCTGTTCCTGGTGCCCTTCCAGGCCGCCGCCGAGGAGTACGTCTTCCGGGGGTGGCTGGTCCAGGCGTTCGGCGCCTTCCTCTCCACCCCGTGGCCGGGCATCCTGCTGAGCGCCACCGCCTTCACCGCGGTGCACGCCTACGTCGACTGGGGCATCGTCGACGTCTTCGCCTTCGGGGCGCTGATGGGCTGGCTCGCGGTACGCACCGGCGGCCTGGAGGCCGCCATCGCCCTGCACGTGGCCAACAACGTGCTGGCGTTCGGGGTCAGCGGAGCCGACGGGAGCCTGTCGGAGGCGCTGAAGCAGGGATCGGTCCCCTGGCAGACCCTGGCGGGCACGGTCGTGCAGCTCGGCCTCTACGCGATCGTGGTGGTCGTCATGGCCGGGCGCCGAAGGATCGAGACCGTCTCCCCCTGAGGCCCCGGCGCCCAGGGCCCGATCGCCAACGGCCAGGGGGACGTGTCGAGGAGCCGCGGAAGCTGTACGAACACCGCTTGGGCTTCATCGTGGCCATGTCATTGTATTGCATAGCAATGTTATAGTTTCATGGAACGACAACGACGACGAAGGAGCAGCGATGGCCGTCACCCTGGTCAACCCGGACGGATTGCCGAAGCCCGAGGTCTACCGGCAGCTGTCGATCGCCACCGGATCGAAGCTGGTGTTCCTCGCCGGACAGGTCGCCCGTGACGCCGACGGCGGCAAGGTGGGCGAGGGCGACCTCGCCGCCCAGGTCGAGCAGGCGTACCTCAACATCGGCACCGCGCTGGCCGCGATCGGCGCCTCCTTCGACGACGTGGCCAAGCTCACCGTCTACGTCGTCGACTGGAGCCCCGACAAGATGCCCCTGCTCGGCGAGGGGGTCGGCCGGGCGGCCGCGAAACTGGGGATCGACCCGGTCAAGCCGATCACGCTGCTGGGCGTCGCCGCGCTGGGCGAGCCCGATCTCCTGGTCGAGGTCGAGGCCACCGCGGTCATCGACTGAGCGTCGCGGTGGCGCGCCGGGCCGCGATCGGCGGGCCGATCTGACGAATGCGCTTTTGTACTGCGATGATCGCCGTTCGATGGATATGATCACTTCTTGGTGGATATGGCCGGACGGTGGGCAGGCAACCGGCCAACGAGCCACATCGGCGACCGCGGAGGGAGTCGGCTCCGGTGGGAAACCTCGATCTGAATCGCGAGGCGCTGGCCAGGCTACGCGTCACGGTGAACTCCCAGGGGGGAAGGCTCGCCACCGTCGGCGACGACTTCCCCGCCGGGAGCGGCGCTAGCCCGTCGCTCTTCGGGACCCTGGACGGCGCCCAGGAGCTGGCCGCGGCGATCGGCCGGGTCGAAGGGTACGCGGACACCGAGCTCGGCACGGTGAAGAGCCGTCTCGACGGCGTCGAGCGCGCCCTCGACACGATCGAGGACAACGTGACCAGGGCCGAGCGGGGCACCACGAGCCACCTTCCCGCCATATGACCGACATGAACGCCGTGGCGGCGCTGCCCGGAGGCCAGGCCCTGGCCGCGCTGGTGAAGAAGGTGGACGGGGACCCCGCCGCGATCCGGGCCATCGCCACCCGGTGGCGCAAGGCGGTCAGCTCGTCCGCCGAGCCGTTCAGGCTGCTGAACAACGCGGTCAACCAGGTGGACACCGCCTGGAAGGGCGACTCCGCCGACGCCTTCGTGGCGTACATGCGGCGCTACGACAGGGCGGGCGGTTCCCTGCGAGACGCGCTGGGCGACTGCGCGGGCTCCCTGGACACCGCCGCCGGTGCCGTCGAGACGGCGACGTCGAACGCCGAGCGCGTCTGCGGCGACCTGCTGGCCTGGGTGGCGGAGTACCGGCGCCGCAACCCGCACGCCACCGAGGAGCAGCTCAAGCCCGGCATCGAGGAGCAGGTCGAGCTGGCGGTGTCCCGCGTGCGGGGGCACGTCGACGCGGCCGAGACCGCGCTGTCCACCGCGCGGCGCGAGCTCGACAAGCACCTCGGCGACACCGCGCTCTTCTCCGCCATCCCGGCCGCGGGCGACCAGGACTTCGTCCCCGCCCCCGGGCACACCACCCGGTGGGTGCCGGTGCCCGAGGAGGAGATCCGCACCATACTCGCCGGTACGGAGCCCGGCTCGCAGGGCGGCGGCAACGGCGGCGGTGGGGGCGGATCGCCGTCCGGCGGCCAGGACGGCGGCTCGGGCAGCGGTTCGGGTGGCGGCTCGGGCGGCGGAGGTGGCGGTGGGGGGCAGGCGATCCCGTACACGGTCACCGGCGACGGCACCGGAGCCGATGTCGTGGCCGCCGCGAGGAGCCACATCGGCAAGCCCTACGTCTGGGGCGCCGACGGGCCCAACGCGTTCGACTGCAGCGGCCTGGTGCACGTCTCGCTGAACGAGGCGGGAATCAAGATCGGTGACAACACCGCCGCCGGGTACCAGGCGAGCGGCCAGCCGATCACCGGTCCGCCTCAGCCGGGCGACATCGTCTTCTTCGGCAACCCGGCGACCCACTGCGGTGTCTACATGGGCGACGGAATGATGATCGCGGCCCCGAAGCCGGGCGACCACGTCAAGATGCAGTCGGTGGTCGGCGCGTCCCCCATCACCTACCGGCGCTTCACCTGAGCGTCCGTACGGGACTCGCACTGAACGTCCGTACGGGGCTCGCACTGGGCGTTCGGGGCTCGCACTGGGCGTTCGGGGCTCGCACGACCGGGTGTCCATACGAGGGGCGCCCGACGCCGACGTGTCCGTACAAGGGTCGCGCGACTGGGTTGTCCGTACGAGGCTCGCACGACCGGGTGTCCGTACGAAGCCCGCGCGACGCCGACCGGCGGGCCTTCGCGGTGGCGGTGGTGGCGGTGGTGGCCGGGGTCTTCCCGGCCACCGCACCTCCCCGCCCGCCCGCGCACCGGCTCCGGGCGGGCGGGAAATGTCGGCGGGCTCTGGCAGGCTGACGGGCGACCGGTTCGACGCTCTCGCCCCTCGCGCGCGAAGGCGTTGAGACGGGCCACCGGCATGTGAACACATCGAAGGAAGAGGCCATGCTCACCACCCGATATGTCCCTGGCGCCCCCAACTGGATCGACCTGGGCACGCCCGACACCGAGGCCGCCACCGCCTTCTACGGTCCCCTGTTCGGCTGGAGCTTCGAGTCGGCCGGTCCCCGGGCGGGCGGCTACGGCTTCTTCCAGCTCGACGGCAAGACCGTCGCCGCGGTCGGGCCGCTCAGCGAGGAGGGGGCCGTCCCGGCGTGGACGCCCTACTTCCAGACCTCCGACGCCGACACCACGGCGAAGGCGGTCGAGCAGGCGGGCGGGACCGTGCGCATCGCCCCGGACGACGTCTCCACCATGGGCCGGATGGCCGGGTTCACCGACCCCGGCGGGGCCGAGTTCGCCGTCTGGCAGCCGGGCACGTCCAAGGGCCTGGACCTCGTCACCGAGAACGGCTCCGTGGCCTGGTTCGAGGTGTACGTCCCCGACCCGGAGACCATCCGTCCCTTCTACCAGGCGGTCTTCGACTGGAGCATCCAGGACATCGCGTTCGGCGACATGCCCTACCTCCTGCTGTCGACCGCCGAGGGCGAGAACTCGGCCCTGGGAGGCGTCAAGCCGCTCCAGGCGGGCGACAGGCCGCACTGGCTGCCGTACTTCGAGGTGGCCGACTGTGACGCGTCCGTCGTCCGGGTGCGGGAGCTCGGCGGCGACCTCGTCGCACCCGCCGCGGACATCGAGGGCGTCGGCCGTTTCGCCGTGGTCTCCGACCCCCACGGCGCACGCTTCGCCGTCATCACCAGCGTCGGCTGACCCGCACCGGGCGCCCCGCCGGTCTTACTCGCGCAGGCCGCCCGGCCGGTCTCAACCCACCCGAAACGCCCCGCCGGTCCCAACCGCGCGGGGCGCCCAGCAGGTCCTACTCTCGCGCGGGGCGCCCAGCCGATCTCACCCCGAAGCGCCCCGCCCCAACCGCGCGGGGCGCCAGCAGGTCTTACTCTCGCGCAGGGCGCCCGGCCGATCTCCCCCCCCCGCTCGGAACGCCCCGCCGGTCTCGACCCGCGCAGGACGCTTCACTGGTCTCGGCCCGCGCGGGGTGTCCGGCCGGTCCTACCCGCCGAGCAGGTGTGCCAGCCGTGTCGCGTGCGGTCGCCAGTCGAGGCCCTTGTCCAGCGCCCAGGTGTCGTCGTGGCAGGTCCGCAGGTGACGCTCGCCGGCGTCGCCGATCACGGTGACCACGTCGCCGCGGACCTCCCGGTCGCGCATGCGGACGGCGAGCTCCAGCGCGCCCCACAGGTTCGTCCCGGTGGCGGCGCCGACCGCGAGCCCGGTCACCTCGCGCACCCGGCGGGCGGCGGCCACGCTGGCGGCATCCGGTACGGGAACGACCATGTCGACGAGGGAGGAGACGAAGCCCGGCTCCATGCGCGGCCGGCCGATCCCCTCGATCCGTGACGGCATGCCGGTGCCGTAGTCGTCGGCACCGCTCGCCCAGCCGGGAAAGTACGCCGAGTTCTCCGGGTCGACCACCGCGAGCCTGCCGGGCAGCCGGTGGTCGCGCAGGTGGCGGCCCACGGCGGCGGAGGTGGCCCCGGTGCCCGCGCCGACCACGACCCACTCCGGGCACCGGGGCACCTGCTCGAAGAGCTCCTCCGCCAGGCTCCCGCCGTGCCAGGCGACGGTCGCGGCCGAGGCGTAGTGGTCCAGGTAGCAGCCGCCCAGCCGCTCGGCCAGCTTCGCGGCCTCGTCGTAGACGGCCAGCGGCGGATGGACGTATCGGCAGGTCCCACCCCATCGCTCCACGTCCTGCCCCCGGGAACCCCGCGGCATCACCGCGGTGTACGGCAGGTCGAGCAGCCGGGCGAAGTACGCCTGGGCGACCGCCATGGCGCCCCCGGTGGCCTCCACCACGGGAGTGCCCTCCGTGATCCGGCCGGTGGCGATCGCGGTCGTGAACAGGGCGCGCGCCAGCCGGTGCTTCAGACCGCCCGTCGGCTGGACCGACTCGTCCTTCACCCAGAGCCGCACCCCCCAGCCGCCGGGCAGCGGGAACGGCCGCAACGGGGTGGGCCCGGCGCTCGCCCTCTCCTCCTCCAGCCGTCCGATCGCCTCCGCCGCCCACGCACTCGTCATGAGGGAAAACCTATCCGCCGTACGGCACCGAAGATCACCCGAAGACCGGTGGCGGCCACCGGCGCGACCACGCCCACCGCCTCAAGGATGGAACGGCTCCCCCGGCTCCCGCCCCGGGTCATCCCGTCTTCATGCGGTCGCGCAGGATCGCGACGCCGTCGCCTTCGAGGTCGTCGCAGTACGCCGCGCGCCCGGTCATGGCCATCGTGAGCGCCAGGGTGGTGCCGGACACGAGAGCGCCGGAGCCGGTGGTGAAAGGACCGTCGGTGGCGGCGAGCCGCAGCCCGCCGATCCGTCCCTTGGCCGGGACCACGAGGTCGGAGCCCTGGTAGTACTCGGCCAACCGGGTGAGGGTCGTGATCGGGTGCTCGCGGCGAATGCCCAGGGGGCGCCGGATGTCCTCCCCGTGGACGACCGTCTCGCCGAGCATCGCCACGGCCGGCACGGGTGGTTTGGTGGTGCTCGTGACGACGCGGCGGAACCTGTCGTGCGTCTCGGCCGCGGTCGCCCCCAGCTGCTCGGCGAGCCGCATGGCGACCTGCCTGTCGAAGTCGAACCGGCAGCGGATCACCCCCGCCATCCACCGCACCGGGCCGAGACCCGCCGCCGAGGTGAGGTGTGCCAGCACCTCACGCACGGTCAGCCCTGCGCACAGCGACGGCGTCACCCACTGCTCGTCGGTCAGATTCGCCAGGTCCGCCGCCAGAGCCGCTCGTTCGGCGTGGATCAGCGGCCAGACGTCGGACGCGCGACGGGGATTCGCCTTCGGCTCCGGGTCGCTCATGTCGGGCGGTGTTCTGTCGTGGGTCATGGGGGTTCCTCGCGGCGGTCGGCGATCGGTGGGGAGGGTCGGAAGACGAGACTCTCGCCCCGAGGCGAAATCGTCGCTCGTGAACCATTTTTCCGCAGGTGACCCCGAAAGTCTCGGGCGCCCCCAGTGGTCACGGGCCACCCGGTGGCGGCGGGCACCCCAGGCGATCGCGGGCCACCCGGTGATCGCGGGCGCCCCCGGCCGGACGACGAACGAGGACGTCCGGCTCGGGAGCGGGTCAGACCTGCCAGGCCAGACCTGCCGGATCAGACCTGCCGGGTCAGACCCGCCGGATCAGACCTGCCGGGTCAGACCCGCCGGATCAGACCTGCCGGGCCAGCCCCTTCTCGACCGCTTCGATGATCTTCGGCCGCAGCTCGGCGCAGCTGATGATCATGTCCACCGAGCCGACGTCGACCGCCCGCTGGATGCTGTGCACGCGGTCGAACTCGGTGGCCACCTCGGTGAGCTTCTCGGCCCGCACCGACGACCGCAGCTCGGCCAGCTCGGTGGCGAGCGCGGCCCGCGTGGCGGCCGGGGCCTCCGCGACCCGGGCGGCGAGGGCGAGCACGCGGGGGTCGTTGCCGGTCCGCTTGTCGACGTCGCGCGCGAAGACCACCGCGGCGGCCGGAGCGCCGCCGAGCACCGAGGCGAACGAGCCCTCGACCGCGAGCACGGTCATGTTCGGGTTGAGCGCCTTGGAGAACACCACGAACGCGCCGCCGTGGTACCGCGAGATCACGCAGAACACGATGGGACCCTCGAAGTTCACCACCGCCCGGCCGATCTCCGCCCCGTACTCCAGCTGCAGCTTGCGCATCGACTCGGGCGACCCGTCGAACCCCGACAGGTTGGCGAGCACGACCAGCGGGCGGTTTCCGCTGGCGGCGTTGATGGCGCGGGCGGCCTTCTTGGACGAGCGCGGGAACAGGGTGCCCGCGGTGTAGGTGTCCGGGCCGTCGGTGGGCGGGAACCCGCGACGCGGCACGGACCGGGACTCGATGCCCAGCAGGCACACCGGCCGGCCGCCGAGGTGGACGTCCTGGACAGCGGCGGTGTCCGCGTCGGCCATGCCCGCCCACCGCTCCAGCACCGGGTGGTCCTGGTCGGACAGCGCGCGCATGACGGTGCGGATGTCGAACGGCTTCTTGCGGTCCGGGTTGGACTCGACGGAGAAGATCTGGCCCACCGTCGTGAAGTCGCTGTCGGGCGCGGTGTGCGGGAACGTCGACACGTCGCGGTCCACCGGGTCGCCGGTGACCGTCTTGCGCGGCCGGCTCTCCCCCGGCGCGACGTAGCTGTGGTCGTAGTGCGACATCAGGACCTCCCGCGCGCCGCGGATGTCCGGCGCCCAGTACTGTGCCTGGCCGTTCGGGCCCATGATCCGGTCGTACCCGCCGATGCCGTGGTTGTCCTCGGCCGACACTCCCCCGGAGAAGTCGAGCGACTGCTTGCCCGTCAGCACCATCGCGGAGTCGGGGGTCATCACCAGGATGCCCTTGGTGTGCATGAGCATCGTGGCCTCGGCGTTCCAGTACGGCTGGGCGCCGACGTTGATGCCCGCGACCACGATGTTGATCTCGCCGCCGTCCTGGGTGAAGTTCACGATCCGCTTCAGCGCGGCCGCCACCCAGTCCATGTTCTCGGTGCCGGACGACATCGAGATCCGGGCGCCCGCCGAGAGCGCGAACCACTCCAGCGGCACCCGCATCCGCTCGGCCAGGTCGAGCGCGGCGATCACCCGCGCGCACTCGGGCTCGGACAGCGCGCCGAGCGCCTTCGTCGGGTCGCCCAGCAGCACGACGCGGGTCATGCCCTCCGGGTGGCGCGACGTGGGCGTGCTGACGACGCCCGCGACGAGCGCGGCGGTGTTGCGCCCCTTGGGCCGGTTCACCGGCACCAGCACCGACCGCTCGTCCAGGTCGTACTCGGTGAACGAGCCGAACGGCCCGGCGAGCATCGCGGTCAGCTCGTACGGGTGGTGCGTGCCGCGGCTGTGCGCGCGCAGCACCTCCTGGCGGTAGTCGTCCAGCGGCTCGATGGGGTCGGTCGGCGGCGGCACGACGGACAGCTGCACCCCCGAGCCCACGTCGTAGCCGATCCGGACGGCGATGTCGACGAGCTCGCCGGTGGCGCCGTCGCGGCGCCTGCCGAGGAAGAGCACCTCCTCCAGGCCCGCGCCCGCCGTCGTCGGCAGCACGCGCTTGGCCACGGTGTTCAGGTCCTCCGGCGAGAGGTCGTTCGGCGGCCACACGTAGATGACGATCCGGTTCGTGGCGGACGTCTTCGCGCCGGGCTTCCTCGCCCGGCGGATCGCGTCGAGGCACGTGGCCAGGACGTCCTCGGCCGCGGGCAGCGCGACGAGCCTGCCCTCGTCGTCGCGCAGCGGGGTCAGGTCGCGGACCTGCCCCAGGGCGACGAGGCGCTCGTCGGACGGGTTCTGCCGCGCGTTGGCCCGGAAGAGGTAGACCTCCTCGTCGGGCGCGGGCAGCCGGGTGAGGTCGAAGTCGCGCAGCCGTTCCAGCTGCATGCGCTCGGCGATGCGCGGGTGCAGGCCGCGCAGCAGCCGTTCCTCCGCGAAGCCGCCGGCGGACGGCCGGAAGGTGAAGTGGTGGTGCATCACGGCGCCGCTGTTGCCCGCGACGGTCGTCACGATGCGGCCGACCCGGTTCGACGGCTGCTGCGCGACCATGACCTCGCGCAGGCGCGCGGCCATCTCGTCGGGGTCGCTGGGACCGTCCGACCAGGTCAGGTAGATGTCCGCCACCAGCTCGCCGTCACCGGCGAACTCGCCGACCGCCTTGACCGCCTCGGCCAGCGCCAGGAAGTCGACCGCGGTGGCCACGACGCGGCCGTTGCCGGTCGCGGTGCGGTGGTCGGCGACGACGAACGTGCAGCCCGCCACCTTGCTCACCCGGATGTCGCCGAGCGCGCGGTTGCCGTAGTAGCGGCGGCTCAGCACCTCCAGCAGCGGCACGGGGTCCGCGCCCTCGCGGCCGATCCGCTGGCCGACCAGCCGGACGAGCGGCTCGGCGCTGGCGACCATGGCGGAGATCCGCTCGGCGCGGTCGGGCGCGTCCGGGTGCCGGTCGAGGTGGCGCAGGTGCTTGCGTACGTTCGTGTAGACCTTGGCGCGGGTGCGGCGCAGCAGCGGCTGGGCGAACCAGGTGAACACCACGCCGCGCGCCAGGTCCGCGACGGCCGGGAACCGGACCTGGGTGGCGGCGACCAGGTGCTCCAGCGCCAGGCCGACGGTGACCCGGTCCGCCTGGGTGGGCGGGGCCTCCTTCAGCCACAGGCTCAGCAGGGTCGTCACCACGGCGACGTCGGTGGACGCGCGCCGCTGGGCGAGGAAGATCCGGAAGACCGCGTCCTCCAGCTCCGGCGTGCGCTCCAGGCCCTCGACGCCGTAACGGGACAGCACGTGCGTGAGCCGCTGCCGGAAGCTCTCCGACAGCCCGGCCCGGTCGGGGTCCAGGTACTGCAGGTAGGTGTGGAAGTGTTCGCGGGGGCTGTGCACCGAGGAGCTGGACTTCGTCTCCTCCCCGGCGGGCCGGTTGCGGCTCAGCTCGCTCAGGTCGGCGAACAGGCGCAGCAGCTCGACCTCGCCGGCCGGCTCGTGCTCGCCCTTCTCGGCGAGCTCGGCGCGCGCGGCCAGGTAGCCGTCGAGCAGGCGCTTCTCGTCGCGCGAGTCGACGTCGAAGCCCAGCAGGAGGCTGCGCAGGTCCTGCAGGCCGCGCGCGGCCCGCTCGGCCGCGGGCACGCCCACCGGCTCGGCCGGGAGGTCCAGCTCGACCTCGCGCGCCTCGGCCACGGGACCGGCCGCCTCGTCGCCGTCGCCCAGCGGCTCCAGGCGCAGCAGGCGGGCGCCCGCCTCCACCTGGCTGCCGACCGACACCGCGAGCTCCCGCACGCGGCCGCGGAACGGCGCGCGCAGCACGGTCTCCATCTTCATGCTCTCGACCACGAGCAGCGGGGCTCCGGCCTCGACCTCGTCGCCCGCCTGCAGCGGCGTGGCCACCACGAGCGCGGGCACCGGCGAGCGGACGATGCCGCCCTCGTCGCGGCTGATCCGGTGTGTGACGCCGTCGACCTCGACCAGGTGGATCGGGCCGTGGGTGCTCGTGACGATCTTGAAGCGGACGCCGTTCACGGTGATCTGGCCACTGTGCTCGTCGAAGCGCTCGATGTCGACGTCGGCCGCGTGCTGGGGGCCGCCCGCCGAGACGCCGACGCGGAACCGGTGGCCGCCGGTGCGGGCGACCTGGACGCGGTAGCCGACGTCGCGAAGCTTGAGCTCCAGCGCGCGCCCGCTCTCGTGCTGCGACTGCGGGCGGCCGCCGTGCGCGGTGGTCAGGAAGCGCTGCCGCGTCACGGCCTCCTCGTCCTCGTAGGCCTCGATGGCGGCGGCGATCAGCGCGATCGCGGAGTGCCGGTGCGAGACGAGGGCGCCCTGGGCGCGCACGCGGTCGATCCAGCCGGTGTCGGCGGACCCGTCGATCACCGCGGGCTCGTCGAGCAGCGTGCGGACGAAGCCCTTGTTCGTCACGCCGCCCTCGATGATGACGGTCGTCTGCGTCATCGCGCGGCGCAGGCGGGCGAGCGCTTCCGTACGGTCGCGGCCGTGCGCGATGATCTTGGCGATCATCGAGTCGAAGTCGGCGGGGATCGTGTCGCCCTCGCTGAACCCGGTGTCCACCCGGATGCCGGGGCCGCTGGGCAGCGCCAGCCGCGCGATCCGGCCGGGCGAGGGGGCGAAGTCGCGGTCGGGGTCCTCGGCGTTGAGGCGCGCCTCGACGGCGTGACCCCACTCCGCCGGCGCGTCGCCCTCCAGCCTGCCGCCCGCCGCGACGTGCAGCTGGGCCTTCACCAGGTCGACGCCGGTGGTGATCTCGGTGATCGGGTGCTCGACCTGCAGGCGCGTGTTGACCTCCAGGAACGCGAACAGCCGCTCGCCGGGGTGGTAGAGGAACTCGACAGTGCCCGCGCCCTTGTAGTCGACCGCGAGCACGAGCCGCTCGGCCGCCGCCTTCAGCTCGGCGACCTGCCCGGCGTCGAGGACCGGGGAGGCGGACTCCTCGATGATCTTCTGGTTGCGCCGCTGCACGGAGCAGTCGCGCACGCCCAGCGCCCACGCGGTGCCCTGCCCGTCGGCGATGACCTGTACCTCGACGTGCCGGGCACCCGTCACCAGGCGCTCCAGGAACACGACGCCGCTGCCGAACGCGCGCGCGGCCTCCTGGCGCGTCAGCTCGTACGCCTGGGTCAGCTCGTCGGCGTCGGCGACCATCCGGATGCCCCGGCCGCCGCCGCCCGCGGTCGCCTTCAGCATCAGCGGGTAGCCGATCCGGTCGGCCGCCGCCTTCGCCTCCTCCAGCGTCTCCACCGGGCCGCGGCTCCAGGGCGCGACGGGCACCCCGACCTCCTCGGCGATCAGCTTCGAGCCGATCTTGTCACCCAGCCTGCGCATCGCCTCGGAGCCCGGGCCGACGAACGTCACGCCGACCTCGGCGCACAGGTCGGCGAACGCCGGGTCCTCCGCCACGAAGCCCCAGCCCACCCAGGCCGCGTCCGCGCCGGTCTCGACCAGGGCCTTCCTGAGGACCGCGTGGTCCAGATAGGGCCGGTTCGCGGCGAGTCCCAGGTCGTAGGCGATGTCGGCCTCGCGGACGAACGTGGCCGTCCGGTCGGAGTCGGTGTACAGGGCTACGGTCTCGATCCGTGTGCCCGTCTCCGCGGCTAGGTCCTGAACGGCGTGGATGAGCCGCATGGCGGCTTCACCGCGGTTGACGATGGCGACACGACTGAACACTGAGCGGGCCTTTCGAAGACGGTGAACACGGCGGTCGTCCCCGCCGTAACCGGGGTACATACTCTCTACTGCCTCCGGATACCGGAATGGTGGGGACTAAGCGTGTTTCGCGGCCGGAGTTGTGTGGCTCGCACAAACGCGCCCGCCGGGGTGGCGTGACATGTGGTGGGCGTGAGGCGCGACTGACGTGATCTTGACCGTACGGCGGATCGTGGACACCCCGTCGCCTCCCCGCTGACTCCTCGCGAACTCCCCACGGACTCCTGGTGGACTCCTCACGGACTCGAAGGTCCGTTCGGACCGGTCACGGGCGAGGGTAGTCCGTTTGCCCGGCGGCGACAAAGACGACAGCACATCGCCGCCCCGGGGTTTCGCCACGGCGCGTGATCGCCCCCGGCCGCCACGCGGTCCGGCGCCGCCGTCGCTCACCTCGCGGCCCGGCGTCGCCACCGGTCACCTCGTGGCCCGGCGCGGCTTCGGGAGCGCGGGGACGCCCCGGGTCATGACGGCTCCTCGTCGGGGGCGTAGAACGCGGTGGTGGCGGCGACGGTGGCGGCGACCTGGCCGGGCGTGCCGCCGGCGGCCTCGTAGGCCCGGCCCCAGGCCCGGCTGCTGGCCGTGATGAAGCGCCGGCCCTCGTCGGTCTGGTGGAAGGTGTGCTCCTCGACCTTGGGCGCGCCCGACAGGTGCAGGCCGAGGCCCAGGACGGCGAGGTCCCAGCCCACGCCGACGGCGCCGGGGCCGTAGCCGGACCACATCTCCGGCGGTACGTCGGCGGTGTGGCGCAGCTCGAACAGGGTGCCGCCGTCCTCGCTCGACAGGCGCACCTCCACCTCGGAGAAGCCGGGGTCCTCGCCGTACAGCCAGCTGATCCTCAGCAGGCGGGGCGGCTCGCAGCGCAGGATCTCGCCGCCCGCGTTGCCCTCAATCTGGTACGTGCCCCCCGGCCGCAGGTCCCCGGTGACGGGCAGGAACCAGCGGCTCAGCCGGTCGGCGTTCGTGCAGGCGTCCCACACGTCCTCGGAGTCCGCGTCGTAGCGCCGTCGCAGCGTCATGACCTTGCGCTCGCCGTCGAGCAGCTCGCGGTGCGCCTGGTTGATCTCGTCAACGATGTCCATCGGGTGTCCTCCGTGTCGTCCGTCATGCGGCGCCCGCGCTCCCCGCCGGCCGGCTCCGGAGGCCACCGTAGCGATCCGGTCACGGGCCGGCCCTCCCGCGGAGGGCCCGGCGGTGCGGCGCCACCGGGCGCGCCGGGCTCGTACCCGGAAGTCCCTGATCGGGGCCGTTCCGGGTGGAAAGTCTGGCGCCGCCGGGCGCTCTTCCGGCCCCCCATTATGGGACCGGGGACGCCGGTCTCGATCTGGTCCTGAAACCATTCCGTAAACCCATAAAAGATCCTAAAAGCTGGCAGCGGACGAGAAATGCCGAGATCATAAGAAAGTCGAGCACGAGAAACGGCACAGACTGCGAGGACGCCGATGGCAACGGAGCAGGCGCCCCCGGGAGTGGACCCACGCCTCCCGAACGCCGCCCGGATGTACGACTACTTCCTGGACGGCAAGGACAACTTCCAGGCCGACCGGGAGCTGGCCGAGCTGGTGCTGAGCGTGCTTCCCGAGACCCGTGAGGGCGCCAGGGAGAACCGCAAGCTGATCGGCCGGGTCGTGGAGTATCTCCTCGGCAAGGGCGTCAGGCAGTTCCTCGACCTCGGCTCGGGGCTGCCCGCTCAGCAGAACGTGCACGAGGTCGCCCTCCGGCTCGCGCCGGACGCGCGCGTGGTCTACGTGGACCACGACACGGTGGTCTGCACGCACGGCCGCGCCATCCTGGCCGGGGGCGACAGGGTGGCGATGGTGCAGGGGGACGTGCGCAGGCCGGAGAGCATTCTCGGCGACCCGGAGGTCCGGGCGCTCATCGACTTCGACGAGCCCGTCGCGGTCCTCATGATGTTCCTGCTGCACCTCGTCGCCGACGAGGACGACCCCCAGGGGTTCGTCGCCGCCTACCGCGAGGCGATGGCGCCGGGGAGCTATCTGGCCGTCTCCCACGTCGGCAGCGACGCCGCGCCCGAGCGCACGGCCAGGATCAGCGAGTTCTACCGGAAGGCGAACACGCCGTTCTGCCCCCGTACGGGCGAGGAGATCGCCCGGTTCTTCGGCGACTTCGAGCTCATTCCCCCCGGCCTCGTCAACGGGCGGCAGCAGGACGACGTGTTCCCGTTCGCCGACCCCGGGACGGCGGTCCCGGTCGACGAGGAGATGGCCCGCATGGGGTACGTGGGGGTCGGGCGCAAGCCCTGACCGTCGCGCCGTACCGCGACGGGCCGGCCGCCTCGCCCGCGGGAAGGACCGGGCGGGGGCGGCGAGCCGGGCACGGGGCCGAAAGCGACGGACGACTCCGGGGAGAGACGGGCGGCTCCGGGAGAGACGCCCGAACGCCCGCCCACCCGCTCGCCTACTCGCCGGTGGAGCCGTCGATCCGCTCGCGCAGCAGGTCGGCGTGGCCGTTGTGCCGGGCGTACTCCTCGATCATGTGGACGAGGATCCAGCGGTGGGAGCAGTCCTGCCCGTGACGCTGCCGCTTCGCGACGGCTTCCAGCGGGACCTCCGCCGAGAGCTTGCGGGCGATCTCGATCTCGGCCTGCCAGGTGGCGAAGGCCTCCTGGGCGGAGGCGGTGTCCACGTCGTTGAACTCCGCGTCGGGGTCGTCGGTCTTGTAGAGGAGGGGGACGTCCTCGTCGTTCAGCACGCGGCGGAACCAGGAACGCTCCACGTGCGCCATGTGGCGGACCAGGCCGAGGAGCGAGAGGGTCGACGGCGGCGCCGAGCGCTCCCGGAGCTGCTCCACCGAGAGCCCCGCGCACTTGACGGCCAGGGTCTCGCGGTGCCAGTCGAGCCAGTTGTTCAGCATGGCGCGCTCGTCGCCCACGAAGGGCGGGGGAATGCGGTTGTCGGTCACGGCTCACGATTCTCCCACCGCGAAGTACCGTCTGGTCATGGCCGATGATCCGCTGGAGTCGCTGCGCAGGCTCTGCCTCGCGCTTCCCGAGACCACCGAACGGCTCAGTCACGGCGAGCCGGCCTGGTTCGTCCGGGACAGGAGGACGTTCGTGTCGTACGCCGACCACCACCACGACGACCGGCTCGCCTTCTGGTGCGCCGCCCCGCCCGGCGTCCAGGAGTCCCTGCTCGCCGAGGCTCCCGGGCGTTTCTTCCGCCCGCCGTACGTCGGCCACCGTGGCTGGCTCGGCGTGTATCTCGACGTCCCCCAGGACTGGGCCGAGATCGCCGAGATCGTCGCCGACGCCTACCGGACCGTCGCCCCCAGGCGCCTGGCCGCCCTCCTGGAGTGAGTCCCTCGGCCGGCCTGGACTTCGCGATGTCCCGGTGGTCAAGCTACGTTCATGAGAATCCTGCTGGTCGGAGCGACCGGAACCCTTGGCCGGAGCGTCCGTGACGTCCTCCGCGAACGCGGCCACGAGATCGTCACCGCCTCCCGGGGCGGCTCGGACGTCTCGGTCGACATCACCGACCCCGAGTCGATCCGCGCGATGTACGAGAAGGTGGGCGAGGTGGAGGCCGTCGCCTCGGCGGCGGGCAGCGTGCCGTGGCTGCCGTTCGGCGAGCTCGGGCACCAGGACGTGCTGGACGGTGTCGTCGGCAAGGTGGTCAGCCAGGTGGAGCTGGTCCGCCGGGGCGCCGCGTACGTCACCGGCTCGTTCACCCTGATCACCGGCGTGCTGGCCCGCGACCCCGTGCGCACCGGCACCGTCGCCTCGCTCGCCAACGGCGCGATCGAGGCCTTCGTCCGCGCCGCCGCGATCGAGCTGCCGCAGCGCGTCAACGCGGTGAGCCCGACCGTCTTCACCGAGTCCCTCGGCGCGTACGGCGACCTCTTCGCCGGTTTCGAGCCCGTCCCGGTGCGCCAGGCCGCGAACGCCTACGTCCGCTCCATCGAGGGTCACCAGACCGGTCAGGTCTACGAGGTCGGCTGACCCGGAGCGGGCGCCGGGGGGCCGGGAGCCGGATTTGAGTCGCTTGACTTAAATAAGTCAGGCGACTTAAATGACGCCAACCGCGATCCCTGAAGGAGAGTGATCTTGAGCGAGCCCGGCGCCGAGGCACCCGAGTACCCCTTCCGCACTCCCGGCGCGCTGGAGCCGCCGCCGGAGTGGGCCGAGCTGCGGGAGGGCTGCCCGGTCGCGCCGATCCGGCTGGCCAGCGGTGACACCGCGCTGCTGCTGACGCGCTACCAGGACGTCAAGGAGGTCCTGTCCGACCCGCGCTTCACCCGGCAGCTCGACGCCGAGGGGGCGGCGCGGGTGACGGCCAACGAGTCCGGCGGCGTGTTCGGCCGCAGCGGCGACGGCGGCGACAGCGGCGGCGGCATGACGGGCGACACGCACCGGGCGTGGCGGCAGCTGGTGGGCAGGGCGTTCACCGCCAAGCGGGTCGTCGCGATGCGGCCCAGGATCCAGGCGATGGCCGAGCGGCTGGTCGAGCGGATGGTCGCCCGGGGCGAGCCCGCCGACCTGGTGGGCGCGGTCGGCTTCCCGTTGCCGGTGTGGGCGATCTGCGACCTGCTCGGGGTGCCCGACTCCGACCGGGACAGGTTCGCGTACTGGTCGGACACCATGCTCAGCATGACCAGGTTCGGCCAGGAGGAGATCGACGCCGCCCAGGACGAGTTCGACGCGTACCTGCTCGCCCACGTCGAGACCAAGCGGGCGAAACCGGGCGACGACCTGCTGAGCGAGCTGGCCTCGATGGTGGAGGGGCTGGACGGGCGGCTGACCGAGCGGCTGCTGGTGACGACGGCGAAGGGCCTGCTGGTGGCCGGGCACGAGACCACCGCCAACATGATCGGCAAGATGGTATCGATGCTGCTGGCCGACCGTTCCCGCTGGGAGGCGCTGCTGGCCGACCGCGCGCTGGTCCGCCCGGCGGTGGAGGAGGTGCTGCGTTTTGACGCCAACCCCGGCTTCGGCATGCCGCGTTACCTCAGCGAGGGGGTCACGGTGGCGGGCGAGGAGCTGCCCGCGGGTACGACGGTCGTCTGCAGCATGGCCTCGGCCAACCGGGACGAGCGGCAGTTCGAGGGCGCCGGCGAGATGCGGCTGGACCGTTCGCCCAACCCGCACGTGACCTTCGGCGCCGGCCCGCACTCCTGCCTGGGGCAGGCGCTGGCCCGCACCGAGCTGCAGACCGTGCTGGACGTGCTGCTGGAACGGCTGCCCACGCTGGAGCTGGCCGTCCCGGCCGCGGAGCTCAGGCGCCGCGAGGGTCTCGTGGTCGGCGGGCTGGAGCGGGTCCCGGTCCGATGGTGACCGTGCCCGGCCAGACCGTACCCGGGGAGACGGAACCCGGAGAGACAGAGCCCGGCCAGACGGAGCGCGGAAAGGCCGCGCCCGCGAAGCCCGTCCCCGTGAAAACCGTCCCCGTGAAGAACGTCCCCGTGAAGAACGTCCCCGGCAAGACCGTGCCAGGCAGGGCGGAGCGGGCGCGGGAGACGCGCGAGGTGATCCTGGACGTCGCCGAGCGGCTGTTCGCCGAGCACGGGGTCGGCGAGGTCTCCAACCGGCAGATCGGCCAGGCCGCCGGGCAGGCGAACAACTTCGCCGTCGGCTACCACTTCGGCACCAAGGCCGACCTGGTGCGAGCGATCGTCCGCCGCTACACCGCCGAGACCGAGGAGCGGCGGCTGCGCATGCTGGAGGAGATCGGCGACGTCCGGAACGGCCCCGCCGGCCTGCGCGCGCTGATCTCCTGCCTGGTACGCCCCGCCACCGACCACCTCGACGCGCTGGGCGTGCCGAGCTGGCGGGCCCGCTGCCTGGCCCAGGTCACCACCGTGCCCGCCCTGCGCCAGATCGTCACCGAGGAGTCCGTGGCGACCCCGTCGATGCGGCGCACCCTGGACGGCATGCTGCGGCTGCTGCCCGGCCTTCCGGAGAAGGTGCACGTCGAGCGCGGCG
This sequence comes from Streptosporangium sp. NPDC002524, assembly GCF_040295985.1. Classification (NCBI taxonomy): domain Bacteria; kingdom Bacillati; phylum Actinomycetota; class Actinomycetes; order Streptosporangiales; family Streptosporangiaceae; genus Streptosporangium; species Streptosporangium sp. NPDC002524. Next base: position 19,236 of record NZ_JBEOWK010000023.1, on the reverse strand, counting down.
ACATGACCCGCCTGCTCATCGCGCACGCCCTGGCCGAGCGCGAGCGCGCCCTGCACGAGGGCGAGCCGACGGCCCGCGCGACCTGGGAGGCCGTCGCCGCCGGGCTCGTCGACGCGCTGACCGGCCTCTGGCTCGCCCCCGTCACCCCGCCCACCCCCGCTGACCTCCACCGGGGCACGGAGGAGGTCGCTCATGAACGTCACCGTCGGCACCGGCCGGGGTGACGGCCCCGGCGCGCGTGTCCGGGCCCGATCCCCGCGACGGGACGGGCCCGGGGGTCAGACCCGGCGCAGCCGCCGGATCGGGGGCGTGAGCAGCAGGGCCGCGCAGACCGCGAAGCTGACGCCGGTGGAGACGAGCAGCAGGTCCCGGGGGTCGACGATCTCCGAGACCGGGCCCACCAGCGCCTGCCCGACGGCGACCCCGGCCACCGACCCGGCCACCTCGTAGGCGGTGACCCGGTTCAGGACGTCGGGGGTGACCTGCGTCTGGACGCTCGTCGACCACATCACCGACCAGAACGCCCAGGCCGTCCCGCCCAGCAGGTGGCCCGCCACCAGCAGCGGCAGCGGCAGTTCCAGCGCCACGGACAGCGGGATGAACGCGAACCCGAAGATGGCCACGCCACCGGCGGCGAGCGGCCGCGCGGGCCGGAACCTGATCGCGATCAGCCCGCCGAGGACGGTGCCCGCGCCGAGACCGGCCATCACCCAGCCGTACGCGGCGTCGCCGAGGCGGTCGCCGATCAGGTGCGAGCCCAGCGGGATGTAGGGGCCGAAGACCAGGACGCCGAAGAAGACCCAGATGAGGATCACCGACCACATCCAGCTGCGGGAGCGGAACTCCGTCCAGCCTCGGCGCAGGTCGAGCACGACCGTCGAGCGCTCCCTGACCCCGGCGGCCGGGGTGAGCCGGATGAAGGCGAGACACAGGCCGCTGAGCAGGAAGGTCGCCGCGTCGACGGCGTAGACGGCGCCCGCGCCGGTCAGCGCCATCAGCAGGCCCGCGAGGACGGGGCCGCCGAGCTGGGTGGCCGCGTCGGCGATCTTCAGGGTGCCGTTGGCGCGCTGCGGGTCCGTGGCGACGAGCGGGACCATGCCGTTGACGCCGGGCTGGAACATCGCGGCGGCCGCCCCGGACAGGAACGAGGCGGACAGCAGCAGCCAGAACGGCGGGGTCCCGGTGAAGAAGGCGACGGACACAGCGGTCTGGGTGAAGATCCGTACGACGTCCGCGCCGACCATCATGGTCCGGGCGCCCACCCGGTCGGCGAACACCCCGCCGAACAGTACGAAGAGCACGAACGGGGCGGTCCAGACGGCCAGCACGTAACCGACACCGGACACCCCGTAGATCGCGCCGACGGCCAGCGCCGCGGCGACGGGCATCATCGCGTCACCGAGCAGCGACACCACCCTGGCGCCGAAATACAGGGTGAAGTCCCTGGTCCACAGCCTGGCGGGCGCGGCGAGGGACGGTTCGCGACCGAGCAGTGCGGTCATTTCCCGAGCTCCATGAGCACCCATCCTGGACACCCGCGGAGCCCGCCACAGGCGTCCGCGATGACATCATTGGGTACATTCGCGCCACGAGGCACCGCGTGGTCACCCAGGTCGGCCCGTTGTCACCCAGGTCGGCCCGTTGTCATCCACGGGACCTGGGGAGACCGTCCGTGGGGCCGTACCGGGCGTAGCGCGCCTCGGTGCCGAAGGCCCAGTAGCGCTCCCCGTAGGACCAGTGCCACCACTCGGTGGCGTAGTTGACGAAGCCGCCGAAGGCCATGGCGGTGCTCAGGACGCGGCGGTTCTCCATGGCCTGCGGGGAGATGGCGGTCGAGGCGGTGTGGCAGTCCTCGCCGTACTCCGGCGGGGTGGCGTTGACCGGTGTGCCCATCGGCAGCTCGGCGCCGCCGAGGGTGCACAGGGTGAGGTCGACGGCGCCGCCGGTGGTGTGGGGGGCCACATCGGGCGGGGAGACGTACTTGCTGGCCTCGACGGCGGCGCGGCGCTCGTCCCAGCCGGGGTGGGTGGCGCGGAGGCGGGCGACGGACCCGGCGAAGTAGCGGTGCTGCAGGCCGGGCGGGCGGTAGCCCTCGACGACCAGGAAGCGCAGCTCACGGGGCAACCGGGTCTGCGCGGCGACCAGGCGGTCGGCCACGCTCAGCCGTACGTGCGCGTACGCGCCCTCGCGGTCGGCCAGCCGCGGATCGACGCGGATGACCTTCAGGGTACGCAGGTCCACCAGGGGTTCCCCGCATTCCTTGACGGGGATCACCGCGATACGCGGGTCGGAGAGGAGCACGATCTCCGGCATGGAAGCCTCCGTTGTGAACCATGGATGTCGCGCCTGCGACGGCGACGCCATGATTCACCGGCCGAATCCAAAAACGCTGTAATCCTCCCGCCGCGCCCTCACCGCGACAGCTCGCCGTGCTCGCGGGAGCCGTGCAGCCGGAACACCTCCAGCGCCTCGGCCAGGACCGCGCGGGCGGTGTCGCCGTCGCCGAGCGCCTCGTGCACCAGCGCCAGGTCCCGCAGGGTACGCGCGCGGAACAGGCCGATCCGCAGCGCCTCCCACAGCCGCGACGACTCCTCCAGCCGGTCCCTGGCCCGGTGGAGGCGGCCTTCGGCCAGGTCGAGCTCGCCCAGGGTGCGCAGGGTGCACGCCTCGCCCCAGCGGTCGCGCAGCGTGCGCGTGACGGCCAGGGCCTCCTCCAGCGGCCGTCGCGCCTCGTCGTGCCTGCCGAGCCGGAACCGGGCCTTGGCCAGCGAACGCGCGCAGTAGGCCGTCATCAACCGGTCGCCGAGCTCCTGGAAGATCTCCATCGCCCGCTCGCACAGCTCCTCGGCCCTGCCGTGCTCGCCCCTGGCGCGGTGGTACAGCGACATGCTGCGCAGGGTCAGCCCGGTGCCCCGGCGGCTGGCGGCCCGCTGGTACAGGGCCATCGCCGCGGTGAGGTCGGCCCACGCCGCCGGGTAGTCCCCCTGTTCGAGGCGTACCGTGGCCGCCAGCCGTTTGACGTGCGCGACGGCCTCGGGCTCCGCCGGTTCGTCCCAGAGCCGTTCGGCCCGGCCGAGGAAGTGCAGCGCCTCGGCCAGGTAGCCCTGCTCCCGGCAGGCGGCGCCGAGCGCGGCGAGGGTGGCGGCCTCTCCCCGGGTGTCCCCGGCGGCGCGGAACAGGGAGAGCGCCTGGCTGAGGTACTGGCGCGACTCGGCGTAGAAGTCCCGCTCGTAGTAGAGGTGGCCGAGACCGGCCAGCAGGGTCGCCTCGCCGAGCACGTAGTCCGTGCGCCGCGCGGCCGCCAGCGCCGCCTCGTGCGTCCGGTGCCAGGCCGTGAACGGGTCGTCGAAGACGTACTGGCTGCCCTCGAACGCCACCGACGACAGCGCGGAGGCGAGCTCGACGGCGAGGCGGTCGAGGTCCGTCGCCGCCGCCAGCTCGACGGCGACGATCAGCGACTCCTCCTCGCTGCGGAACCAGGCGTGCGGGTCGGCGAGCGCCAGGAGGGCCACCTCGTCGTCCACCGGATGGGCCCGCCCCGAGGTGGCGCGCCGGGGGATCGCCCCGGTCGAGACGGTCTCGCCCAGCCGCTCGACCAGCCACAGCCAGCCGCCCACGACCCGTTCGACCAGGGCCGTCAGCTCCGGTGCCGCCTCCTCGGCGCGGGCGCGTTCCCCGGCGAACAGCCGGATCAGGTCGTGCAGCCGGTAACGGGCCTGACCGGCCACGTCCGGGCCCGCCTCCTCCACGAGCGAGGCGTCCACGAGCTGCTCCAGGAGCCGTTCGGCCTCGCGCGGGCCGGTGTCCGTCGCGATCGCGGCGACCCAGACGGGGAAGCTCGGCAGGCCCAGCAGGCCGAGCCTGCGCAGCGTCCGCTTCTCCGCGGCGGACAGCATGTCGTAGCTGAGGGCGATGCTCGCGCGTACCTCCAGGTCTCCGGCGGCGAGCTCGTCGAGCCTGTGCTGCTCGTCGGTGAGCCGGTCGGCCAGCCGCCGCACCGACCAGCGGCGCCGCGAGGCCAGCCGCGCGCCCGCGACCCGCAGCGCGAGCGGCAGGCCACCGCACTGGCGGACGATGTGCCGCGCCGCGTCGGGGTCGGCGGCGATCCGGTCCGCTCCGGCGATCCGGACGAGCAGGTCGACGGCCGTCTCGGGAGGGAGCATGCCCAGATCGACGAACGCGGCGCCGTCCAGCCCGGCGAGCCGGTTCCTGGAGGTGACGATCACCCCGCAGTCCCGGCCGCCCGGCAGCAGCGGGCGGACCTGCGCCTCCGAGGCGGCGTCGTCCAGCACGACCAGCTTGCGCCGGTCGGCCAGCAGGGTGCGGTAGCGATTGGCACGTTCCTCCAGCGTGAGGGGGAGCGGCATGCCGGTGGGCTCCAGCTCGCGCAGCAGCCTGCCCAGGACGTCCTCCGCCCCGGCGGGCGCGTGCGTGGTGCCGCGCAGTTGGACGTGTAGCTGCCCGTCGGGGTACAGGTGCGCGATCTCGTGCGCGGTACGCAGCGCCAGGGCGGACTTGCCGGCCCCGCCCTGACCGGAGATGACGCAGATCGGCGTGGTGGCGGGGCGGGTGAGGCGGTCGAGCAGCACCGCCAGCTCCTCCTCGCGCCCGGTGAAGTCCGGGAGGGGGGAGGGCAGCTGGCGGGGCATGCGCACGGCGGCTCTCACGGGGTTCGCCGGAGCGGGGTACGTCAGAGCAGGGGTCGTCAGAGCAGGGTCCGTCAGCGCGGAACTCGCCGGAGCGGGACTCGCCGAACCAGGGTTCACCGGAGCGGGGTTCGCCGGAGCGGGGCTCACCGGCACGGGGTACGTCAGCGCGGGGTCGGACCGCAGGATGGACGCCTGCGCCTGGCGCAGCTCCGGCCCCGGCTCGATCCCCAGCTCCTCGATCAGGACCTGCCTGCCCTGCTGGTAGACCGCGAGCGCGTCGGCCTGCCTGCCCAGCCGGTAGAGCGCCGTCATGAGGTCGCGGCGCAGCCGCTCGCGCGTCGGGTGCAGCGCGACCAGCCGGGTGAGCTCGTCGACGAGCTGTTTGTCCCGCCCCGCCGCCAGGTTGGCGGCGACCCACTCCTCGGTGATCGTCAGCCGCAGGTCCGCCAGCCTCACGGCCTCCGCGCGCAGGTACGCGCTGCCGACCCCGTCCAGGGCCTCGCCCCGCCAGAGGCCGAGAGCCGCGTGGAAGGCCTCCCCCGCCTCCTCGTGCCTCCCGTCGCGCGCCGACCGCCGCCCCTCGGCGACGAGCCGTTCGACGACGTCCGTGTCCAGGGCGTCCGGGGTGTCCGGGGCGATCCGGGCGAGGTAACCGAGCCGGTGAGAGACGATGATCTCGGGCAGTCCCGCTCCGGCGAAGGCCCTGCGTAGCGAGGCGACGTAGGTCTGCAGCACGCCCCGGGCGGACGGCGGCGGATCGTCCTCCCAGATCACCTTGATCAGCCTGTCCACGGTGACGACCCTGCCCGCCTCCAGCAGCAGGGCGGCCAGCAGCGCCCGCGGCTTCGCGCCGCCGACGGGCACCTGGCGCCCGTCGCTCCACACCTCGACCGGACCGAGGAGCCGTAACTCCATGCGTTCCCCCAGGTTCGCGTGATCTCGTCCAGACACTAAAGGGCGCCGTCGCGGCCCGCCAGCCTCCGGGGAACACGAGCGACCACACCGGGAGGTTCCGGGGGAACGCGGTTACGGGTGGGCCGTCGCTTTCCGGCGCCGGCCCACCCGTCGTGTCACACACTCACCCGCTCACCCGCTCACCCGCTACCAGGCACCCATGACGAGGCGTCCGTCGACGGGGCCGAGCGCGAAGGGGCTGGGAGAGGAGTACCACTTACCGGCGTAGGAGCCGCCGTTCTTCCAGACGTGGAAGCTGAAACCACCATCGGGATCCGGATACGCCGCCACGATGTCGGCGCTGCCGTCACCGTCGACGTCCCCGGCCGCGACGCGGTCACCCGTCGCCGAGATGGTCCAGCCCCCGGACTCGTAATTCGTCGAATGACTGAAAGCGGACCCGCTGGAGGCCCACCGCCAGATCGTCATGGTGCCGTCCCCGTCATCACGCATCATGGCGGGCTCCGCCTTGCCGTCGTTGGTGAAATCAGCCACCACCAAACGCCCACCAACAGGCCCCAGAGCGAACGAACCAGGAGACGAATACCACTTACCCGCGTAAGAACCACCGTTCTTCCAGACATGGAAACTGAAACCACCATCGGGATCCGGATACGCCGCCACGATGTCGCTGCTGCCGTCACCGTCGACGTCCCCGGCCGCCACCCGATCACCCGTCGCCGAAGTCGTCCAACCCCCGGACTCGTAGTTCGTCGTACGACTGAAAGCGGATCCGCTGGAGGTCCACCGCCAGATCGTCATGGTGCCGTCCCCGTCATCACGCATCATGGCGGGCTCCGCCTTACCGTCGTTGGTGAAATCAGCCACCACCAAACGCCCACCAACAGGCCCCAGAGCGAACGAACCAGGAGACGAATACCACTTACCCGCGTAAGAACCACCGTTCTTCCAGACATGGAAACTGAAACCACCATCGGGATCCGGATACGCCGCCACGATGTCGGCGCTGCCGTCACCGTCGACGTCCCCGGCCGCCACCCGATCACCCGTCGCCGAAGTCGTCCAACCCCCGGACTCGTAGTTCGTCGAATGACTGAAAGCGGACCCGTTGGAGCTCCAGCGCCAGATCGTCATGGTGCCGTCACCGTCGTCACGCATCATCGCCGGAGCCTCGACTCCTCCCCCGCCCCCTCCGCCGACGATGTTGTCGTAGCGGATGGGTGTGTAGAGGCCGGCGTAGCTCGCGGACCAGGTGCGCGAGATGGTGCCCGCGCTGCCGGTCTGCTCGATGACGACCGGCTGGGTGTGGGCACTGTCCCCCCACCGGACGAACAACGCCACATGGTTCTCGGACGGATCGCCGGTGTGCCGCAGGAGCGCGTCCCCCGGCTGCAGGCTGCTCCGGGAGATCGTGGACGCCCTGTCCATCAGGTTGCCGGTCCAGAAGGCACTGCCGGATCCGCCAAGGCCCCACGCCATCGAGACGAATCCGGAACAGTCCGTGCGGTAGTCGCCGTACGAGTTGCGGTAGCACCTCGACTGGCTGTAGGGGATGCCGACGGTCAGCCAGCTGCGTGCCCGGGTGAGCGCCTGGCTCCGGGTCATGGCCTTGTCGGCGCCGTTTTTGTCGCAGGGCACGGGTGTGGTCGTGACCGCGAACGACCGTGCCGGTCCGTCCGTCGGCAGGCCGGGATACTCCGGCAGCGGCGGGTCTCCGGGCGGCGGCTCCCGCTCGGCCGAGGTGACGGCCGGACGGGTCGCCTCGGCCGCCGCGGCCGGTGCGGAGACGGCGACCGTGCCCGAGGCGATGACGGTGACGGTGACGGTGACCGCCAGCATCGCCCACAGACCGCGGGACCGGAGAAGCGTGTTCCCCGAATGATGTGTCATGACGGGAGCTTCGGTCGTGCCGATCCAAATACGATCCAAACCGGCTCCAAAGGTTGCGACGCGATGAGCCGAGTCGATCCGCGCCGCGCTCGCCGCCGCGGTACGCGGCGCAGCCGCGGCCGCCACGGCCACCGCGGCCGCCTCGGCCCCATCCCGCTGACCTCTGGTGAATCGCCCGCCGCCAACCCGCTCTACCGGCCACCCCCTGCCCTTCCTGGCACCTCACCTGAGATGGGACGGAATACGGCCTGCCTCGGGTGCGGGGCGAGACCCCGCCTGAGGCAGGTCGTACGGCCACGGTGGTCGGCTCACCCCTCGTACCAGCGCCAAAGTTCTCACCGCTGGGTCGTAACGATCGGAAAGGAAGGGTGAAGGCAGCGGAAATGCGGGTGTGTGCGTCGGAGGGGGGCCGAAGGTGGAGGTGTCCCGGTAGGACCGCTCCTCTGGAGGTTTCGATGGTGCGACGCAAGGCGAACGACGAGCTGAACGCGGTCGAGTCGCTGAACATCGCTTTGCAAGCTCTCACGATCTTTCATGGCTATGTCCAGCAGGCTGATGCCAAGCTGGCCACGGTGGCCACCGTCCATCTCGGATTCACCGCGGTCGCCGCCACCCAGGCCGGTGACCTGGGCCAGGCGTGGAGAAGCGGTTCGCCGCCGGCGGTCGCCATGGTCATCTTGGTTGTGCTCTTCGCGGCCGGGTGCCTCGTCGCCGGGCATCATCTCGTCGCCGCCCTGCGCCCCCGCCTCACCAAACCGGCGGGACCCAACAGGTTCGGTCTGATCCGGGCAGCGGAGGTGCCCTCGCCCGCCAGTGCGGCGGAACAACAGCGCGAGGCGTGGTCGCTGATCTCCACTCTCGCTGACGTCGCGCTGCGCAAGCACGAGCGGATTCGGCGCAGCCTGCCCTGGATGGCCTTGATGCCCTTCGCCATCGTCACCTGGCTGGCGCTGACGGCCCTGACCGGCTGATTCCCTTCAGACGGAGGGGCACCTTCGGCGCGAGGGCGTGAGCCGTGGCCGTGCGTTAGGAGACCTCTTCCAGGGGAGCGAACAGGGAGTCGGGGCCGGCCGCCGGCAACGGGATCCCGAGTCGCTCGAAGGCCTCGCGCAGTGCGCTGTCGCTGGCGAGAACGAGATCGTAGACATTCGCCGACCGCTGGGCGTTCACAATCTTCGCGACGAGAATGAGAAGTTTCTCGGCGTCCTCCCGGCGGGCGTCGAGCATCTGCTCGAAGATGTCGGCCGTGTCACCGGGGTTCTCGGTCAGTCGTATGGCGTAGCGGGCGAACGAGCTCTTGGTGACTTCGGACAGAAGCTCTTCGTAGACCTCGCTGGATTCCTTGAGCTTTTTCACTCTTAGTTTCGTGGCCTCTGCCCGCGCTTCGATCTCGTACATGTTGATCAGATGAGTGCGTCTGATCATCTTCACGTCCTCGGGCACTTCGAGTTCGGCCTTCGCGCTCCAGCGGAAGACGATCGCGCTTTCAGCGCGTGACGCCGCGGTGAGGCGACGATCGAGAACCTCGTTGACCGCTTTTTCGGCCGCGCCCGGCTCGAAGATGGAGTGGTCGCGCGTCGTGGCGCGGACCGTCTGCCGCACGAGGTCGCCGACGCAGTCGACCTCTTCCCGGTCTGGGGTCCATGCGCCGCGTCTGCCACTGGGCAGCCAGGACAGGCGCACCGCCACGGTGAAGTCGAACCCCTCCCCGAACGCGGGTGCGCTGAAGGTCAGGGCGTCGCTCACTTCGGGAAGTGAGGGTTCGGGGGCGGCGTTGAAACGCTGGATGAGGAACGACATCGGTCAACCGTCCTTCAGGATGCGGGTCAGATGGCGAAAGAGCGGAACGGAAACGGTCTTGTCGCGCTGCCACAGCAGCAGGTAGAGCTCGTAGGTGCGGCGCAGCCGCAGGGGGCCTGACCTGCCGGCTTCGAAGACGCCTTCGAGGACCGGTCGCAGCGACGGGCGCTCCTCCCACTCGCGCACCCAGTCGGTGAACAGCTGCCACAGCCGGCCGGCCAGGCCCGAACCCCGCCCCGCCATCTCGTCAGGAGACAGGCTCAGCTCCAAAGAGCCGGTCCACAAGGCGATCAGGTCGTCATCCGTGGAATGGTCGAGCAGGGCCGGGCGGGTGCCGTTGTGGCGTAGCGGGCTGAGCCGCGCGAGCGCGAGCGCGGCGGCGAGCCGTCCGCCGAACGCATCCGCGCGCGCCCACAGGGCCAGCTCCGTGGCGATAGGCCGCGCGGTGTCGGTCCCGTAGATATCGGCGATGGATCGGGCCACGGCATCGCAGAGCCAGTAGCTTTTCGTGGTCAGGGTGATCACGCGGAACGACTTGAACACCTCATCGATGTTCTGCGTCCCCGTTCGCGAGCCGTAGGCGATCGCCGCGGTGGTCCGCCGCTCATAGGGGCCGATCTCAGACCATGTGCGAAGCAGCGCGTGCACCCGGTCTCGTATCTCCGGATCACTGGCCGCGGCTTCCAGCGCCCAGGCGGCGAGCTGCTTCGGTCCGATCTTGGAGGAGCGGCTCCATCCGTCGAGGAACTCTTTGTCGATCAGGTCGAAGTCGCAGGTCGCGAGCAGGCCGACCGCGTGCGCGACCTTGATCCGCACATGCTCGTCGCCGCTTTCGCCGAGACGGCGCAGCCAGGCGTAGAGGTGTTCGCGAACAGCCGGCAGCTCCTCCCAGATCATCGGCAGGAGCAGGGGGGCGAGCTCGTCGCGCAACTGCAGGCGCCGCCCCGCGCCGCGTCGATCGCCCTGCACGGTGCTGATCCCCGAGTAGCTCAGCCAGGTGCCGAGCCGCTCCCAGATCGGAGTGTCGTCATACTTCTCGCTCTCCTGCCTCCCGTCGAGAATCTGCCGGGAAAGACCGAGGGCTGCCTGCGAGACGACCGGTTCGGGCAGGCCGTGCAGCACGGCACTGCTCACCAGGAAGCACCGGCCGAATCTCGTCGGTTCCTCGTCGAAATGCCGGTGAAACCGCGTGCGGGTGAACAGCGGCTGAGCGTTCAGCACATCGGCTACGGCCTGGTTCTGCCGCACGCCGTTGGCCAGTTGCTCGGCCAGCCGCAGCGCGTCGGCCGGCTGGCAACCCGACAGCCGGCCGACGATGTCATGCTCGTCCAGCCCGTGCGCCTGCCAGGCGTCCGGATCGCTGAGCAGGTAGGTGAAGGTCTTTCGAAAGACCTGGTCGGCGGCGGGCGGCACGTGGTCCACCACGCGGTGGGGAAGGTCGTGGCCGGGACCGGTCAAAACGACGATGCGGCACTCACGGCGCGCCGCCACGGCCGACAGGTAGTGGGCGGCCTCCTCCAGCTGTGCCGTCCAGGAGCTTTCGTCGGCGACCAGAAGGTAGCCGACCCCTGTGTCCAGGTGACTCCCGTCAACGTGGATGGGCTCACCTCTGATCATCAACCGGTGACACGACTGGGTGACCTCCAGCAGCGCGGCGATGGCGGTCATGGTCCTGCCGGTGTCGCGGGGGCCGCGCAGCAGCAAAAGGGGCTCATCGACCAGCAACCCGGCCAGCCGGGCCTGGGATTCGGTGGGAACCAGGCAGGCTTTGAGCCGTTCCAGGTGCTCTGCGATGACCGGAACGCTTTGCACCGGCGGGCCGTCGGACGAGATGACGTTGTAGAGGTCGCGGCCGGCGCCGTAGACCTGGGCGTGGTCGCTGGCGTGGTTGACGGGGCCGCCGAACCAATCACGCCCTGCTGTCGCGTCCTGGCCGGCCTTGAGCTTTTGCAGGCTGGCCAGCCGCAGTCGCAGGTGGTTCTCCTCCTGTCGGATGCGGTTGGCCAGCGCCTCGTCTTCCTTCCGCTCATGATGGCCGCCACGCTCATCGTCGTCGTCCTGGTCTGAGCGGCCGCGCTCGTCGTGATCGAATGTCTGCGCCGGCTCCTCCGCCGGCGGAGGCGTGTTCTCCTGCCCGTGGGCCTGCGCGGCGGGGGCTTCCGGCTCAGACGCGGACTCACTCATCGAGAGGGCCTCCCCCTTCGCCGGTCCCCGCCGAAGAAAGCGTCCCTGCCGCCCGAGACCACGACGCCGTTGCCGCTGGCGGTGTTGGTACTGCCTCCGTAGTAGTCGCGGCCGGCGCTGACCTTGCCGGACCGGGTGCTCTCCTCCGCCTCCCCCATCTCCTTGTCCGCCTTGGGGTCGACGTCGTACTCATCCAGCTCGGAAAGCCGGTGCACGTTGTGCCCGGGAAGATGGACATAAGCGCGGTACTGCTGGGACTTGGCCTTCACCTGCACGTGACGGAAGTCCTCCGGGGAGGGGCCACCGTAGCCCTGCCCGACGAAATCCTCGAAGATCCGATCCGAAACGATCACCCCGAGGCCGGCCTGCGGGCACGCGCTCATGGCGGCGCGCAGCGGATCGGCCCCCACCAGCCGCCCCGACTGCACGGCATGGCCGCCCGGCGACCCGGCCGCGCCGTCCACGTGGATGTGCCCGCCGTGCACGGCCAGGCGCAGCCGCGTGCGAAACCGTCCCTCGTTGACCGCCTCGACGCCTTGGGCAAGAGCGGTGATGAAGGGCCCCAAGACAGCTGTGGTGTCGGTCCCCGGCGGCAGAACGGTGAACTCACCGTCTCCCTGCGGCTGGCGCTTCCAGTCCAGAAGCGCCAGTCCCGCCGCCCCGGCAGCCAGGTCGAACAACCGGATGAGTGTCTTTTGCAGTTCCACCTGGTCGCCGTCGCGGCGACCTCCATAGTCCTCGACGTCCGACGTGATCATCAGACGGTATTCCCGTTCGTCGGGCATGTCATCAGGCATGTGCCCCTCCCAGCTTCCCGGCCCTGCGGTCGTGTGACAGCGTCGATTGTGCGGACGATCGGCTTTCGAGAACCCGGATTAATAGGGTTTCGCCGGATGATTTCCTGGAGGGATCGGAGCGAGGTTTGCGAAAGCCGTCAATCCTGGAAGATCGGTGACGATCACCCGTCGATGACCGGTGCGTACCAAGCCTCGCGCCGACAGAGCGCGCAGGATCTTTTGGACGGTGCTCTCCTTGGCACCGATCAGGCCACCGAGTTCGATCTGGGTCAACGGGACGCCCAGGTCCACACCGTCAGGGCCGAGGCGGCCGTGCCGGACGGCCACGGCCAGCAGTAGCCGGGCCAGGCACACATCGCTGCTGTATCCGGCGAACTCCAGTCGACGCTGGTTGGCCCAGCGCAGCCTGTCACTGATCAGGGTGCTGAGCGTCAGGGCGGCGGAGGGATGGCGCCGCAGGAACTCCAGGAAAACCTCGCCTTTGATCAGTTCGGTGACAGTCGCTCCGCACGTGAGAGCGGTCGCCGAGCGAGTCGAGCCGTCCAGCACGGCCATGTCGCCGATCACATCTCCTCGCACTCGCACCGCGAGTAAAGACTCTCTGCCGTTCTCCGTACGCGCGGTCACCTTGACCAGGCCGTGGATGACGACGAAGACGAGGTTTCCGGCATCGCCCTGGTGGACCAGCGCATGATCAGCCGGGTATGTCCGGGTGACCCCCAGCGTGAGCAAGGCTTGCCGGGATGACTCCGGCAGTCGTTCCAAGAACGTTCCCGACGGCCAAGGGGATGCTCCTGGCGAAGCCGGAACCCGCCGCATGAAAACCCTCCCGGGGTGCAGGGCGAACACTCTGCCAGCGCGAACATGCTATCCACGAAAAGAGTTAACGATGCCTTTCCTTCATAACGGATGCCTCTATCTGTAGATATCGGGATTCCTTTTTGGGAATCGCAGCTTGTTACGCCTGTTTCTTCGCAAACGAGATTGATATGGCCGGTTATTACCGTCAGCTACTCTCGTCCGTTACCTCCGCACCACAGGAGAGGGTGTATCCAGCCAATGACGTATCTCGATCTTGAATGATTATCGGATGGTCGGGGTCAGATCGGGGGCGTCGGTCCCGGCACATTGGTGCGGGCGGGAGAGACCTCCAAAACGTCGGGCATGCCCTGGATGTGTTGAAGGTCTCCCCCAGGGCCTACCAGCTCATCCGGACAAACCGCAGTGACCATCACCCGCCTGTCAGGCTCGCCGAGTGATCTCTTCTCCGTGGTCGCATCTACGGTGGCCATCACGGCGACGACGCTTCACCTCGCGAACGGCGCGACGAGGAAGAGAACCGCGATTGGCGGGTGCCGGTGGCCTGGAGGCGGCTGTTCACCGATGAAAATGCCATTGCGGAACACTCATTTGACTGGGCGGCGAAGTGCCGGGCCGGCTCGAACCAGGGCGCCCTGCCGTGATTGCTTACGGCGGGTTTCCCTGGCGCGATTGACCCGGCACCCCGTCCCGCACCATGCCATGAGGCGGATTTCCGGAAGTGGAACGAGCCCAGCACCTATATGGCCGTTTTCGCTCTGACCGCCAATGAGATCTCGCCCCACCTCCGGTTAACCGTGCGGGCTTCGCCGGAGAACAGCGGTGGCTCCGCTGAGGAGGTGGGGCGGGGTGCCCCGGTCTCGATGCTCGTCTACCGTGTCGCGCATGGACCTCAGCGCCTATCGCGGATACTTCCTGGACTCGGTCGTCGTCCACGCAGGCTCTGCCGCCAGCACTGCGACAATCGGCCTCACGAGCGGAGCCGACGACAGCGCGATCATCGAGCTGTTCGGCGTCGTCCATGTGACCATGGACAGCCCGGACGCCGGGGGCGACTTGATTGACGAGGCCGTTGTAAGGGATCTGCCGAGGACCGGAGCCTGGCCGGCCGAGGCCCGTCACCTTCTTCACCTTCACAACAACGACAGCGAGCTGGTGTGGCTCAAAGTGATCGGTCCCCGGAAGGTCGAGATGGTGGCAAGGAGGCTCACCACCGAACGGCGAAGTGGGGCCAGGTCTCGGACGAACACGAATCCACCCCACGGCGGTGGAGTTCCCGGCCACGCGGATGGGGCCAGAACGCGCTCTCCCGGTTAGTACGGTCCGCGCCCAGCGGTGGTCAGCCGTTGTCCTCCCCCGGCGTCTCGGGGGCGAAGTGCTGCACCCCGAACGCGATGGCCGCGTCGAGGTCGTCGCCGCTGGTCCCCCAGGCGGCCTAGACCGCGGGTCCCCAGGCGTGGCAGCCGCGGGTGGCGAACTCCTTCGCCTCGGGGGTGTCCTCCCAGGTCGCGGGGTCGAACGCGGTGCCGTTCAGGAACAGGTCGAGAGCGAGCAGGGTGAGGTCCCAGCCGCCGCCGATCCCGATCGTGCCGCCGGGGCCGTAGGTGCGTACCAGCTCGTCGACGATCTCGGCGGGAGAGGCGTGCTCCAGCTCAAGGACGGTGCCGCCGTCCTCACCGCGTGCCAGGCGGACCTCGACCTCGGTGTCCATGCCCTCCCCGAGGGCCCAGGTCACCTTGATCAGATGGGGTTCCTCGCAGCGCAGGATCGTCCCGCCGGCGTTGCCCTTGAGCTGGAACGTGCCGCCGGGCCGCAGGTCACCGTCGATCGGGGCGAGCCAGCGGCCGATCCGGTCGGCGTCGGTGCAGGCGCTCCACACCTCCTCGATCGGGGCGTCGTAGGCGCGGCGCAGGAGCAGCGACCGCCCCGCGCCGGTGGCGACCGCGAGGTCGCCGATCTCCCGGTGGGTGGCGTTGACCTGGTTGACGATGTCGATCACGTGTCTTCCTCGTTCCTCGTTGAGTTCCCCGAGTTCCCCGTTGAAAGGGGTCCGTCCGCGGGCGGCGTCCCGGTGGTGTTCTCGCGCGGGTCCCGACCCCGATCCCAGTCCCGACCCCGACCCCGGTCCTGGTGCTCGCGCCCGCCGCGCGCGAGCTCGGTGCCCAGCGCGTCCAGGCGCCGGCTCCAGAACCGGCGAAAGCGATCCGGCCAGATGTCGACCTCCCGCGGTGGTATCGGTTCGACGGCGTACAGGCGCCGGGCGTCGTCCGCGCGGACGGTCACGAGACCGGAGTCCCTCAGCACCCGCAGGTGCCGCGACACCGCCGGCCGCGAGATCCCGAACTCCGCCCGGACGATCTCGCCGACCGCGCCCGCGCCCTGTTCGCCGCCGGCGAGCAGCTCCACCATCCGGCGTCGTACGGGGTCGGCGAGCGCCTCGAAGACCTGCACGGCAACGAGAATTTCACTTGCAGCTTATATAAGTCAAGCATTAATTATCATCGTGCCCGGAGTCGTCCGCGCTCACCGGCCAGTTGCGGAGCGCGACGTCGAGCGTGTCGAGCACCCGGCCCCAGGACTCGTCCGCGCCGCGCGGATGATGGCGGAAGCCGCCCGCCCGCTCCAGGCTCACGAACCCGTGGAAGGCGCTGCCCAGCAGCCGGACAGCGTCGGTCTGGTCGGGCTCCACCAGCGAGTAGCCACGCAGGATGGCGCGCATCATGTCCGAGTGCCGCCGCGCCGCGCTCGCCCTCGCGGTCTCCGGGTCGAGCTCGACCTGCGCCGCCGCGTACCTGCCCGGATGCTCCCCCGCGTAGTCGCGGTAGACGTTGGCGAAGGCGACCAGCGCGTCCTTGCCCGCCCGCCCGGCCAGCGCCGCCGCGCCCCGGTCGGCGAGCTCGGCCAGCGCCAGCACGGCCACCCGGACCCGCAGCTCGTGCGCGTTCCTGATGTGGGAGTACAGGCTCGCGTCCTTCACCCCGAACCTGCGCGCGAGCTCCGAGACGGTCACGTTCTCCAGCCCCACCTCGTCGGCCAGCTCCGCCGCCGCCTCGGCCAGCCGTTCGACGGTCACCCCGGCACGCGCCATCAACCGTTCTCCTTATCCTAGGACCTCTAGGAAAATACATAATAGTTTGCGATCTGCGTATATGGAAGCTAGCTTTTCAGCTATGAGACCGATTTCCGAGCACGAGATCCGCGCCTCCTTCGTCAACTGCACCAAGGGCGAGGTCAAACGGCTCGCCGTGCCGAGGGATCTCGACGCCCGGCCGTGGGAGGACCTCGACTTCCTGGGCTGGCGGGACCCCGCGTCCCCCGGCCGCGCCTACCTGGTCGCCGAGCACGGCGACCGGCTGGTCGGGGTGGCGCTGCGCCGGGCCGCCCCGCACGCCGGGCACGCGCGGCGCACCATGTGCTCGCTCTGCCTGACCACGCACACCGGCGACGGCGTGGCGCTGATGACCGCCCGCCGGCCCGGCGGCGACGGCGACTCCGTGGGCGCCTACATCTGCACCGACCTGGCCTGCTCCCTCTACCTGCGCGGACAGAAGGACGCCGGGCCCGGCGGGCGGATGCCCGAGTCGCTCACACTCGACGAGAAGATCGACAGGACCGCGGGCAACGTGACCCGGTTCCTGCGGAAGGTGACCCAGTGATCGACGTCCCCCTCACCCCCGGCCTCGTGCGCGGCGCGCTGGAGCTGGAACGCACCGGCCACGGCCTGCTGCCGCACCGGCTGCCGGCCCGCGCCCGCGCCCAGTTCCCCGACGCCTACCTGGCCGCCGTGGAGGCCCAGCCGTCGGGGGTACGGCTGGCCTTCCGCACCCGCGCCACCGCCGTCGAGCTGGACGTGCTGCCGACCAAGGTCGTCCACCCCGGCCTGCCCGAGCCGGAGGACGGCCTCTACGACCTGCTCGTCGACGGCCACCTGACCGGCCGGGGCACCGCCGCCGTCACCGGCCCGCCGGTCCGCGAGAGGACGGCCCGGTTCAGCGGGCTGCCCACCCCCGAGAGGACGGTCCGGTTCACCGGCCTGCCCGACCACGAGAAGGACGTGGAGATCTGGCTGCCGCTGCGCGAGATCACCGAGCTGGTCGCGCTGCGCGCCGACGCCCCGCTCACCCCTGCCTCCGGCGCGGGCCGCCGGGTGTGGCTGCACCACGGCAGCTCCATCAGTCACGGCTCGGCCGCCGAGAGCCCCAGCACCACCTGGCCGGCGCTCGCCGCCGTCCGCGCCGGGGTGGAGCTGGTCAACCTGGGCCTGGGCGGCAACGCCCTGCTCGACCCGTTCACCGCCCGCGCCATGCGCGACACCCCCGCCGACCTGATCAGCGTCAAGATCGGCATCAACCTGGTCAACCACGACCTGATGCGCCTGCGCGCCTTCGGCCCCGCGGTGCACGGCTTCCTCGACACCATCCGCGAAGGTCACCCCGGCGCGCCCCTGCTGGTCGTCTCGCCGATCCTGTGTCCCTTCCTGGAGGACACCCCCGGCCCCATCGTGGCGCACTTCGACGGCGGGCGGCTGACGTTCCGCTCCGTGGCCACCTCGCCGGACACCGTGGACGGACGCCTCACGCTCACCGTCATCCGCGACGAGCTCGCCCGTCTCATCGCGAACCGGGACGACCCGAACCTGCACTACCTGGACGGCCGCACCCTGTACGGCGAGGCCGACCACGCCGAGCTGCCGCTGCCCGACGAGCTCCACCCGGACGCCGCCGGTCACCGCAGGATCGGCGAGCGCTTCGCCGCCGAGGCGTTCGAGGGCCATGGCCCGTTCGCCACCAAGGGGTCCGCCTGACGGTCCGGCGAGCCCGTCCGGCCTCCTGGCCGCCCGACGCCGGGGACGCGGACAGCTACCGTGTGATCACCCAATCCGGTGAACGTACGTGGTCACGGCGCCGGGACCGGGAGACCGCTACCGGAACCGCCGGTAGTCCTCGGGGATCGGGATGTCGAACCGAGCGCAGAGCGCCGGGACGTCGGCCCAGTCTCGACGTCCGGGGTGGTGGATCCGGTGTCGGTGGTCAGCGACCGAGCGGGCCTTCGGGCGGCGCGACGGGCAGGACGCAGGACAGGGCGCGGCGCAGCGTGGTGGCGAAGGACTCGGTGTTGCCGGGCTCCAGCCAGTGCCGACCCGCCACGCGGATGGCACCGGCGACCGCGGCGGCCGTGACGGCGGGGAACAGGTCGCGCCCGGGGTCGGTGCCGGTGCGCGCCGCGATCGCCTCGGCGAGCGGCCCCTCCGCCATGGTGAACGCCCTCAGCGCCTCGCCCTCCAGCTCGGGCGTCGACATGATCATGCGCAGGCCGGCCTTGTCGGGCTCCGGGTCGGTGTAGAGCTCGATCACGGCCGCGACGACGGCCCGGCCGAGCGGCTCGTCGGCGGGCCGCGAGCGCAGTGCCTGCCCCACGCGCCTGGACTGGTCGGCCTGGAAGGCGCAGATCGCCTCGGCCCTGCTGGAGAAGTAGTTGTTGTAGGTGCGGGGCGAGACCCCCGCGGCCGTGGCGATGTCGTGGACGCGGACGAGGGCCAGCCCGTTGGGGCCCTGCTCGATGGCCAGGCGCAGCGCGGCGTGGCCGATCGCCTCCCGGGTGGCCTGGCTGTTGCGTGCCCGGAGGTCCATCGCTTCGTCGTTCACGCGGCAATCCTATCGACATTGCGTAGCGCGCACTATGTGCGTGACACGCAAGTTGTGAGTAGAGTGCGGTGGAGCGCCTGGCACTCACGCCTGGAGAGTGCCAACCCCATGGCGTGTGCCGGGACGGCGAGGTCCTTCGGCGGGTCGGCCGCCCGCCGGTGGGCCGTCCGTCGCGGGCGCCGTCCCGGAGAACCTCGTTAAGAACCGTCGAGAACCATCAAGAGCATTTGAGAGCCATCGAGAATCAGGAGCAGGAATGACGTCGAAGATGATCGCGTTTAACGAGGACGCCCGGCGCGGTCTCGAGCGTGGCATGAACCAGCTCGCGGACGCCGTCAAGGTGACCCTCGGCCCCAAGGGCCGTAACGTCGTGCTGGAGAAGAAGTGGGGCGCCCCCACCATCACCAACGATGGTGTCTCCATCGCCAAGGAGATCGAGCTCGAGGACCCGTGGGAGAAGATCGGGGCCGAGCTCGTCAAGGAAGTCGCCAAGAAGACCGACGACGTCGCGGGCGACGGCACCACCACCGCCACCGT